>PAQA01000053.1 GCA_002709155.1 Rhodospirillaceae bacterium
AATGGAACAAATACTTACTTAGCCAACATTAATGACGGCGTCAAAAGATTAAAAGATGAACCCAACAGTCTAGTATTAGTTAGTCATTCTAAGCTAGAAGATTTTTACTCAGCTACTACCAAGGCAGGCATTACTACGGAACTGATCGAAACCTTTAATAGCTTCAATTACTCTAAGGGCAGAAACTTAATTTTAAATTTACTAGTGGTGAAGAATGTCCAAAATTAATAAATACAAGACGCCAACTCAGATAGTGTTAAAATGAGACACCTATATTTTTTTTGGACTTTTATTAAACAACCCCCACTAGGCATAGTCCTGGTTATCACGGCATTCATGTGCGCACTTTTAGGAATTGAAGTTGATCGAGATGTAATTATTTTCATCAAAAATAATTCACAATATTTTTACACTGATATCTTTAGAAAAATTACAAATGCAGGAGATGCAACATTTTGGTTATTGTTGGCTGCTGCTGGGATTACATTTTGCGCCTACATTCGTAGCACACAATATTTAATTGCTTATCACCGTCAGCTTAAAGTTTATTTGTTACAGTTAGCTTTTGTAACCTCCGCCTGGTTGCTATCAGGCGTAATTCACCACATTATTAAAGTTGTATTAGGTCGATATCGACCCCGATATCTTTTCTCTGAAAATTGGTACGGGGTCAATCCTTTAAACTTCAACATAGCCCATAATTCTTTTCCCTCTGGTCATACACAAACTATATTCGCTATAGCTATAGGATTAACTCTCTTATATCCGCGTTTAGGTATTTTTCTAGTGCCTCTTGCTGTTTTAGTTGGGATCAGTCGAGTGGTATTAATTGCACATTATCCTAGTGATGTGCTTTTTGGGGCTTATCTTGGAATGGCCACTGCCATTCTAGTAAAACGCCATTATTTTGATAAAAGAAATATATTTTAACAGTGTTTAAACTCTCAAATAAACGTTAAGTCAGCTGTAGATATATCTTAAGTATATCTATAATATCATGTCATTTAGAGATCAAGGCGTCACAAATGGGCACTTCCCTTTTGCTATCGGTTGTTATTCCTATTTTTAATGAGAGGGATAATGTCACATCCCTGGTAGAGGAAATTCACACTGCCTTAGTTGGAGTCTGTGATTTTGAGGTAATTTTCATAAACGATGCCAGCACCGATGATAGTTTGGCCATATTGACTAAATTGAAAGCTTCATTCCCCTTCATAAGAGCCGTCACGCACAGTAAGCGGTCAGGCCAAAGTGCCGGATTGAGAACGGGAGTGCTTGCTGCAAAAGGGTCTTTAATTGTGACCTTGGATGGTGATGGCCAGAATGACCCGGCAGATATCCCTCAATTGCTGGAACGTCATAAAAGCTTATCTGATTCAGAATTTTTGATGGTAACCGGACACAGAGTGAACCGAAAAGACACCTGGGCCAAACGAAAAGCTTCAAGAGCTGCTAATGCTATCCGCCGTATTCTACTAAAAGATAATAATCCAGATACAGGGTGCTCGCTGAAACTATACGATCGTGCTTTATTTCTTCGTCTACCCTATTTTGATCATATGCATCGTTTTTTACCTGCGCTCGCTAAAAGAGAGAACTGCAGAGTAGAAGTGGTTCCCGTAAATCATCGGCATCGTGCCTATGGTCAATCAAAATATGCAAATATCGATCGCCTTCTAGTTGGCATCCCAGACCTGATAGGTGTGATGTGGCTTATAAAACGGTCCCCGAGTAATCTAAAAAGCAAGGAATGATCTGAATGGATTTCATCTTAACCTGGTTCTTTCCTGGTGGAATTAAAACCAGCGAAGCTATACTTCTGCTTATTGGGTTTATTGGCCAAGGGCTATTTAGCGCCCGCTTTCTTATTCAGTGGGTTGTGAGTGAAAAGAAAAAAGAAAGCGTAATACCACTACCTTTTTGGTATTTCAGCTTGCTTGGTGGCATCACATTATTCATCTATGCATTTTCTAAAAAGGACCCAGTTATAATGCTAGGGCAAGGTACAGGGATACTTATTTATTCAAGGAATTTATATTTGATTTATAAAAAACGACAACAAGATGCACTAAATAAGGAAGATGTTTAATTCAAATCTTTCCATCGCCCATTATAATATTCATATTTTCTGGAGTACACAGTGTTCGAAGGGTTCGAGGTTAGAAAAATCAAAACACCTGATAAAGGGTTTTCAAGCGCGCACATAAATCTCCGCCGCGGAGGTAATGGGCCACCACTTTTGCTCATCCATGGCAACCCACTGACACATGTCTCATGGCATAAAGTAGCACCGGATTTGCAGGATCATTTTGAATTAATTTGTGTAGATCTGCGCGGATACGGTGACTCAGAGGGTCCAAAAGACGGAGGCGTTGATAGTATCAATTATTCATTTCGCGCAATGTCTCAGGATCTTATTGATGTGATGGAAATATTGGGACATGAAAAATTTTATGTAGCAGGACACGACCGTGGAGCACGGACAGCACATCGTATGGCTCTTGATCATCCAAAAAAAATATTAAAGTTAGCTGTTATTGATATTTTACCGAGTCATCATATCTGGAACCACACATCTAAAAGCTGGGCGGACTCCTCATGGCACTGGCTTTTTATGATGCAACCCCATGATATGCCTGAACGTCTCATGGCTGGCGTTTCTCCAGAATATTATATTGAGAAAAAAATATCCAAACCCGGCAAGGGTCTCACCCCCTTCTCAAAAGAGGCTTTGGCTGAGTACGTAAGATGTTTCAATTGGAAGACTATTTGTGGATCTTGTGAGGATTATAGGGCTTGTGCAACCTCTGACTTAGACATGGATACAAAAGACTTTTTATCCAACAAAAAAGTCCAATGCCCAACTCTTTCAATATGGGGGAAGGACAGTCATACAGGAAAGGTTTATGGTGACTTGTTACCAATATGGAGAAACTATGTCTCCGGTCCTCTTTCCGGTGGGGAAATTGATTGTGGACATTATGTTATTGAAGAAAAACCAAAAGCAACAAGCGGGTGGTTATTCAACCATTTCAACGCACAGTAAAACCACCATCAACTGTTATAACGGTGCCTGTAATAAATTTTGAGGCGTCCGATGCAAGCAATAGTATCGTTCCGTCGAGATCCTCTAGTTGTCCCAATCTACGCTGGGGAACAGAATTGATTAACGCCTCTCCAGGCCCAGTTTTAAAAAAATCCCTATTCATTGGCGTTTCGATATACCCGGGAGCTATTGCATTCACTCGAATACCACTTCTTGCAAGCTCCAGAGCCATAGTAGCTGTAAGTTGATTCAGTCCACCTTTTGAGGCACAGTAAGTGGTGAGTGTTCCAATAGGTCGTGTGCCTAAAACCGAGGATATATTTATTATGGAACCACTTTTTCGGTTAACCATTTTTTTTGCAACCGCCTGAGCACAAAAAAAACATCCTTTCAAATTTGTTCCAAGAACTGAATCATATTCCTCTTCGGTAACATCTAGGAAAAATTTATTAATTGCCACACCAGCGTTATTGACCAAGACGTCGATAGGCCCAAGATCACGTTCTACAATATCAACACAATTACTAATGCTTTGTTGATCCAGAACATCCATTTCTACTGCACAAGCTTTACCACCTTTGTTCTCCAAGTCTTCTTTCAAAGAGGTGATTTTTGAAACTTGCCGAGCTGCTAGTGCTACACGGGCACCGTTAGCAGATAATATTTCAGCAAATTGTCTACCTAACCCTTGTGAGGCACCCGTAACTAAAACTACCTTGTTTTGTAAATCATAAGGACCGGACAAAATATTCCCTCGACCTATCGCTTTAAATTCTCAATTAAAACAGCCATGCCCTGTCCTGCTCCCATGCACATACTTATGATAGCATAACGCTGGTTAGTATCAATTAGGTGATGGATTGCGGTGAGTGTCATTCTAACACCAGTAGCGCCCGGTGGGTGTCCAATAGAAATACCACCACCATAACAATTTGTTACTTCACGACTAACGCCAAGTTCCTTCTCAGCGTGAAGATTAACCACTGCAAAAGCCTCGTTTATTTCATAATAATCAACATCTGATGGCTTCAAGCCTCTTTTTTCCCATAGAGCTTTAATTGCTGGCACCGGCCCACAACCCATTATTCGGGGTTCCACACCAACTATCGTCCAGTCTACCAATCTAACTAATGGTTTGGCCCCTCTTGACTCTAGAGCGCCTCTGTCGCCCACAACAACAAAGGCAGCGCCATCCGTAACACCACTCGAATTACCTGGTGTCACTTTTCCATCTTTGCGAAATACTGGTTTCAACATTCCTAGCTTGTCAATCGAGACGTCAGGTCTTGGGAATTCATCATGCTCCATAAGTCGAGTATTTTTCCGTCCTTCTGGAACTTCTATTGGTGCTATCTGGCGTGATAGAAAACCAGAGTCCATAGCCGTCCCCGCTCTTTGCTGACTCATCAAACTCCATTCATCCATTTGATCCCGTTGATATTGATAATCATCCGCTAGATTTTCCGCCGTCACGCCCATTAAACCGTGACCAAACGGGTCATTATATGCCCACTCAACCGAGTCCTCAAAAGCCTGTGAACCTCTGATAACACCCCAGCGCATTTTTTGATTAACAAAACCGCCCCTCGAAAAATTTTCCCCACCTCCGGCGAGCGCTATCTCTCCGTGACCTGTCAGAATTTGTTGAGCTGCTGTTATGATTGCTTGGGTTCCAGATCCACAGGCTCGGTTTACCTGTAAAGCGCAACTATTCTCCGGCATCCCTATATTGAGCCCCGCAACCCTGCCCACGTAGTAACCGTCTGGGTCTACCGGTAGCACATTACCCCATACAATATGATCAACATCTGCTGCCTGTATTCCTGCGTCATCAACACTTGCTTTAGCTGCGTGCGTGGCAAGCGAAGATAAAGGGATATCTTTAAGCGACTTTCCAAAATCTCCAAACGGTGTCCGCTTTCCTCCTGCTATGACTACTTCTTTTGTCATCTCACTTTCCTTTTACAACCCAAGAATTTGAATCAGCTTTTTGTTTTCGAATTTCAGCTGCTTCTAATCAATTTTTATATAAAGTGTCGCTTTTAAGATTACTATTGACGTTGACGACACATCAATTAACGAGTTTGAATAGTAGTTTATAAGACAAGGGGCGTAGAGAAATCAACTAAATGGTTTAGGCGGGTTGCCATGAGTGTCACAAAAAAGGAAATAGCATCACTGGTTTCTGATTTCTCAATTGAAGTAACACCGGCTTCAGCTGATAGGGTAGAAGCTTTCGCTGATCATCTTGTCCCCGGCACATCGATAAACGTTACATTTCTGCCAGGATCAAGTTTTACAGATACAATCCGGGTCTCAAGGAGAATACATGGAGAAGGCTTTAAACCTATTCCCCATTTAGCCGCCCGTAATTTCGAAAGTTCGAAAGCATTGGAGCAATCTCTCGATGATTTAACATCCCTCGCAAATGTTGAAGAGGTTCTAATCATTGCAGGTGGTTTAGATAGTCCATTAGGACCATACCATAGCACGATGCAAATTCTCGAATCTGGTTTATTAGAGAAATACTCTATAAAAAAAATTGGGATTGCTGGACACCCTGAGGGCTCACCCGACATATCGAATTCCGATATTGACGCGGCTTTAAATGATAAAAATGCTTGGGCCCGAAATACGGATATTGAAGTATATATTGCAACGCAGTTTTGTTTTGAAGCATCAGTAATTTTGGATTGGGAAGCACGCATAAAAAAGTTAGGAAATACACTGCCAATACACATAGGCTTACCCGGATTAGCAACCCTTAAAACATTATTAAAATTTGCACAAATGTCAGGTATCGGTCCCTCTATGAGGGTGTTAACTCGACAAACCAAGAACTTGGCTAAACTGGTTATGACCCAAGAACCTGATATTGTTATAACTGACCTCACGTCGCGCATCGCAATAGCCCCGGACTCACTTATAAAGAGAGTCCATTTCTATCCTTTTGGCGGACTTGCGAAAACGGCTGCTTGGGCCAACTCCGTTGTCAATGAACAAATTGAAATGAAACCAACTAAAGGATTCAACACATATATCGATTACTAAAAAGTTCGCGAAACGAAATGATTCGTATTCCATTTTTATAAAAGGTTATCGCCATGGCTCTCACCAAATTGTGTTCTGCATCAAAAGAAGTGACGATAGGTTTTGATCAACCGTTTTGCGTGATTGGCGAACGTATCAATCCGACTGGACGTAAATTACTTGCAGCAGAGATGACGCAGGGAGACTTCAGTAGGGTAGAAGCAGATGCCGTTGCGCAAGTAGAGGCCGGCGCAACGATGCTGGATGTTAATGCAGGCATCCCATTAGCTGATGAACCAGCAATTTTGTCAACCGCTATCAAAACTGTACAATCCATCACTGATGTACCACTTTCGATTGATAGCTCAATCGTAGCTGCATTAAAGGCCGGTTTAGAAACCTATCAGGGAAAAGCACTGGTTAATTCTGTAACAGGGGAAGAGGATAGGCTCGAAGCGGTTCTTCCCTTAATAAAAAAGTATGATGCCGCTGTTGTAGCTATTTCAAATGATGAAACTGGGATATCCGAAGATCCTGATGAACGGTTCAATGTTGCAAAGAAAATAGTAGAGCGTGCCCAGGATTTTGGTATCAAAGCCAATGATGTGGTGGTTGATCCTTTAATAATGCCTGTAGGGGCTATAAATCGCGCCGGGATCACTGCATTCCAATTAATTCGAAGGCTGAGAGAAGAATTAGGCGTTAATACCACCTGTGGGGCATCCAACATTTCTTTTGGCCTCCCTAATCGGCATAATTTGAATGCCTCTTTCTTATCTATGGGTATTGGAGCTGGTATGACTTCTGCTATCATGAACCCATTACACTTGGAGGAAATGACGGCAATTTATGGTGCGAGTATAATGATGGGAAATGATCCTGAGTGTCGAAATTGGATTAGACGCTTTCGGCAGCCGTCCCCAAGCTTGGGAGTTGAAGAAAATCAACCCCGAAGATCTAGACGCAGAAAAAGAGCCTAAGATGATAAAGAGGGACGCAAGCGCAGAAAATAATACGAAAGAACCCTCAAAGGTTTCAGTTATTTTTACTCCTTCAGGAAAACGGGGGGACGTTGAATACGGCACCTCTATTTTGGATGCAGCCCGCCAATTAAATGTTGATCTTGATAGCGTTTGTGGCGGGAGAGCCATGTGCGGCCGATGTCAGGTGCAACCTACGTTTGGAAAATTTGCTAAACATCAAATTACGTCAATGCAGGGAAACTTAAGTTCACCGAGCAAGGCCGAATTACATTATGGTGAAAAAAAGAACCTGAAAATTGGCCGCCGCCTGGGCTGTAATACGCAAATACTTGGTAATACCCTAATAGACGTTCCGGAGGAGAGCCAAGTGCATAGGCAACTCATTAGGAAAGAAGTCGAGCCCTATAATATAGAGTTAGCACCTCAATTAGAACTATTTTCCATAAAAGTACAACAGCCCAATATGCATGACCCCTCGGGTGATTTTGAGAGATTGTGTCAAAGTCTAAAAGAGCAGCATAGTGCTTCTTTTTCAAAAGAACACTCGATCACCTGTTCTATATCGGTACTGCGCGAGCTTCAAAAAGTTTTAAGAGCAGGCTTATGGCAAGTCACTGTAGCCGTTCATGCCGGGCACTTTGTTAATGGTATCTGGCCAGAATATAAAAAAGCAATGTTTGGACTAGCTGTTGATGTAGGGTCCACTACTTTATCCGCTCAACTTTGCAACCTTAAAACTGGTGAAGTGATTGCTTCATCTGGAACAATGAACCCCCAAATTAGATTTGGTGAAGATTTAATGAGCCGCGTTTCATATTTGATGATGAATCCAGACCACACTGTGAATATGGCGCACGAGGTTCGCACAGCAATTAACTATTTAGCAGCACAGACCACCAATGAGATAGGTAGTGACCCAAGTAATATTATGGATGTTGTGTTAGTAGGAAATCCTATTATGCATCATCTTTTACTGGGAATTGATCCAACGGAATTAGGAGGGGCTCCATTTGCATTAGCTACCGATGAAGCAATAGATACAACTGCAGAAGAACTGGATCTTTATTTTAATCCATCCGCAACAGTTTACATACTGCCGTGTATAGCGGGACATGTCGGAGCGGATACTGCCGCCGTTATTCTTGCATATAACCCAATGACGACTAAAGAAATGACATTAATTATTGATATTGGGACAAATGCCGAAATTATTCTTGGTAATTGCGATCAAGTTTTAGCCTGTTCTTGTCCTACGGGACCTGCTTTCGAAGGAGCCCAGATTTCATGCGGTCAAAGAGCCGCACCAGGGGCAATAGAACGCATACGCATAGACAGACAGACATTAGAACCGAGCTATAAAATAATTGGCTGTGAATTTTGGTCAACAGATAAATGCTTCGATGAAAAAGCCAAGTCTTTAGGTATTACGGGAATTTGTGGCTCTGGAATTATAGAGGCTGTTGCTGAACTGTATCTAGCAGGGGTAATATCGCCCGATGGGGTCATTGATGGGACATTAGCACAGCAGAATGATAAAGTTTTTCGCGATGGTCGCACTTATTCATACAAATTAACTGAAACTATCTCGATTACTCAAAATGACATCAGAGCAATACAACTAGCGAAAGCCGCCCTTCATGCAAGTTTTCAACTTTTAATGGATAAAATTGGAATAGATACTATTGATGAAGTCATTTTAGTAGGTGCATTTGGTAGTTACATTGATACCAAATATGCCATGGTTTTAGGTATGATCCCTGATTGCAATCTCCAGAGAGTACACTCAGCGGGTAATGCAGCTGGCACTGGGGCACGAATTGCTCTTCTCAATAAACACTCCAGAAAAGAAATTGAGAATACTGTTAAACGAATTGAAAAAGTAGAAACTGCGGTTGAACCGATGTTTCAAAATCATTTTGTCAACGCAATGGCTATACCGCACAAAATTGCGCCTTATACAAAGCTACAAGAAATCATTTCATTTCCAGACCCACGAAAATCAAACTCATCTAATGAATTCAGAAGACAAAAACGCCGTGGTAGACATAGGTAACGCATGGTTAACGTATAGTTATTAGACTATTTCTGTAGCTATGATTACGTGTTTTTACGGCGTTGTTGAAAAAACTTTCTCAGAATATCGCCTGCTGCAGTCTCGTATACTCCGCCGATGATTTCTGGGACATGATTACAAGCAGGATTTGAAAAAATACGGGCCCCATGTTCTACGCCACCGTTTTTAGAGTCATAAGCACCAAAAACTAATTTTTTAATTCTCGCTAATGAGATAGCGTGCGCACACATCGCACATGGCTCCAAAGTTACAAAAAGCTCTACATCAGTCAATCTAGCGTTAGCTAATTGATACGCTGCTGAACGAATAGCCAGAATTTCAGCATGGGCTGTTGGATCCTTCAACTGCTCTACTTTATTATGAGCCTTCGAAATAATCTTCCCCGTTTGTGACTCTATGATGACCGCACCAACCGGCACCTCTTCAGTATCGAAAGCGATTTTTGCTTGATCCAATGCAATAAGCATTGGTGAGATTATTGTTTTTATCATATCAACCTGAAATGAGTTTTCCCATCAAAACGGTTCATCCAGGCTCTACGGCGCGGCATGTAACATGGTTAAAAATTTTTCTGCCTTCCATTTAGCAATCTGAAAATCCCAACCGTGAAACCGTTCATTAAGTTTATCCGATCTTAATTTAGAGTTTCCATCAACTACTACTTGGTCTACCTTGCTAGTTAATGTTACTAACCAGATCTGATCGCTCTTCCATAATTTCAACTTTATTTCCAGACCAGAAAATGTCGAAATTACGATTTCAAACCCAATAGATGATGCCCCTCGTTCATTCCTAGGAAACACATCATCAAATGTTAATTTTGAAACACTGCTGGTAAATGTTTTTTCCAATTCCTCTTGTAATTCTGTCAATCCTCGAGAAGTCAAAGCTGAAAACTTTTCATTTGGATTATCTCGAGCGATCATGAAGGACCCCGAATCTAAGTGCAAAAGCACCATTTTTTTTATCGCTTCGGGCTCAATATTAATTATCCGTCGATCTAGCCAGTTGATGGGGTTGTAGGGCAAGTCAACAGTTCCGCTTGCTAACCACGTTTGTGCTTGATTTACAGTTCGAATAAACGTTCCTTTATTGGATAAGGCCGTTTTGTATTGAGTTTGTGCTCCGAGAATAGTTTCTGCTAACACCTCACCGATATGGTTTTCCAACCTAATAGCAGCGGAATTTGCATTTTTACTTTTGGGCTCTTCTAAACCAATTTGTGGATACCTCTCGGGGAGACGTGTTTTTTTCTCAATAAGCTTCATATCTGCCAGTTGAGTAGCAATGCGACCAATTAATTTTGGTGAAACCGGATAATCATATTTACTCTCTGCCACCCATTGCAATTCTGAATTACGGTAAAATGTAAACTCACCTAAAGAATTAGTGTAAATAACTTTAGATACCGTCTCTGGATCAGAATTCAATAATGGAAAAGCTACCTTTGGTTGAATAATCTGTTGATGGAAATGGTTACCAAATAATATCGAGTGGCTAGCCGCTACCATTAAGATTATAGTCACTGACAACAAACAAATAAATGAACGTGACATTATGATTCCCTCAAGAAAAACCGTCTCTCTCTTTGAGTGCGCAAAAATATTAGAATAATTACGAGCAGTCCTATCAAACCCGGCATAAGCCAAATATTAATTGTCGATAAAAGTGACTTTAACCCTTCTATGTCTTCTCGTAGTGAGAATTGTACGTTTCGCAGTTCCGTTCTTAGGATAAACATTTCGTCTCTTGCCTGATCTATTTCTTGCTGCTGTCTTTTGGTAAACGTAACTCCTTTTTTAAGTTCTGTTTTTTGTATCTTTGCGATAATAGCCTCATTCTTCTTTATCTGGGAAATCAAAGCTCGTTCCTTTGAACGATAATTTTTTTCGGCTTCACTTTCCATCTCATCGATAATATCAAAACGCCTTTTTGATATACCGCGTCCACGAAGACCCATCATCGCGCTTGAGCCAGTTAGATAGTCTAACGCATTCAGAACTAGGTCGCCATTATTTGAAAATGGCACCTTCAATTCTTGACCTCCAATATTACTAGTCTCAATCCAAGTTGGATCGCTCAAAAAGTCAGAGTCAGCAACAATAATTATAGCTGCTGATTTTGCACTTTTTTCCGTGTGTTTATCCGTCACGTCTGTATTAGTTAAACTTTTGGGCGCACCTTTTACAAAAGCAGTATTAAACGCCCCCTCCACTCTTCCAACCAAGGTAAACTTCTGTCCTTGAGCTTTTAATTCAGATAAGATTATCGTGGGATCAGGAGCATACTCTACCTGTGACACGTCTATGATACCTGCTTTTGTGCTGCTCCAAACCAGAGGCTCTATAGTTACGCGCGAATTCTTAAGATTTTTGATATAACCGGCAGTCCTGAAACTCAAATTAGTCAGATTACTGGTCACAATGTCGTTTTGTGAAAAATTATCTTTTCTTACATCAAACCATGCAGGATATTCCGTCGCTAATATACGATTATCCTTTGTCATTTGGACTTTCAAGGCTCCCTCTAAATCGCCAATAACACGGCGTTCAGCAATTTCCATTCCCCAAGATTTCAATAGTGGTTTCATCGTCTCTATGCTGGTCTTTCGAGGCGGCTGTGGCCCGTTACCACTCGAAACGTTCATGGCCTCAGCAAATGGATCAATGAATGCTAATATTCGCCCACCACGCATCACAAATTGATCTACAGCATAAAGAGTTGTCTGATCGATTTCGCTAGGTTCAGCCAATAGAAGTACATCTATTTCATCACTGAATTTTTCAATTGTACCAAATAAAGTTTGAGTTTCATAAAACCGTTCAATAGCGTCAATTATCGTCCATGGTTGTATTCTCTGGGTTTTATCTCCATTTAGGGGCAAATCACCATAGATCGCGACGGTTCGTTTTTTTGCATTCGACAAATCATAAATTAGCCTGGTTAGATCGTATTCAAGGAACGCCTCACGTTCTGGTCCAAAATGTGATATTGCATAACGGCCATTTGTACTATTTCGGCCCGCTAACCCCAAAAAAATCTCGCTGCCATCAATCACATTGGGGACACTTTGCACACCATCAGAAACTGCTAAATCTTCTTCTACTGAGAATCTTCGCGGGTTCAAGGTTTCAACAACAATTAACCCACTTGAATTTTCGGTATACACTTTTAATAAATCGTTTATTCTTTTTTTAAGACTAACGTAATCTGGCCCCATATCCTCCAGTCGCTCACTCGCATAAAACCTCAATTTTATCGGTTCTTTTATTCCTTTTAAAACATCATTCGTAGCGTCGGAGATCGTATAAATTTTGTCTGCAGTCAAGTCTATCCTGCTATTAGTAAAATTAGAGTCAATCCAAATGTTAGCACAGATAAAACAGATGAAATATAGGACCATTCTGCACCAGCATTCACGGGCATGCCTTACTGTGAGAGGATTGCGCATCAGCACATCTAGGCCTTTTTAAGTTCTAGAATTTTTATATTCACGAGGACAGCCGTAGTTATTAACAAGAAAAAGTAGCTAAGACTACGAATATCAATTACTCCTGAAGAAATAGAATCAAAGTTTTTCATGATACTTAGATTTCCAATTGTATTAGTAACCCAAAAAGGAGCCCATCCTTTAAAGGCCGATTGAATGATATCAACACCCGTCATCATGAAACAAAAACAAATTGTGACCCCTGTAATGAAGGCTATTACTTGATTATTTGTCAAAGCAGAAGCACATGAACTCAGGGACAAAAAGCTACCTGCCATCATCCAACTTGCAAAGTAACTAGATATAATAATTCCGTTATCTGGATTTCCTAGATAGTTCACTGTCATCCATAATGGGAAAGAGAGCGCCAATACTCCTCCAGAAAAAACCCACGCTGCTATGAATTTTCCAATCACTGCCTCACCGAGGGATATGGGTAACGTTACTAATAATTCAAACGTGCCGGTTTTCTGCTCTTCCGCCCATAGTCGCATTGCTATTGCCGGCATTAACAGTAAATAAAGCCAAGGGTGATATTGAAAAAATGATTCCAGATCTGCTATTCCACGGTCAAAAAAATTACCAAAATGAAAACTTAAACCAGTTGATATCGCCAAAAAAATTGATGCAAAAATATATCCAATTGGCGTCGAGAGATAACTTTTGAGTTCTCGTTGTGCAATTATTCTAATATTACTAATACCGAACATCCCTATTTGCCATCATTACAGAACCAAAATAGCGCTCCTGAAAGAATAGATGGATATTCCTCCAGGATAGCTTGCAAAAACACAAAATTTTAGCATTCCCCTTCAGATCTATGATTTACAAAAAAAACCCCCAGACAATTGGGGGCTTTTATGGTGGAGCCAAGCGGGATCGAACCGCTGACCTCTACAATGCCATTGTAGCGCTCTCCCAGCTGAGCTATGGCCCCTTTTTTTATTCGTCAAGTTTCAACATATCTTCTTCAACTTCCAAATCGTCTTCTAACTCTTCCCCATCACCTAAAACTTCTTCGTTGTCCAAAATATCTTCGTCATCAGGAACGACTGCAACCTCATCTTCACCATCAACGTCGACGTCGGGCAAAATATCACCAACGTCATCCGCTTCCTCGTCCTCTATGGTTGTTTCAACCTCATCAATATCGCCCGGGTTATCTGTTGCTTCGTCATTAGATTGTTGGTTTTCCTTATTATCAGGAACTAAGGGCCTCGTTCTTCTGCTTTTCAGAATAGCCTCTGGGTCAAACTCCACTCCACACTTTGGGCAAATGATTGGATCTTTGTCTAAATCATAGTAAAGCGTACCACAGCCTTGGCATATTCGCTTTATCCCCCGCTTTATTTTGCCCAATTCCGATCCTCCAAGAAACTTACCCCTAACACATCATTTGGCGGGGAAATATCTATTATCTAGCTAGATGTCAAAGATTAAATCATCTTTAACCTATTTTAAAGCATTAATCGGAAGGATTTCACCGGACTTTTGACAATTTTTATGATAAAGAGCGTTAACCAACTACTATTTCGCGTTCTGCAATTTACAACTTCAAAACTTGCCTAGTGGCAAGTTTTAAAATATCTGAGAATGTCTGCATGTTTAATCTTAAAGCTCACAATTCGTCGTCCTTAAATGGCAGTATTAAGGTGCCTGGAGACAAGTCGATCTCTCATAGGTCAGTTATATTAGGGGGATTAGCCGTAGGTGAAACGATTGTGAATGGCCTTCTGGAAAGCGAAGACGTTTTGCATACCATCGCTGCTATGCGCGAATTTGGAGTGATTATAAAAAAATTAGATGAACAACAATGGAGTATTCATGGCAGAGGCGTTGGAGGGCTTGATGAACCCAAAAATGCTCTTTATCTGGGTAACTCCGGAACGGGTGTAAGGCTTCTGCTAGGTCTCGCTGCCGGGAACCCTATTAACGCCTTTTTCATCGGAGACAACTCACTTTCCAGACGCCCAATGCGTCGTGTTACTACTCCGCTAGAGATTATGGGAGCAAGATTCGTTGATAGGTCCGACGGTTGTCTGCCGATAGTTTGCAGTGGTCCAAAACATCTTTTACCTATTCAATATGAATTGCCAGTCGCTTCAGCGCAGGTTAAATCCGCCATATTACTTGCTGCTTTGGGAGCAGCTGGAAAAACAACAATTCTAGAGCCGGAACCCACACGAGATCATACGGAAATCATGCTTAAGCAATTTGGAGCACAAATAAATATCAAACCGTTTAATAAAGGCGGAAGGGAAATTTCAATAATCGGCCAGCCGGAACTCCAAGCAAAAACGATCCACGTCCCCGCTGATCCATCATCTGCAGCTTTCCCAGCCGTGGCAGCATTAATTACCAAAGGTTCTCATATCAAATTGAGGAATGTGTGTGGCAACTCACTGAGATTTGGACTTTTTGAAATTTTGATAAAAATGGGGGCGAATATCAAAATAGATTGCTGTGACAATCCCGAGGGGGAAAAAATTGCTCACCTCGAAGTAAAGTCGAGCTCACTAAAAGGAATTAAAGTCCCTGCAGAAATTGCTCCTCGCATGATAGATGAATATCCAATTCTCGCAGTAGCCGCGGCGTTCGCTGAAGGGACAACAATTATGCTCGGCCTAAAAGAATTACGCGTTAAAGAGAGTGATCGTTTAAGGGCTATTGCGAAGGGGTTAGCTGCGTGCGGTGTAAAGGTAGAGGAGACGATTGATAGCTTGACTGTCCACGGGAGAGGGGGTTCAGTCAAAGGAGGTGCACTTATTGAGGCCAATATGGATCATCGAATTGCGATGTCATTTCTAGTGCTTGGGATGGCTTCTGAAAAGCCAATTGAAATCGACGATTCCACAACAATTCAGACCAGCTTCCCTAATTTTTACGAACTAATGCTACAGATAGGTTGTAAATTAACAATTCCCGGGGCCATAAAATAAGGACTAAGATGAATGATTGTTGCAATAGACGGAACCTCGGCATCTGGGAAAGGAACGTTGGCAGCAAAATTAGCACAACACTTTAACTTAGAACCACTCGATACAGGGTTACTATACAGGTCAGTGGCGCTTTCAATGCTCACAGCTGGAGACAATTTGGAAGACCAGGAAAAGGCCGCAAATCATGCTGCTTCTCTCGATTATAAGTCTATGGATTCGCCAAGGCTACGCAACTCTGAAATTGGAATTGCTTCTTCAAAAATAGCAGCCATGAAAGCTGTTCGGCTAATATTACTAGACTTTCAACAGAAATTTGCGAAGAACCCACCTAATGGGAGATCTGGGACAATTTTGGATGGCCGCGATATTGCTACCGTAGTTTGCCCGGAGGCTGATTCCAAAATTTTTGTAACCGCAAATATTGAGATCAGGGCAAAAAGACGTTGGAAACAGTTGATCCAAAGCGATGAACCCGCTATATATGCGCGGGTCTTGGAGGATTTGCGGGAACGAGATACTCGCGACTCTACGAGACAAAACGCTCCATTGCGGAAAGATAGCGACGCTATCATAATAGATACGTCTCATCTTGATGCAGAGCAAACATTCGAAATGGCGCGAAAATATATAGCGTCGAGAGATTTAAACCGTCAGCGCGGATAACTGCGCTGGCACGTGCAACCTAACTGTGATCAACCGGATATCTAAGCGATTATTTTGAAGTTCGTTTTTGACTTGGGATAAACAGACGATATAAAAAAGATCACCTAACCGGCAATATCCCAATATTTCTTTATTGTAGGATAAAGCCCTCCTAGGAGTTTCCATGACTGAAGTAGCTGCGGCAAGTACCGATTTGGATGAGTTTGAAGCATTATTAGGCGAATCATTTGGAAATGACGTCAGCATCGAAGGTAGTGTAGTAAAAGGGACAATAGTCTCCCTGGAAGGAGATACTGCATTAATCGACGTAGGGCTTAAATCGGAAGGCCGAGTTCCTTTGAGGGAATTCACATCTCCAGGTCAAGAACATGGTTTAAAGCCGGGAGATCTCGTTGAAGTATATGTTGAACGCATGGAGGACCGTAATGGAGATGCCATGCTCAGCCGCGAGAAAGCCAGACGTGAAGAAGCTTGGGTTGTGCTAGAAACGGCATTTGAAAAGCAGGAAAGGGTTGATGGCACTATATTTGGCAGGGTTAAGGGCGGATTTACTGTGGACCTCGCAGGAGCAACAGCCTTCCTTCCAGGTAGTCAGGTAGATATTAGACCTGTTAGAGACATAGCCCCCTTATTAGGAACTCCACAACCTTTTCTAATTCTAAAAATGGATAGAAGAAGAGGTAATATAGTTGTTTCGAGGCGTGCGGTACTAGAAGAGAGCCGAGCCGAAGCAAGAACTGAATTAGTTGCCAATCTCAAAGAAGGGCAGACACTTCAAGGTGTTGTGAAAAATATCACCGACTATGGTGCATTTGTTGATCTTGGCGGCGTTGATGGTTTATTACACGTGACAGATATCGCTTGGCGCCGGATTAATCACCCGTCTGAAGCCTTAACAATTGGGCAAACAGTTGACGTACAAGTAATCCGATTTAATGCGGAAACTCAAAGAATATCTCTTGGAATGAAACAATTAGAGTCAGATCCATGGGAGGGAGTTGATACTAAATTTCCGATTGAATCCAAATTCAATGGACGCGTCACTAATATAACGGATTATGGGGCATTTGTTGAATTAGAACCCGGAATAGAAGGTTTGGTTCATGTATCCGAAATGAGTTGGACCAAAAAGAACGTACATCCTGGAAAAATTGTATCTACTAGCCAAGAAGTTGAAATAGTAGTGCTAGATGTTGATGCATCTAAGAGAAGAATATCATTGGGTTTGAAACAATGCCTTGCTAACCCATGGGACGAATTTTTAGCACAACACCCAGTAGGATCAGAAATAGAAGGGGAAATCAAAAATATCACAGAATTTGGTCTTTTCATTGGTCTTGATGGAGAAATAGACGGAATGGCTCATTTTTCTGATCTCGATTGGGAAAAGCCTGGAGAAGAAGCAATTGCCAATTATAATAAGGGCGATGTAATACGAGCCAAAGTGCTAGATATAGACCCAGAAAAGGAACGTATTTCCCTGGGCATAAAACAACTAACCGAAGACCCATTTACCAGTGGAGCGGCGGCTATTCGTAAAGGGATCATTCTAACAACTACGGTTACCAAACTTTTAGACACTGGGATAGAAGTAACAGTGGCAGATGGAATGGCGGGATTTATCAGGAAATCTGAACTTTCAAGAGATAGGTCCGAACAACGTTCTGATCGATTTGCTGTTGGTGAGAAAGTCGACGCTAAAGTGACGCAAATAGATCAAAAAAATCGCAAAGTCACTCTGTCTATCAAAGCACGAGAAGTAGAAGAAGAAAAGAAAGCGATGCAGGAATATGGATCGTCGGATAGCGGCGCGAGCTTGGGAGATATCCTTGGGGCAGCACTAAGGGAGCGAGCTGGCTCCGATAAACCGGAAGATAACTGACCTCATAATGCCTTCAGCTAATACGACTTCCCAAAACTTGACTGGGTTTTCCTAGACTGGCATCCTTATAACTAATAGCTGATTAGGAATTAGAATACATCTTTTGTTTAAGTCTTGAGTGGGCGAGGTGAGGATAGATGACTAAGTCAGAGTTGATTTTAAAACTAGCAGAGGCCAACCCCCATCTATATCAGAGAGATATCGAGACACTTGTGGCAACTGTTTTCGAAGAAATAACCCATGCTTTGGAGAAGGGAAACAGGGTTGAATTAAGAGGTTTTGGAGCATTCTCAACTAAACAACGTGAAGCACGAACGGGTAGAAATCCTCGGACCGGTGACTCTGTTATGGTTATCGAAAAAAGCATTCCTTTTTTTAAAGCAGGCAAGCAGCTTCGGGAGCGGCTAAACCCATAGAAAAAAAGAGGAAATCAGTATTTACTGTGCCCCAATCGGCAGTTGCTTAACAATAAGGATTGTTGGGGAGATATGAGTGGCAATCACCTATGTACCAAAACATTTTGAGTTCCATGGCTTAAAAGAAAAACACGATTTCATCGATACATATAATTTTGGTCAGCTCATATGCACCAATGGGGACAACCTAAATATTGCCTTCGTCCCATTTTCACTAAACCGCACTAACTTTCCTCTGGGCTCTTTGCGGTGCCACGTGGCAAGAAATAATTCGATTTGGCGAGATATAAAAAAAGGCCGAATGACAGCTATCTTTTCGGGACCGCACGCCTATATTTCACCACGTTGGTATTCAAGTTTGGATCAAGTTCCGACATGGAATTATTCTGCGGTTTTTGCTGAAGGGAGAGCCACGCTGTTAAATGAAGATCAAATCATCCCGCTTCTTACAAAGTTAACCGATAGCGAAGAAAATAGAACAGGGAATAAGTCTAAATGGTCAACTAAAGAAGTTGAAGCTCCTAAATACCGCTCTATGATGAAGGCAATCGTGGGCATAGAGTTACAAATAGAAAAAATTTATGGCAAATTAAAAATGTCGCAAAACCGTTCCTCTAAAGATCGCGTTGGCGCTATTAACGGGCTCAGGGAAATTGCGTCTGAAAATCATGTTGCAGTTGCAAAAATGATCAAAGAAATAAATGAAGAATAATAGGTTCTTTCTAAATAAACTTATTAAATGGATACTTGCTATTCCATTTATTATTTTTTTAATTATATTTTCGGTTTCAAATAAACAATTTCTCGAAATTTCTTTGTGGCCAATACCATGGTCAATTGAAATACCCGTTTATATTTTTAGTTTAGGAATTTTGCTATCTGGATTCGTTTTTGGTTATATTATAGGCTGGGGTCGCGCCGTATTAAAGTATTATAAAAAAAAGAAAAAAGTTCCTGACTCTAATTATTAGAGACCTTAGAGTTAGTCGAAATTTGCCTAGTTGGATAGACCTACATGAGTAAAAGTCTTAATGTCAAAATTTGCGGATTAAGTAATAAAGAAACTGTCGAAGTTGCGGTAAAAGCTGGAGCATCTCATCTTGGCTTTATTTTTTATCCACCTTCCCCACGCTCTTTAACACCAAAAGAGGCTGGATATATAACCTCTACAACACCAGATCATATTAAGCGGGTAGCTGTGATAGTGGATGCACGAGATGATTTAATAAACGACATCATCCAAAGCTTATCACCACATATTTTGCAGCTGCATGGGTCCGAAACAACCAGCAGAATCCAAGAAATCAAAGAAAAGTTCAAATTACCCATCATGAAGGCTATCAAAGTTGCTAATTTTGATGATATTAAATCTAGCCACCGATACAATGATTGTAGCGATTTCCTTCTTTTCGACGCTAAGCCTCCAATGACTAGTAAAAATTCGTTGCCGGGGGGAAATGGAATAAGTTTCGATTGGGCTCTCCTCAGATCAGTTAAAATTGGAAAACCTTGGTTTCTTTCAGGTGGAATACACATTGGTAATGTGGAGGAAGCAATAAAAACAACTGGAAATAGATCAATAGATATATCTTCTGGTGTGGAAGACCAACCCGGTGTTAAAAGCCCCCAAAAGATTGAATTATTAATGAAATCTATCAAGGAATTTATGTGAAAGTTAGTATACACAGATGTCATAAATTTCCCATTTTTTCTAAATCAAGTTTAACTCATCTGCGTGATTAAGGATAAATAATGCCAACAACAAACGCTCCGAACACCCTTCGAGAAGGTCCTGATGAGAATGGTCATTTTGGTATATTTGGAGGACGCTACGTCGCTGAGACATTGATGCCATTAGTTCTCGATGTCGAGAATGCCTGGAAAACAGCTAAGTCTGATCCGATATTTTGGAGTGAATTAGAATATTACCGAAAACATTACATAGGAAGGCCTAGCCCACTTTATTTTGCAAGCAGACTGACGGACTATTTCCAAGGAGCTAAGCTTTATTTTAAAAGAGATGAACTCAATCATACCGGCGCCCATAAAATAAACAATGTTATGGGACAAGCCTTAATTGCGCGAAGAATGGGAAAAACTAAAATCATTGCAGAAACTGGTGCTGGCCAACATGGTGTGGCTACAGCTACAGCCTGTGCACTTTTCAATCTAGAGTGTGAAGTATTTATGGGCGCAGAGGATGTTATCCGGCAAAAGCCTAACGTCGACCGTATGCGATTACTAGGAGCAAAAGTTCATTCGGTGACGTCCGGGTCCGCCACATTAAAAGACGCTATGAACGAGGCCCTAAGATATTGGGTTTCAAAAGCAGATACACATTTTTACATCATAGGAACCGTTGCGGGACCGCATCCATACCCACAAATGGTCAGAGATTTTCAATGTATTATCGGAGAAGAAACAAAAGAACAAATGTTTGAAGCCGAGGGGAAATTGCCAGATACTCTGGTTGCCTGTATCGGTGGAGGTTCGAATGCTATTGGCTTGTTCCATCCATTTTTGGATGATGATGTCGAAATTATTGGCGTAGAGGCTGCTGGACTTGGAATTAGCACCAAACAGCATGCCGCTTCTTTGACAGGGGGACGGCCGGGAGTTTTGCATGGAAATAGAACCTACTTACTGCAAGATAATGATGGTCAAATCACAGAAGCACATTCAATATCAGCGGGATTAGATTACCCGGGAATTGGTCCGGAACACTCGTGGCTATTTGAAACAGGTCGAATAGAGTATGTCAGTGCAACAGATAATGAAGCGTTGGAGGCATTCTCTCTATGCTCAAAACTGGAAGGTATCATCCCAGCTCTCGAACCTAGTCATGCACTTGCATACATCAAAAATATTATCAGCTCGTTGCCAAAAAACCATATCATAGTAATGAATATGTGTGGAAGAGGAGATAAGGATCTCGAAGCTGTAATACCACGTCTAGAAGAAATGGACCTACTTTGAAAACATATAATGAAGATCGCCTAAAGTTACTATTTGAAAATCTAAAAAAGGAAAAAAGAGGAGGCCTTGGTATATTTATAGCAGCCTCTGATCCCAACCTTGAGATTTCTTTGGAAATATTAGAGCGCTTGCCACAAGCTGGTGCAGATATGATAGAACTGGGCATGCCATTTTCAGATCCGATGGCCGACGGCCCTACGATTCAAGCTGCCAGTCTGCGAGCTTTGAAATCTGGAGGATCACTCAAACGAACACTCGAAATGGTAAAAAAATTCCGAGAAAACGACACTAAAACTCCATTGGTTTTAATGGGATATTATAATCCAATTTATAACTTTGGAGTGAAGAATTTTCTTATCAAAGCTATTAAGGCAGGCGTAGATGGTCTTATAATAGTAGATTTGCCCCCAGAAGAAGACGGAGAACTTTGTCTACCTGCCCAGAAATACAACCTCCCTTTTATAAGACTTACAGCACCTACAAGCGATGGTGAGCGCCTTCCTACTATTTTGAAGAACGCATCGGGTTTCATATATTATGTCTCTATTATGGGAATTACAGGAACTCAATCAATCGCCACCCAAAATGTTCAAAATGCAGTAAAAGAGCTAAAAAAACACACCGGTTTACCGATAGCAGTTGGATTTGGGATAAAGACAAGAAAGGATGTTGCAGATGTAACCTCATTTTCTGATGCCGCAATCGTAGGATCGGCTATAGTCAATGTCATAGAGCAAAGCCTTGATTCTAATGGAGAAGGAAGTGATAAAACGGTGGCTGATGTGCTGGCATTAGTCCGAGACCTCGCCGCAGGCGTCAGAAACAAGAAAATAGCATAATCTAACCAACTTGAGAAACGTATCGTGAGATGAACTGGATCACTAATTCCGTCCTACCTAAAATTAAAGCATTAGTTCAACCTAGAGAAGTACCAGAAAATTTTTGGACTAAATGCCCTAATTGCGGTGAAATGATCTTCCATCGACAATTAGAAGACAACTTACAAGTCTGCCCTAAATGTAACTACCACCTAAAGTTAGCAGCAAGGGCACGCCTCGAATCTCTCTTTGACTCAAGCACGCTTCACATAATCGAACTGGAAAAACAGAAAAACTCTGACCCATTAAAGTTTAAAGATTTAAGAAAATATTCTGATCGCCTGAAAGACGCTCGAACAAATACAAAACAGGATGATGCTATATTGATCGCGGAAGGAAACATTAATGGTCATTTAACTATAGCTGCAGTGTTTTCGTTTGAGTTTATGGGCGGATCAATGGGGATAGCAGTTGGTGATGCAATTTTGAAATCAGCCGAATTAGCAGTTAGTAAAAAAGCTCCTTTAATTATCTTTCCGGCCTCAGGCGGTGCACGAATGCAAGAAGGAATACTCTCATTAATGCAGTTACCGAGAACTGTCATAGCTACACAAATAGTAAAAGAAGCCGGCCTTCCTCTTATTATAGTTCTTACGAACCCCACCACGGGTGGTGTGACAGCATCATTTGCGATGCTTGGGGATATTCATATTGCTGAGCCAGGTGCAATTATTGGATTTGCAGGTAAACGCGTAATTCAAGAGACTATAAGAGAGACTTTACCAGAGGACTTTCAATCTGCTGAATATCTTTTAGAACATGGGATGATTGACATGGTCGTAGATAGACACAATCTGAAGGAAAGAATATCAAGCATTTTGTCTATTCTGATGGATCATCGAAAAAATAAATAAAGCCTTATGGTTAAAACCTTAATGATATTAGAAAAAACCATTCAAAGACTTGAACTATTGCATCCAAAGGTCATTGATCTTTCTCTTGAAAGATTGGAGAGATTACTGACCAAGTTAGATAACCCAGAAAAAAAATTACCCCCAACTGTGCATGTCGCAGGGACAAACGGTAAAGGGTCTACTATCTCTATCCTTCGATCGATCCAAAGCGCAGCTGGTCGTTCTTCGCATGTTTACACCTCACCTCACCTTGTAAATTTAACGGAGCGATTTCTAATTGCTGATGAGGAAATAAAAGAAAGCACCCTCGTAAATCTTTTAAAACAATGTGAGGAGGTTAATGCAGAAAGTGCAATAACATTTTTTGAAATAATAACTGCAGCAGGTTTTCTAGCTTTTTCAAAGTTTGAAGCCGACTTAGTTCTTTTAGAGGTCGGATTAGGTGGTCGTTTTGACGCCACCAATGTAATTAATAATCCTATCTTATCGATTATTACGCCTATTTCTCTGGATCATCAGCACTACTTAGGAAACACTTTACCCAAGATAGCTTTTGAGAAAGCTGGCATATTAAAAGAAAAAAAACCTGCAGTCATAGGGAAACAATATCCGGAAGCACTCGAAGTTATAAAATTAAAAGCAGCTGAAACCGACTCACAATTATTTATATTCGACCGAGATTGGAGTATTAGTGAAACCAAAGACTCAATAAAATTTGAAGCAGA
>PAQA01000054.1 GCA_002709155.1 Rhodospirillaceae bacterium
TGCTTCTGCAGTTTTCAATCGCCCAAGTTTATCCAACACTTCTCAATCTGCAGAAACGGCACAATAACCACCCCATCGCGGTCACATACAACCATATCACCCGCCTCAACCGAAATCTCGGCTAAATTAATTCTTAATCCAACACTTCCAGGTCCAGTACGTGCAGGAGAGTTTGGATTTACCCCCTGACAGAAAACAGGAAATTTCAGTGCTTCAATACCAACCTGGTCTCGAACCATACCATCGGTAACAAACCCCACAACACCCTTATTTTTCATCATCCCGCATACTAAATCACCCACAACCGCTGTACTATTATAAGCATCTGTCGCGCATATAATTATATCTCCTTCTAAGGCTAAATGAAGCGCGCCCATAACACCTAAATTATCTGCTGGATAGGCAAAGCAGGGAAGAGCAGGACCACAGATATTTGCATAGGTATCATTTAAGGGTTTAATAAATGAGGACATTGCTCCTCTACCCCCCATGCAATCTGCAATATTTCCTGTCATCGCCCCCTTAAAGGCTTCAATTTGAGATCTTGTAGGTCGACGAGTTGGGCGTTTGACGGTTAAAATAGGTGGATCTTCGAGCATTACATATCTCCCTGTTTAAATGCTAAGATCGAGTTTACTTGGATAAAAATATGTAAGTGAGCATATTAAAGATATTGATATAACATTTGTAACCGCTAAAATTTTTCATTTATTCTGCGGATGTTTACCTACGGTTTTAAAGAAAACTCCGGACAAAAAGAGATGAATTCTTTGTCATGAAAACCCAAATGCAGTTAAAAGTTTTAGTATTTTTGGTTTCGGCAATATTTTTGTACTGTTTGGGATGGCTGATTGCCAGCCAATGGATAAAAAGTGAAGTAGAAACTTTCTTAACCGACACATTAGTAAAAAATGGAAAAATCAAAATTCGCTATGAGGCCCTGGAACGCGGCGGCTTTCCATTTTCATTGGCCTGGCATCTAATAAATCCCAAAATAGAAGTAAATTTTTTGTCTCATACAGTAAGTTTTAATACCAACAAAAGCACTTTATCAATCCATCCATTCTTCAAGAAAAGTGTGATAGTCCAAAATCAAAAAACAGAGTGGCGGCTATTAAATAATTGGGATTACCAAAAGTTTAGAAATATATCGGACAATAGTAGACTATCTGTATCGGAAAACTACGACGGCGCCATCACTGTCAAGTACAGCGCTGATAACTCCGGTATTCATCAATTCGTCCCTACAAATAAAAGAAAACAATGGAATAAATTTGCATTAGGCAAGCATTTCTCGGCACGAATAAAGTTCCCAAATGAAGAAAGAAGAACGGAAAAAACCTCTCACTATTCAATGTCGTTTACAATTAATGACATTTTCATAATCAATGAAAGTATAATTTGGCCAAAAGATTTAGACGGAATAACGGGTGCAATAGAACTAAGAGGGAACCCGGGCACTTTCGCCTTAGAGGACCTGATTGCCTGGCGTGACAATGGTGGAACGATAGATATCGAAAGAATTCAATTTGAGAGAGCCCCCAATAAACTGATAGTCAAAGGCACATTAGCATTAGATGCAGACTTAAAACCAATTGGCGCAGGTACAATTGATGTTTCTGGGTTAGCTACCTTTTTAAACGAACAAGAAAAAGCTGGTCGAATAACCAAATCTGAAGCCAATTTCTTGAATTTGGCTATCCTCGTTTTATCAAAAACTACACAGCAGCCAGAAAAAACAATGATTAGGATCCCTATCACGGCCCAGAACGGAAAACTTAAAATAGGATCATTTTCATTATTCAATCTACCTGGCCTTATCCGGTGATGGTGGAATTTCCTGCTTAGCGTCGATGACACCCCGTCGAATCTCTCGTGTCCGAGTGAAAAGGTCTTCCAAAGTTTGCGCCTCTCCCCAACGAATTGCACGTTGCAAAGCGGTAAGATCCTCAGAAAATCTCTGTAACATTTCAAGAACAGCCTCACGGTTATTTAGAAAAATATCTCTCCACATTACAGGGTTCGACCCAGCGATTCTGGTAAAATCTCTAAATCCACTGGCAGAAAACCGAATCACATCCGCTTGGGTCTGATCTTCTAGGTCGTCCGCTGTCCCGACAATAGTATAGGCAATTAGATGGGGTAAATGAGAAGTGATTGCCAATACTTTATCATGATAATCTGGATCCATTTCTTCTACCATAGCCCCAATACCTTCGAAAAGATTCCGCATTCTCTGAGTAGCATTACGCGCAGTTTCATGGGTCGGTGTCAGCAGCCAATATCTTCCCTCAAAAAGTTCTGCAAATCCTGACTCCGGTCCTGACTGTTCTGTACCTGCAATGGGATGCCCAGGAACTAAGTGGACGCCCTGGGGGATATGGGGAGACATATCCGCGATTGGTGCTCTTTTAACCGATCCAACATCGCTCACAATACAGCCTGGTTTTAGATGATTAGAAATATTTTGCATAATCTCAGCATAATTTCCGATCGGAGTACACAATATGACGCAATCCGCATCTTTGACTGCTACCGTTACATCATCTAAAACATGATCTCCTAAGCCTATCTCCTTTGCCTTTTGCCTCACCTCAGCGTTTACATCTGTTAAGATGACGGTTTCAACTAAATCATTTCTTTTCTTAACTGCCCGTGCGATGGAAGACCCAATCAACCCAATTCCAATTAAAGTAATTGATTGAAAAACAAAGTCGCTTTTATTGCCCTGTTTTCCCATCAGTCACTGCTGACTTTATCTAAAAACTCAGCGACTGTATCGACAACAGTGCGCATTTCTTCTTCAGTTCCAATGGATAAACGCAAGTATTCTGGAGCTCCATATCCACTCATTCCTCGGGTTAAAATTCCCCGATCCGATAAATACTTACTTGCATCCTCTGCTGTAGAACCCAATTTCTGAGGGAATTTAACCATTAAAAAGTTAGTCACGCTTGGTAAACACTTAAGACCTAATTTTTCGAATTCTGCCGCAGTCCAGGGCTGCCAAATCAAATTGTGCTCGACTGATTTATCTATAAACTCTTGATCATCTATAGCTGCAATAGCCGCTTCCACCGCAGCTCTGTTTGCTCCAAACGGTTGTTTGACGACATGAAGAGCATCAGTCACATGCGCTGGTCCATACCCCCAACCCAACCTTAAACCGGCCATCGCATAGAGCTTCGAGAACGTCCTTAGCATTATGACATTATCGAAATTATCAACTAATTCCGATCCATCCGAATAATCGTTTCTAACGACAAATTCTGCATAAGCCGAGTCTATTACTAACAAAACATTATCCGGTAATTCACGATGCAGTTTGTTTACTTCTGTTCGAGATAGATATGAACCAGTGGGGTTGTTTGGGTTTGCGAGGAAAACAACTCGAGTGCGATCAGTGATACGTTCGAGTATAGCATCAATATCCACTTTAAAATTCACATCTGGCGCAGATATAGGCCGTCCCCCAGCTACTTTTATAGACATCGGGTACATAACAAAACCGTATTCGGAATGAATTGCTTCGTCATCAGGGCCTATAAACGCCTGACAAATCGACATAATCAACTCGTCCGAACCACATCCAAAAACCATTTTTGAGGGATCCAGATTATATTTTGTTCCTAATGCTTCGGCTAAGGCCAAAGGCTCTTCTTCCGGGTACCAATGCATATTCTCACCGATATTCGTCAAAACCGCTTTTGCCTTTGGACTTGGGCCAAAAGCTCCTTCGTTAGCCGACAATCTAATAATGCGTTGTGACTTTCTAACGCTCAAATTAGGCTGATAACGTACCATTTCGGCTATTGTTGGTCGTGGAGTTGGATAATTCATAAGCACCTCATATTCAATTCTATTGTCTCGCTGTATTAAACAATTGGATTCGGAAAAGCGCCAATTCGTTCCCATTTAATGCCAGCAGGAGCATCCAAACTCTGTTGATATCCATCAACAAATATAAGTTTCTTATCTCCCTCTTCGTCGATTATACGTCCGGGTACTAAACATGTATCTCCGTCAACGATAAAAACTGAGGTATCGTTTCCTGATATTTCTGGTTCCTGTGCTGCGATTATGAAAGCATCTGGTTTTTTAGCTCTACTTGTTGCTACAGGCAAATACGATATGATATTTAGTTTATTATTTTTATGGAAATTTATCAGCTTCGGCCACCATCTTCCGTGAATACTCAATTTAAGATCAGGGAGTATTCCTATCTCCGCATCTCCTTTTGCAACGCATTGAATAACTTCTTCAATATTGTCGAAGTATATCAGTTCTGATGCAGTGCCAACATATTCTGTTGCTAAGGCTTGGAAGTCCACATCGGATGAGATAGTCGCTGCTCTAATTTCTATTTGTTGATTAAGATTCGCACTTAAAATTTCGCGCCATATCCTTACCACAGAACCCATCGATAATGGCCCGTTATTTCGAGCGGCAAGCCCTCTGATTATTTGTGCTTCACGGCCAGGTCGAAGATTGGGGCCGGAATCTGCGCCGGTCTTTGCTTCAGCAACTTCTCGCCCTATCTCGACACGGCGCATAAGAAGATCGTGTAGCTTCTTATCGAGCTCGTCTATCTCATTTCTTAAATCACTCAACGATGCCACGTTTAATCTCCGGTGGACACATTTTCTATTCAATTAAGATAGAATTAATTCTGTTCTACTATTAATGCAACTTTATTCAATTGAACTAAGTTGACAAGCACCAGGCAGAGAACACTGTTCTCCGAGCACTGAAATACGACTTGCTGCAGTTGGTAATAATCTTCGCTCTCTATTCACAATTGGCTTAATTTTACTTGGAGCATAAATTTGCTTTGTCGCTTCCACAATTAACACCCCTCCTAAATGGCGCAGCCATTTCGACCCAATATCCTCTAGAGTATATCCCGAACGCAGTATAATACGCCATGGATAGGGCGGAACAAAGAGTGCTCGAGTAGTTTGGTCAGTTGTAAACATATTATTTCGAAGCAACCGGGATAATTGCGATCGCGAATATGGCTGCCCATGGCCAAAAGGAGTTCGTTCAAATCTTGACCATAAACCGCGCCGATTGGGTACAATAACCAGCAAGCGTCCATTGCCAGTAAGCACTCTCCATGATTCCTCTAACATGGCCCGAAGTTGTTCCGAACATTCAACGCTGTGGACCATCACAATACGATCTATTGAAGAACTCTGAAGCGGAAGTTCTGCATCGTCACTTAGAACAGTTAAATTAGAATATTCCTCTGGCCATGCTGCAGCACCTTGTTGCGCCGGCATAACGGCAAACAAGCGATCTGCTTCGCCCAAAAATGGGCGCAGATATGGGACAGCATAGCCCAAGCCCATAACATTCATACCTCTTACATCAGGCCAAACCATTCTTATTTTTTTCGTTATTAAACGCCTGGCCAATTGCCCCAAATTAGAGCTGTAAAAAGCTTTTAGATCTATGACATCGTTATACATTTCCGGAATACTTAATCGGGGTGAATTAAACTCTATAAGTTTTTAAAACATCTGTGTCTGGCTCTAAACCCAATCCATTACCACCCGGGGCTCCAAAGGCTCCATTGACAGGATTATATGTCGAATTACCGTACAGATTTGTTTCAGGTTCTATAAAAATTCGCTCAATCATACCACTATTTGGAATAGCTTGTGAGAGGTGCAGAGTTGCAAGAAATCCAGGACCAAAATATGGGGAATGTGGCATAAGTTGAACTCCATATAATTCACACAAGGTAGCAATTTTTCGAAACTCAGTGATACCACCTACTTTTGTTACACTAGGTTGCGCGTAATCGATCGCATTAGCTTCCATCATTTTCTTAAATTCAAAAGCGGTACAAGCATTCTCTCCTGCAGCTATCGCCATTTCAGTTTCTGTGCGTAACTTTGACAGTGCCTGAAAATTTTCTGGTGGATTAATCGGTTCTTCCAACCAAAGGATATCATAAGCTTTGAATGCAAGGGCCATTGATTTTGCTTCTTCTGGTGTCCACGGGCAATTCACATCAACCATTAGTGGCACACCGTGACCCGCTGCTTCTCGAGCAGCATGAACCTCAGGAATATTGATTTCGTGCAATTTTATACTCTCGTACCCTAAATCCACTGCATGCCGAACACGATCCGCTACTAGGTCGCTATCTTCGTACCTAAATAGACTGGCATAGGCAGGAATTGATCTTATCGTAGAGCCACCAAGTAGCTTATAAAGCGGAACCCCAGCTCTTTTCCCAGCAATATCCCATAGGGCTATATCAAGACCCGAAATTGCAAACATGGTAATTCCATATCGCCCAAATAGATGAAGTTCTTGCTGTAATTCATGATTGATTTGAACAACATCGCCGGCATTTCTGCCAATTACTCTTGGAACTATCATATGCTTTACCGCCTCTGCTACCGACCGTCGGCATTGGAAGCTGAAGGCATCGCCCCAACCAATAAAACCATCTTCGGTCTCAACTTTTATCAAGCAAAAATCAAGTTTACCCCAATTTAAAAAACCCACGTCACCCTTTTTTTCAACACCACGGCTGAAGGGCATTTCTAACTCAATTACCTCTATATGTTTAATTTTCATGTGAATTACCAAATTCTCTAGTTAATTACAGCTGGCTCCTAGCGGAATACGAAACAGGGTGTTATCTTTCTGGCCAGTGTTTGTTTGCGCTACTGGAGTATAATCATGAACCCGCTTCAAGTTACCCTCGTTCCAGCCTTGTCCGATAATTACGTTTATATAGCAAGAGACGACAATACCCAAACTACTATAGTAGTCGACCCCGGAGAAGCTGGTCCCGTTTTAAAAGTTCTGGATGAAAACGGGTGGAGTTTAACCCATGTGCTGAATACTCATCATCACGGCGACCATATTGCCGGCAACGAAGAACTTATCAGTCGGTTTAACGCCAAGTTAATTGGTCCCAAATCAGAGCATGCCCGTATTAACGGAATGGACGAACAAGTGGTTGAGGGGGATATTATCGATGTAGGTGGGCATAAAGGCCAAGTTATTGAAACACCAGGTCATACGCGAGGTCATATAGCCATTTGGTTTGCAGAATCCGACGCGCTTTTCTGTGGGGATACACTTTTTGCTCTGGGATGTGGTCGCGTTTTTGAAGGGACTATGGAACAGATGTGGAATTCGTTGTTGAAACTTCGTTCTCTTAATTCAACAGCAAAAATCTATTGTGGCCATGAGTACACTATATCAAATGCAAAATTTGCCATTAGCATAGATCCAAATAATACTAAATTGCAAAGTAGAGTTAAAGAGTTCGAGGAAATGCGATCGAGAAATCAACCAACAATACCATCGGTCCTAGTAGACGAACTTGATACAAACCCTTTTCTGCGCGCCGACAACCCTATTTTGGCAGGAGAACTAGGATTATCTGACGCTAAACCAGAAGATGTTTTTGCTGCGATGAGAGAGCGAAAAGACAATTTTTGATTAAATAACCCAAAATAATGCCCTTTAATTAAATACTTCTTCTAGCCTTAAGGGCCTGAGCGATAGTGCCGTCATCCAAGTAACCTAACTCTCCTCCAACAGGCACCCCGCGTGCCAACCAAGTAACGGAAATATCGCTTTCAGATAGTAACTCCACAAGATAATAAGCTGTTGTTTGACCATCCACAGTAGCATCCATGGCCAAAATAATCTCCGTCATAGACTTATCTGACGCTCTTTTAACCAAGCTTTCGCATCTTAGTTCCTGGGGACCTATTCCGTCTAGAGCAGAGAGAAGCCCCCCCATAACATGATATTGTCCGTTATATACTCCAGATCTCTCTAAAGCCCACAAGTCACCGACTTCTTTAACAACGCAACAAATACTCTTATCTCTTTCCTGATCCGTACAAATTCGACATGGATTATTTGAGTCGAGATTACCGCATATTTCACAACGGCTAACATTATGAGCTGCATCAGCTAAGGCCGATGCCAAAGGCAACATTAGTGACTCTTTTTGTTTAAGAAGATGTAGTGCCACTCGACCCGAAGATCTAGGCCCCAGTCCCGGTAGCTTACCTAGCAAATGGGCTAGGCGGTCTAGTTCGTTAGTTCCAAGCGTTTTAGCCACGGCCCCACCCTAAAATGGTAAATTAAACCCAGGTGGCAAAGTAATTCCACCACTCACTTCTTGCATTTTCTCAGCAACTTTATCATCAACCTTCGAACGCGCATCATTTACAGCGGCGGCGATTAAGTCCTCTAGTAATCCAACGTCGTTAGAATCTACTATACTGGGATCTATTTTGACTTCACGAACAACCCCCTTTCCGTTGAGGCTAACCATTATCATTCCTGCACCGCTGGACCCCTCAACAGTAAGGTCCTCCATTTGCGCTTGCATCGATTGCATTTTTTCTTGCATTTCCTGAACTTGCTTCATCATTTGTCCCAGGTTTTTCATATTTTATTCCTTATTATGTGACTCATCGTTATTTTTACGCATCAGATTCCCGATTGAGATCCTTGTCTAAAAGTGGACGAACAGTATTTATAGTCGCTCCAGGAAACGTTTCAATAATTCTTGCAACTAGAGGATCTTGCGCAGCAACAGTTTTCATGGACCTTTCTTTTTCCAACATTTTTTCCTGTATGGTTTTGTCTCCTTCACGATCTACGACCGACACCATCCAATCTTGGCCGGTCCATTCCCCTAATAATTTGGATACCTGAGCTGCAAATTTATCATCTATCTCCTTGGTTTTCGTCATCTCTAAACGACCAGGGGCCACACTAAATAGCCTCGCTTGTGTGACCAATTTGGAGTGTATTAATCCCTCTCTTTTTTTCTCAAATAAATCAACTATATCCGCAAAAGTTAAACTTCCGGGGGTCTGAGGATGATTTAACTCACTCGATGGGTTTTCTAAAACAGCTATTTCTTGTTTGGATGTTTCTTGATCATTGATTTGGTTTATGTTGACTTTTTTTTTTATATCCAAATTTGATTTTTCCACAGTTTCGCTCGGTTTGTTTGGTTCCACTAGGTACGCCAGCCGAATTAAAACCATTTCTAGCGCTGCTAATTGAGAGGTTGCCTGCTGAATTTCACTTATACCCTTTAATAGCATCTGCCAGCATCTTCCCAACTGGACCATTGGAATCTTAGAAGCTAAGTAATTTCCTCTTTCAATTTCCAAGTCCGTTACCATTTCACCAACAACTTTGGATGCAACCTTAAACTTGGTAACCAAATGTGTGATTTCCAACAGATCTTGCGCTATTTGAAGCGGATCAGCTCCTAATGCGTTCAAATTAACAACACGTGATAAAGCTTCGGGTACATTACCTTGCATAACCTCCTCAAAAAGATCAAACAATTCTTTTTTACCACCAAGGCCCAACATTTTTTGCACTAACTCTGGGATTATCTGATCTTCAGTCAAAGCCATAGCTTGATCTAAAAGGGAAAGCCCATCCCGCGCTGATCCATCGGCGGCTCGCGCGATTAAACGAAGCGCTTCGCTGTCTGCTTGAATATTCTCTTTCTCACAGATAGTAGAAAATAGGCTGATGAGGTCCCCTATACTTATTCGACGAAGGTCAAAACGTTGGCATCGAGACAGCACCGTTATCGGTACTTTGCGAATTTCAGTAGTAGCAAAAATAAATTTTACATTTTCTGGAGGTTCTTCAAGTGTCTTAAGAAGCGCATTAAAAGCATTCTTGGAAAGCATATGCACTTCATCGATAATATAAATCTTATAACGAGCACCAACCGGTTTATAACGCACCCCGTCTATAATTTCTCGTATATCGTCGACGCCAGTTCGACTAGCAGCATCCATTTCCAATATGTCTACATGACGATCTTCAGTTATTGAGAGACAATTGCTGCATGTACCACATGGGTTGATAGTGGGCCCACCGTTGCCATCGGCGCCCACACAATTTAAGCCTTTGGCAATTATTCGAGCAGTTGTTGTTTTACCAATTCCACGCACCCCAGTTAAAACAAACGCATGCGCCAGCCGCCCGTATTGAAGCGCGTTAGCCAATGTTTTGACCAAAGTTTCTTGACCTATCAAATCATTGAATGTCTGAGGGCGATACTTCCGAGCTAAAACACGGTATTCTCGGGCACTTAAATCGTTGGAGTTTGTGTTCATGTATGAAGCATATACTGTAAGCGGAAGGTTGAAAAGTGACCCAGAAAAAACTCGTTACGGCTGCTTCCTTCCGGACCTGACCGAGTTGGCGAGGCGCCTGTCCACCTCAACCTTCCTATATACTGTATATCCATATTAACAAGTATTGTGCAAGCAGATGTTTTAACCATAGTTTACTCTAAAGATAAAAGGGTAAGCTATAAAGACACCCCCTTAAAAATCTTGCCATAATTTGAAGCTGGCTTTTATCTTCTTAATTCTAAACAAATCGACAGCAACCAATTAAATGATTATAAAATTTACAGACTATCTTTCATGAAAAGAAAACTTGACTTAATAGTATCCCACAAATCTCTTTTGTGAAGCGTATCTATAGACACTGTTGCTGTCATTCCTGCTCTAAGTTTAGGCTGCCCCTCTTTTTGTTGTATTTCTATACGTACAGGCAGACGCTGAACAACCTTCACCCAATTACCGGAAGCATTTTGCGGCGGCAATACTGAAAACTCAGCTCCAGTCGCGGGGCTTATACTCCCCACTTTAGCTTGCCAAACTTGATCTGGATAAGCGTCAAGTTCTACCGTGACATTTTGATTTACCTCAACATGGGTCAGCTGTGTTTCCTTCAAATTAGCTTCTATCCAAACACGATCAACCGAAATTAATCCAAATGCTGGCTCGCCAGACTCCACCCATTCACCCGGCTCTAATTTCAATCGAGTTACAATCCCATCAATTGGAGCTCTGACTTCGGTATAACCCAAATTCATTTCTGCCATTGAAAGCTCTGTTTCAGCCATCATAAAGTCGGGGTGCTCTTCAAAACGTTGGGCCGGGTCGCCGCCTAATTTTGCTAATACGGTCCTAATTTTCTGCCGGCGTGTTGCCACTTCTTGTTTTGCTGCTGTCAAATTAAACTCCGCCTCATCCAATTTAGAGCGGGTCGTGATTGATTTTTTTATTAATTTTCGCTGTCTTTTCACTTCTTTTTTATAGTAGGCAACGTTGGCTTTTTTCTCTTCAATTTCAGCGACGATCTGATAATATTCTGCCCGCATGGCGGATATGTTTTGACGCGCAGCCTCACGCTGGGACTCGGCCATACGAACAGCCATATTGTAGGAATTAGGATCCATCCGAAACAAAAGATCCCCCTTTGCAACTCTCTGGTTTTCATCTACGAAAACCTTTGTAACGCGACCCTCAATGTCGGCACTGACTGCGATCACATTAGTTTTGACATAGGCATTCTCTGTTTCGATATAGCGCCCAGTCGCCTCGTACCAGTAACCACCAGCTATTAAAGCAGCGGCAGGAATAACGATGAGTAAAAATGTTCTTAGGATAGTTCTCCCCCATCTCCGCTCGGGCCTAACCGGAAGTGTTTCGTTTTCGGGAGTAGTGTCCATGTCTTGATCTTCTGCCATTACCTGCGCCTTATTTGTCCTATTGATTGTACTTGTCGGTGCTCTGTCTGGTTATTAATAATTTTTCGACCAGTTAAAAAAGTTCTATATTCGAACCATTCAATTTCTTATTCATTTAAATTCGAAAGATTATTTTTGATTTTGATTAATGTATCTATAAAATCTTCCCGTTCTGTCGGCGCCATATTCCCTAAAGCATCTTTCCTCACATCTGCTGCTGTCTTCCTTAATGCACGCATTATTTCTTGAACCTTCTCTGTCAAAAATAATCTATTCACACGCCTATCGTGAAGATCGGGCCTACGTTCAATCCATTCTTTTTCTTGCATACGGTCAAGAAGACGCCCCAATGTTGGTTTCTCCAAATCCATGAAGTCCGCCAATTCTGATTGGGTAACGCCCTCTTTGGCGTATAACATTGTCAGCACCCACCATTGCGATCGCGTTAGTCCAATTTCACGCCCCCGACGGTCAAAGACCGTTCTCATAAGACGAGAAACATCATGAAGTAGGAAGCCGAAGTTTCTATCTAGGTTCTCACGTTCCATAGCCTTCATATAGTTGCCTTACTTACTTTTGCCAAGAACATTATTGTTAAGCTAATCAATTTATCATGTTCTTAATCGGGCTATACAGGTATTGGCTTTGATCCATAATTGGGATATTTTTAGCTTTTAGCTGGAGAAAAATGATGGAATACCGAAATTTAGGGACTTCTGGACTTCGTGTTTCAACCGTTGGTCTAGGATGTAATAATTTCGGTATGCGCTTAGATCTAGAGGGAACTCGAGCGGTTGTTGATCGAGCGATCGAAAAAGGTATAACCCTATTCGATACAGCTGATATGTACGGCGCACGAGGTGGCTCAGAAGAGCAATTGGGAGAAATATTAGGCCAAAGACGCAAAGATATCGTCCTAGCTTCAAAATTTGGAATGGCTATGAGTGACGATGGTACCAAGATTGGGGCGTCCAGACGATATATTATGTCTGCGGTTGAAGACAGCCTAACACGACTAAAGACAGACTGGATTGATCTGTACCAACTTCACCAGGACGATCCATTAACTCCAATGGAAGAAACACTTCGGGCGCTAGAAGATTTAGTGACGCAAGGTAAGGTTCGCTATATTGGCTGCTCTAACCTGAAATCATGGCAAGTGGTAGAATCTCAATGGATCTCAAAATCATCAAGCATAACCCGATTTGTATCCTGCCAAGATGAATATAATATTCTAAATAGAGAAATTGAACATGAATTGATCCCTGCAATGCAACGATACGGTTGCGGTTTGCTGCCGTATTTTCCTTTGGCAAGCGGATTATTAACTGGAAAGTATCAATCTAATAAAATGCCAGAAGGAGCGAGGCTTACGGATATGCCTACGTTCGCTAACCGGGTATATTTAACAGACGAAAATTTTTCTATTGTAGACAAATTGAATGCTTTCGCGAAACAACACGGACACAGCCTATTAGAACTAGCATTTAGTTGGATGGCGGCCCGCCCTGCGACAGCCAGTATCATCGCTGGAGCAACCAAACCTGAACAAATTGACGCCAACGTTGATGCTATTAGGTGGAAAATGACGCCCGAGCAAATCTCCGAAGTAGATAACCTTTCTGCAAAATAGGACATTATTTGGTAATAAAAGCTTCGATCTAGAAAAATTAACATAATTGATCACTTCTGTTACTATTCAAGATGACGGAAAGCCTGAAAGCACAAAACTGCCTAATTTTGAAAAAAGCGAGGATTAGTGTGACGTTACTCTCTGACTCTGCAGTCATCTCAAAACAAATACGGAAATTTGACCGTGTCGTTTTGACTATAACCGCTCTGATATTCGTCTTGGTTATTTTAAATTTTGATCAAGCGAAGGCTACATTGAATTTCACCCTCAATGCGCTGGTTGGGATATCTGGTTTTTTACTCTTGTCTGTTAGCGCAGCGGCTTTTGCAAAAGCAACTGGATTAGATCAACAAATTGCCGGGGTTTTCTCAGGAAACCCAGTCAAAGCAATCCTAGCGGCAGCAATATTTGGAGCTATTTCCCCTTTTTGTTCCTGCGGCGTAGTGTCAATAATAGCAGGTTTACTTCTTGCCGGAGTGCCGTTAGCCCCTGTAATGGCCTTCTGGCTAGCATCTCCTTTAATGGACCCACAAATATTTTTCCTGATGCTGCCTGTTTTTGGCGTAGCATTTACGCTTACAAAACTAGTGTCTGCAATTTTTATTGGAGCCTTAGCCGGTCTTATTCTACATGGATTTAATTCCCATAGATTATTACAAGATCCATTATTAATAAAATCCGTGGGTTGCGGTTCAGGCCCCTGCAGGGCTAATAAATCATTGGAAAAGAAATCCATATCTTGGCAATTTTGGAAAGAGGCGGAGCGACGCGAGTTTTTTATCAACGAAGCTTGGTCTGCTGGTTGGTTCCTTTTGCGCTGGCTAACCTTGGCATTCATTTTGGAGAGCTTAATGGTTGCTTTCATCCCTGCCGAAGAAATAGGCCATTATCTAGGCGGAGCAGCGTGGTGGGCTATACCAAGTTCTGTGTTGCTTGGAATACCAGCATATTTAAATGGATTTGCAGCTATCCCTACTGTGGGTGGCTTAGTTGACTTGGGGATGGCGCCTGGTGCAGCTATGGGCTTTATGATTGCAGGTGGGGTAACTAGCATACCTGCTGCAATGGCTGTTTTCGCACTCGTAAAAAAACCAATTTTCTTGGTTTATATTTCATGGGGCTTATTGGGATCTTTAGGAACCGCCTACTTTTTCCAAGTATTAAGCACTTTGACTGTTTAGTTTTAAGAAAAAATTTGAACAATTTGAATTGTAAATGGTTGAACAAATGACATCCACGAAGATAGAGGCAAAGAATACTGTAGATCCAATCTGGCAAGCCATGCGTCAGGATGCAGAACATTGGCTTGTTGAGGAGACCGCACTTGCAAGCTGGTTGCAAACAGCTGTGTTAGAACAAAACTCGTTTCAAACGGCACTGGCTTTTCTGCTATCTGCAAAGCTTGGATCTTCCGAAATAAATCCACTATCTCTTTATCAGATATTATATGAGCCAATCAGCCAAGACCTAGATATAATAGAGTCCGCACGCGCCGATTTGTCAGCTACCTACGAAAGAGACCCAGCATGTAACAGTTATCTCGAACCGTTTATTTTCTACAAAGGCTATCAAGCTGTCCAAGCCTATCGAATTGCACATTGGATGTGGCATCAAGGCCGAAAGACACTCGCCCAGTATATACAAAGTAGAGTGTCCGAGACGTTTCAGGTCGATATCCATCCTGCGGCAAAAATTGGAAAGGGTATTATGCTGGATCATGCCACGGGCGTAGTTATTGGAGAAACAGCCATATTGGGAGACAGCGTATCGTTACTGCATGGAGTCACTCTAGGAGGGACCGGTAAAGATAGAGGAGATAGACATCCCAAAATTGGAACTGGAACAATGATCGGCGCGGGAGCTGCCGTATTAGGAAATATCACCGTTGGCAACTGTTGCAGAATAGGAGCAGGAAGCGTCGTTGTGAAAGATGTGCCCGATAATACCTCGGTGGCAGGTATCCCAGCAATAGAAATTGGAGAGTCCCTCTGCGATCAACCAGCAATGTCCATGGACCAGAAATTCTAAACTAGGACTCAAACAGCCCTGGCTTTTTTCATACTCTCAATTTGCTCATCGGTATAATTCAAGTCCTTTAGAATAGAATACGTGTGCTCCCCTAGAGTGGCTGTTGGCTTTCTAATAGAACCTGGTGTTCTCGACAGCTTCACCGGAGTAGTGGTAACCGGAATTGGCTTATCAAGCCCTGGGAAGTCCATATCCTGCAAAAAGTCCATCGCCTTAATATGTGGATCCTCTAAAACCTGTTTTGCGCTGAGAACAGGACCGCAAGGAATTCGGGCTTCATCTAATTCATCAAGAACTTCTTTTGTCGTCATATCTTTACACCACATCTGCATACGAGCGCTCAAAAGTTCCCCATTTTCACCACGGTCCATATCTGTTGCAAAACGCGGGTCATTCAGCCAACTATCTTCTCCCATAAGATTTGCCCATCTCTCAAAAAGAGGTTGACCAACAACCTGAACCATAACCGCGCCATCAATGGTTTTAAATACATCACTTGGCCCGGCACTATAGCCTCGATTGCCGTAGGCTGGACGATCGATGCCTTTTAATGCTTCTTCCGCTATCAACGCGATATTAAAGGCCATTACCGTTCGGGTAAGCGCTCCCTCTACCAACTGACCCTTTCCCGTCTTTTCTCTATCGAGCAGAGCCGACATGGTTCCAAAGGCTGCCATTGTTGCCGTCCCAAAATCTGCAAACGGCACAAAAGATTTCATCGGGTCTCCCGGATGGCCGCCCATATAAGTGGCCCCTGCCAATGCCTGCGCCACACCGTCAAAACCAACACGCTCGCTGTAAGGTCCGCCGTTTCCATATGCAGTAACAGTCGTGAGAATAATATCCGGTTTAATCGCTTTCAAACTGTCATAATCAATACCCATTGCTTCTAAAGTTGGCTGTGGTAGGTTGGCTATTACAACGTCGGCTGTTTCAACAAGCTTGCGAACAACTTCCCGGCCCTCAGGTTTCATAGGATTCAGTGTAAGGGACATTTTATTCCGGTTCAGAGCCAAAAAAAGCGGTCCTTCGCCACTTTCAGCGACCGGCACCAGATACCTATCTTCACTTCCAGAAAGCTTGTCTATTCTGATAACCTCCGCTCCCATATCACCCAGAAGCATTCCACAAAAGGGACCTGCAATGTATCTTCCAAAATCGAGAACACGGATACCGTCTAAAACACCAGCCATTGATATACTCCAATAAAAAACATATTTCTTGTTGCCCCACAAAAAAATAAGAGTGCCTTCAGAGGCAGGTTTCTTTGTTGTTCAATTCCATAAACTATCCTAAAAACAATAGCATAAGCATCGCCTGTCAGATCAACAAGATAACCATTGTAATAATTTGAGTACCTCATATTCGATGGAAAATACTCTTTTTGTTAAATGTATAATTATTCATAAAATAAAGGGCCGATAAAGATGACTTCAGACAATCCCAACCTCTTGATTATTATGTCTGATGAACATCAAACTGGAGCGATGGGTTGCGCCGGCCATCCCATAGTCAAAACCCCTAATCTCGATACCTTAGCAAAAAATGGAACCTATTTTACCAACGCCTACACTCCTTCACCTATATGCGTTCCTGCCAGGGCAGCTTTTGCAACAGGCCATTACACACACCAAACCGGTTACTGGTGCAATGCCCACCCCTACGATGGGAAAATAAAAGGCTGGACGCATAGACTTCAAGAAAACAACACCCCCGTACTCTCAATAGGAAAACTTCATTACAGGGACGAAGCGGACCCCACTGGTTTTGACACACAAATCGCGCCTATGCATGTAGTCGACGGGATTGGCGATATCATGGGTGCAGTGCGCGATAAACTTCCACCCCGGCCAAGAACCAGTTCACTAGCCGAAAGAATTGGTCCTGGGAACTCTTCTTACATAGAATATGACAAGCAGATAACTAAAGAAGCAGAAAAATGGCTCAAGGAACATGCAACGAAACAAAAGGATTCATGGGTACTTTTCGTGTCATTGGTTTGTCCACATTTCCCATTAATCTCGCCACCAGAATTCTTTGACCTTTATCCACCCAGCACTATGCCCCTGCCAAGGGATCATCCTGAAAATGGAATTGAGCGCCATCCATGGATTGATGCCCAAGCTAAATGCCAACTGTATGATCAATTTTTTACCGACGAAACCCGCCGTATCGCCATATCATCCTATTTTGGCCTATGTACATTCCTCGATCACAATGTGGGTAGGATTTTGCGTGCACTGGACAGTTCTGGGGAATCTTCAAAAACTCGCGTTATTTACACAAGCGACCATGGTGATAACCTTGGTGCACGTGGTCTTTGGGGAAAATCGAACATGTATGAAGAATCCGTTGGTGTACCATTAATAACTGCGGGTCCCGATATTCCAAAGTCAAAAAAAGTTAAAACCCCCGTCTCACTGCTAGATTTTTATCCAACTATTCTGGATACCGCCGGGATAGTACCCAACAAAGATGATCAAGCACGCCCCGGAAAATCTTTATGGAAAATTGCTGATCAGAATGACGATAATGAAAGAGTTGTATTTAGTGAATACCATGCTGTGGGTGCTGCAACAGGATGTTTTATGATACGTAAGCGAAATTTTAAATACGTATATTACGTGAATTATCCTGCACAATTATTTGATCTGAAATCAGATCCTCTGGAACAAAAAGATCTCATAAATGATCCATCACACGTTGCTTTAGTCAAAGAATTTGAAAAAGAATTGCGACATATCTGTGACCCTGAATTAGTAGATCAACATGCAAAGAGGGATCAAGCAGCACTGGTGGAAAAGCATGGAGGCAGAGATGCGGTCTTAAAAA
>PAQA01000055.1 GCA_002709155.1 Rhodospirillaceae bacterium
AAGAAATACTTAGACAAAGAGGCTGAAGGCTGAAGCAATGAGTGAATAGCAAGATATGCAACATAAGCCAAACACCAAACTGCGAGACTTACTTAAAAACCAAAAAGCAAAAAATCGCAAGCTTAGTGCGCTTTCCAAAACCGAACAAAATAGGTTGGCAAAGCTAAACACGATGCTTGATGAACTTACACGTGGAGAAAACGTGCAAAATCGTCGGCTAGCTACTTGGCTGACTGAAGCGGAATATGAAGGATTTGAAAGCGATTGGGAAAGTCAGCAGCAAATCAGAGAAGAGCTAAATGATAAACCTAACGAACTCAAACGCTATGAAGACAAACTAAAAAAAGCAATTTTTAATTACAGCAGAGCAGAAGGCTACAGCACAAAAGGAAAACACAGCACAGCTAAGAAATTTTATAATAGCAGTGAGCGCCACTGCGAAGATGCGTTGGAGACACTGCAAGAGATAGTAGCGGCTGATGCAAGTTTACAAATGTGGTTTGACAGAGCATTAGACTTTGACGCTGACGGAGACTTGGGGTTAACGCCAGTTGCTATGCCGCGTGTTATTACTTCACGAAGTTTAGACAGGCAAACTACTGATAGTCGGCTAATGTCCAAACGCGAAGTTAAAATAGCTGCTGTGGAATGGGCTATAAGTGCTTTGCTAGCGGTTGATGCAGTAGATAATGAAGAACGAAAAGAACAGGAGAACGCGAAGCTAAGGGAGTTTATTCAATCGCCTTTTTGGGAGTAGGTTTAAGTGTGATTTAGGTTGTACAGTGTGCAGCCAGAGATTGTATAAACTATTGAAAAACAATAGAAGCGTAGAGGTAATAAAAGCGTGCAATACAAAGGTGGTTTACACATTAGTTACACACTCATTATTAGGTGTGTTTAAGTCGTTGATTTTAATTAACGTTATATTAACGTTACTATTGAGTGGGAATAAAAATTTATCGTTATATTCCTGATTTCATTTCAGGTAATGCTCTGGCACCAGCGACTACTAAAGGATGGTTAAGGTTTTTCTCATGACATACGCTATTTTCTTCGCGCTCGTTAGTCTCGCGGCCGCCGGTTGTCTCGACGTGACGTTTCGGCGTTTTTCCCTAAAGGAACGTTCTCGGGGCATGTATGTCTTTGGATGCGGCTTCGTATGGTTGGTCCTGCAGCTGACATATTTGACAATAACGGATACACAAATTCGCCTCGATGAGGTGACTATATTGTACGGTCTCCTGACCGGTGCGTTCCTTGTGTTGGCTAATATTTTGTTGATCGAAAGCTTAACCGGTCTTGATGTTAGTTTGGGTTCGATGATTTACCGTCTCAATACGATCGGTGTGGTAGCGATCTCCTTTATGTTGTTGGCCGAAGATGTTGGGGTTTTCAAACTGCTTGGTATCGGGATCGGTGTAGCTGCAGTATTAATCCTTTACCGACGATCTGATAGCGGTGATACGATTCCCATACCCGGTCTTTTTTTCCTGATGGCGGTCGCGGCTTCTGCTTTTAGGGCGATATATGGGGTCGTTTCGAAAGTTGCACTTGAGCAGGGAGCGGCTGCCGAAGGGTTGTTGATAATCGCGGCTATAAGCTGGATTGTGGGCGGTTTCGCCTATGCGGCGTTCCGGGAGAGGCGTGTTCGGATTACGGGCAAAAAAGCGGCCTACGCCGTTGTGTCCGGTACCCTCGCTTTCGCTGTTGTCAACGCGCTAATCGAAGCGCTCAAGAATGGTGAGGCGAGTGTAGTCGTGCCCATCGCGAATTTAAGCTTCGCTGTTGCCATGCTGTTGTCCGTATTTCTCGGTATGGAGCAACTCTCCAGCCGCAAGTATATTGCGATCGGGTGTGCTGCCCTGTCCGTGTTTTTGATGGCGCAAACGGCCTGATCGCCTGGGAGAATTTAGCCCAGCTTCACGAAAGTTGATAAGGATGGAGGCGCGAAAGTCATTGAGTGCTTCTGAGTTGGAAAAGGTTTTGATTACGAGGTAATTGACTTTATTGTATTAGTTACTCTCACAAAAGTTTTACATACCTTTGGAACAGTTTGGGCCATGATCGTTCAAGCCGCGGAGTAATGAATGGAAAATGGGGGGTTGTCAGAGCAGTCTTTGGGGTAATTGCTTTCATTGTGGGTTCTGTCTATTGCGTTATGACTGGCAGATTACAGTAACGCGTTACAACGCAACACAACAGGTGCAGTTTAGGATCACTGGCGCGGTGGCCAGAAAGAAAAAACATGTCAAAATATTTTGAAGAGCTGGATTATCAACACACGCCGATTGGTACTATCTCGCTTCGCCGGCGTCATGATTTCAGATTGGGCAAAGACATTTTAGAAATCATGCTGGGTGACGAGCATCTGATGTCAGACCTCTTCACCACATCAGAAATTGCCCTTGCAACATTGGGGCTTGCCTATCACCGCGAGACAGGCGGCTCGGCACCTCGCGATATTGTCATTGGCGGATTAGGGCTGGGCTATACCGCGGAAGCGGTATTGCAGGATAATGATGTAGTCAGCCTGCTTGTTGTTGATGCGCTCCAACCCATCATTGATTGGCATGAACAAAGCATGCTGCCATTAGGTGCGGCATTAATTGGAGATTCCCGGTGCCAGTTCATCTGTGCTGATTTTTTTGCTACCGCTGCGGGGGATACAGGATTTGATCCGGCGATAGTGGGACGACGCTTTGATGTCATTCTGGTTGATATTGATCATACGCCTGATTTTCATCTGGCACCTGGTAATGAAGGATTTTATACTGCGGCTGGCCTTACCAAACTGCAACAACATTTGACGTCAAAAGGGGTTTTTGGCCTGTGGTCAAATAACCCACCCGATGAGCATTTCACTGCGCATCTGCAATCTGTCTTTGCCAACGCTCGGGCTGAAGCGGTCAGTTTCTCTAATCCGTTTCAGGATGGTGACGTTACCCAGACAATCTATCTGGCGCGCCGCATTTAAGACGAAATCAGAATTTGGCGTTCAGACCAGTAAAAGCATGATGTTTCCTGTCAGGAATATGGGGATGGATCGAGTTGATTGTAAGAAATGCTGATAGCTGCTTTTTCTACAAATAGCGCGCGTGAACATCGCTGCAGTCAATATTTCCTCTTTTAGAACCGGAAAGTAGAACTATTAATCTTTTCCTAGTGCATCGCATCTGACACGATGTGATTTACCAAAACTTGGAGAATTGATGCCATGGGTCAACAAATGCACCTCAACTTGTTTATACATAGTCGCGGTCACCACGAGGCGTCCTGGCGTCATCCCAAGTCATCGTCGAAAGCTTTGACTGACGTTTCGTATTTTGTGGAAGCTGCACAGACTGCGGAACGTGGATTATTCGACTCCATCTTTCTTGCTGACACACTGGTCGTTCACGATGACGTGGCCCATGCTGCGAGAACCTGGTTAGAACCGATTTCCACATTGGGTGCCCTTGCCATATCAACTAAAAAGATCGGGCTGATCGCAACAGCATCTACGACCTATATGGAGCCATTCAATTTGGCAAGACAGTTCGCTAGCCTTGATCACGTTAGTCAAGGGCGGATTGGTTGGAATATCGTTACCACTTGGTCCGTTCCCGCCGCTCGAAACTTTGGGCATCCTGAGCAAATATCGCACACCGACCGGTATACACGCGCAGAAGAGTACCTCGCAGTCGTCAAGGCCTTATGGGACAGTTGGAGCGATACTTCCATAATAGATGATCGAACTGGTGGACTTTACGCAAGAACAGAAAGTATTCGACCAATTGATCATTCGGGAAATTATTATGCAGTCGCCGGACCACTGAATGTTCCAAGATGTCCACAAGGACGACCAGTTCTAGTACAGGCAGGTTCCTCGGACACCGGGCGCGATTTCGCAGCGCGGCACGCTGAAGCTGTGTTCACAGCTCACCTAGAGATGGCAACAGCTGTTGATTTTTACAAAGATCTAAAATCACGCGCAAAGGCGCACGGCCGCAATCCAGACAGTCTGATCATTCTGCCCGGATTCAGTCCGATTATTGGAAGCACCGAGGCTGAAGCCAAGCAAGTTGCTCAGGAGCTAAACGAACTTGCCGATGTTGAGGTTGGGCGCAAGCGTTTGACAGGCCGGTTCGGCGGGCACGACTTCTCGCACCTGCCGCTGGACCGGCGGTTGACAATGGATGACTTTCCCGATCCGGACTCCGTCCAGGCGGCACGCAGTCGCACCGAAGTGATAGTAGGCATGGTGGCACGCGAGAAGCCAACGCTGCGTCAACTGCTTGCTAAGCTTGCTGGAGCACGTGGTCATTTTACGTTTGAGGGGACGCCGGAGCAGGTGGCTGACGAGCTGGAGGCGTGGTTTAAAGCGGGTGCAGCGGATGGTTTCAATCTGATGCCGCCTATTATACCATGGATGCTGGACGTTTTCGTTGAAGAGGTGATCCCATTACTCCAGCGCCGTGGATTATTTCGCGAAGGTTACGCGGGAGCAATGCTTAGGGATCACTATGGATTAGAAAGACCGCAAATAGCATTCTAACCGTCAGTAACTAAACCAAAATCAATGCGTTTTATGGGGCGCAGATAGCAAAATCTTAAATCAGTAATAATCGCTAGAATAAGGATGACAAAGTTAAAAACAGCTTACATAATTTAAATGAAATGATTTAAAAAAATTTAATAAAAAGGATGATATATTTTTGATTTATAGAGTAGTTGCAGATGATGTTGTTGAGCAGTCGAAGCAGGTATTAGAGATAATATCAGCTGAAGGAGTCGCTATTATTCCTTTGGATGTGGCATATGCTATTGTGGGGAATTCAAAGAAATCCATAGAAACCATTTTCAGATGCAAAAACAGGTCATTTGAGAAGCCATCTGGTATGTTTTCTAATTATGAGTTGTTGAAAGACATACAGATAATTGATTCGTGGAAGCACGATATTATAAAAGCCGTGATTTTTGATAACAATTTACCAATGTCTACCGTAGCCCCTTTCAGACGAGATCATCCTATGTTCAAGAATGTTGATAGTTGGGTTCTCCAAAATTCCACAAAGATAGGAACATTAGACATGCTTCTTAATGCGGGAGACTTTCATAATGAAATGACCAAACAGTCAATGGAATTGGAAATGCCTGTTTTAGGTTCATCAGCAAACACATCTCTTACTGGGTCAAAGTTCAATTTAGATGATATAGATCCTCCTGTTGTTAATGCCGCCGATATTCTTATTGATGGAGGTACATCAAAGTACGAAAATGAAAACGGAAGATCGTCAACAATTATTGATTTTGGTAATTTTGAAACAATTAGAATCGGTGTTTGCTACGATAAAATCAGAAAAATTTTTTCCAAATTTGATGTAGAGTTAACCGAAGATACTGAATGATTGAAGTATGTTATTCGTCGCGGGTAATTTTTTGCAAAATACTTAAGTTAAAGGGCTTCATTCCGCTGGAGGGCGGTAGCTTAGTATAAGAAAAAGTTATTTGGCGCGATGACGAAGCAACTGCTGAAGGCGTAGAAAAAATAAAAATACAGGCAAATAAACAGCTAGAAGAAATACTTTATGTCTAAAAATATTTTTCTCGCAGGTATATATCACGAAACGCACACATTTTTAGGTGAACCAACGAAGTTAAAAGATTTTATCGTATATCATGATCAAGAAATAATTATCGAAAACACGGGTAATGGCTCTCCGACTGATGGGTTTATAGAATATGCCTCTCAAAAAGACTGGAATATCATTCCAGGAATACAAATGTCAGCAAGACCTTCGGGTACAGTAGATGAAGTGTCAGAGAATTATTTTAAGGAAAATATTTTTGATAAATTAAAAGTCTGTTGTCATACAATAGATGCGATTTTCCTAGTTTTACATGGAGCCATGGTCAGCAAGAATCACGATGATTTTGAAGGGGATTTGCTTAAGGAGATTCAAGGTTTTCTGACTAAAGAAAATCTATCTGTTCCCATTGTGGCAGTTTTAGACTTACACGCCAACGTTTCAGAAAATATGATTAAACATAGCACTTGTGTTTTTGCTTATAGAAAAAACCCTCATAGCGATGCAAGAGAAACAGCAGTAAAAGCTGCATCAATTTTAAATGATCTTTTTTTGGACGCTAAAGTAGAACAAATACATTTAGGTACAAATTATATTTTGCCTGCAACCGGTGTTGGAACGGCAAACGACCCTATGAAAGCAATTTTGGAAGAAGCACTTAAGATAGAGAAAAACGATCCGGAGATTATTTGCATCAATGTTATGGCAGGATACTCATATGCAGATATTCCAGACTGCGGTTTTAGTTTAAATTGTTGCACAAGAGGAGATATTAGTAACGCTAAAAAATATCTCGATAATTTATTTAAGATTCTTGAAGCAAAGATTGAAAGTGGTTATCCAAAAGAAAATTCATTAGATGAAGCTTTGACAAAAATTAATAATATTGAAGAAATTACAAAACCAGTATTGTTAATTGAGCCGGCGGATAATATCGGTGGCGGCACACCAGGAGATGCAACTGATTTATTAGACCGTTTATTGCAAGCCAATAATAAAGGGATTGTGGCAATTATTAATGATCCTGAATCAGCAAACGCATGTCACAGAGCCCAGATAAATGAGGAAATACAATTATATATCGGTGCGAAATTTGATGTATTTCATGGTAAGCCGATTTTTATAAAGGCAAAGCTAGAAAAAATCTCTGATGGAACGTTTGAACTTGAAAATAAACAATCCCATCTTGCTTCAATGATGGGAACCAAAATAAGCATGGGTCCATCAGCCGTTATAAAAAATGATCAAGTAACATTGTTGATAACGTCAATCAAAACACCACCGATGGATTTAGGGCAACTTACTTCACAAGGCATCAATCCTAGAGATGCAAAACTCATAATAATCAAAGCGGCGGTGTCGCATAAGGACGCATACGATCCAATTGCCTCTCAGAGTTTTTATATTGATAGCCAAGGCCTCTGTACGAGTAATTTAAAGAGATTACCTTTTAAAAAGATTGGAAATAAAATTATTTCTTTAGACTAATCTGGTAATTTAAAATCATGATTTGGAATATGATTTCTGATCAAGGCACAACATCCGGTCTATCTTCAAACACTTTTATTATTCGACGGATGGTGAGTAAATTTTCAAAGTGTCCGACAATAAATTTTACAGCAGCAAATATTGCGTATTTTTGTGGCTTGTCTCGTCGATCGGCAGCAGTGAGTATGAGTTGTTAATTTAACGCGGCCACTACGCTGCTGGTGGTGCAAATTTCGTTAGATTTATGCCATCAACCGCAGCTTTATACTCCTCAATGCTCGGCGTGCGACCCAGGATTGTCGATAGCACAACAACCGGGGTTGAGGCTAGAAGGGATTCTCCCTTTTTTTCATCTGAATCGGCTACTACTCTGCCTTGGAAAAGTCTCGTGGAGGTAGCCATGACGGTATTCCCTTTAGCCGCTTTTTCCTGGTTACCCATGCAGAGGTTGCAACCCGGACGTTCAAGATAAAGGATATTTTCATAAGCTGTTCTTGCTTCAGTCTTAGGTGCTGAATCATTGAATTCGAAACCGGCATATTTCTGGAGAATTTCCCAGTCACCATCGGCTTTGAGTTCATCCACGATGTTGTAAGTAGGCGGAGCTACTACTAGTGGTGCCTTAAACTTTATCTCACCTTCAGTTTTTTCGATATTACGAAACATTTGGGCTATTATATTCATGTCACCCTTGTGGACCATACATGACCCAACAAATCCAAGATCAACTTGTTTCTCAGACCCGTAATAAGAGATCGGTCTAATGGTGTCATGAGTATAGCGTTTTGCTATGTCGATGTTATCAACGTCTGGGTCGGCTATCATCGGCTCGTTGATCTCATCCAAATCGACAACCACTTCGGCAAAATATTTGGCATTGTGATCAGGTTTCAGGGCCGCTTGCTCGCCGGATTTAATACCGGCAATACGATCATCTGCTTTATCAATGAGGCCTTTAAGCATCCCAGAAGAAATTTCCATGCCCTTATCGATCATGACTTGAATACGGGCCTTCGAGATTTCTAGCGATTCAATGAGAGTTTCGTCGTTGGAGATACAGATCGAAGCCTTTGCTTTCATCTCAGCAGTCCAATCCGTAAACGTGAAGGCTTGGTCAGCCAGCAACGTGCCGATATGTACCTCAATTACCCGGCCTTGGAATACATTTTCTCCATCAAACTGGGCCAACATTTGAGCTTGGGTTGCATGAACTACATCGCGAAAGTCCATATGGTCCCCCATCGTGCCTTCGAACGTAACCTTCACAGACTGTGGCACAGGGATGCTCGCTTGACCTAGTGCCAACGCCAAAGCCACAGTGCCAGAATCAGCGCCAAATGCTATGCCCTTCGACATTCTGGTGTGCGAGTCACCGCCAATGATGATTGCGCGATCGTCTATGGTAATATCGTTTAGCACCTTGTGAATCACGTCAGTCATCGCGTGGTATTGGTTTTTAGGATCGCGCCCCGTGACAAGGCCAAATTTATTCATAAACGCCATGAGTTTGGGTGTATTTGCCTGCGCTTTCTTGTCCCAAACAGAAGCTGTATGGCAGCCAGACTGGTAGGCACCATCTAGCGCTGGGGAAATTATAGTTGCGGCCATAGCTTCTAATTCTTGCACTGTCATTGGACCAGTCGTGTCCTGGGAGCCAACAATGTTCACTCGCACCATTGCATCGGAACCTGCGTGCAGTATGGTGCCCTTAGGAACACCAACGGCATTGGCGTTAAAGATCTTCTCGACCGCAGTCAGGCCTCGGTCCGAGTGTGAAATTATCTTTGGTGCCGCGAAGACCTCTTTGGGGTCAACCCCAAGTGTGTCAGCAGCGAATATCTGAAGTTTTTTTCCAAAGTCAATGGCATAGGAGCCGCCGGCTTTCATGAATTCAACTGATTGTGGTGAGAAGGCTGCGCTCACGTCTGCGAGTTCTTTAGACCCATCTTCATTCATGAGTTTTTGGGTTTTAGTGTCGATAGTTAGGGTTGTACCTGTAGCTACGGAGTATTTCTCCTCCAGAATCGGACTGCCATCGTTACCCACTATTACCTTGCCATCCTCGTCAACTTTCTTGACCCAGTTTTTCAGGTCAACACCAATACCGCCGGTAACGCCTACAGTTGTTTGGAAGATCGGTGAGATACCATTGGTGCCGGCAACAATTGGAGCCATATTTACAAACGGCACATATGGGCTAGCCTGCTCCCCCATCCAAAGGGCGACATTATTGATCCCGGACATTCGAGAAGAGCCGACGCCCATGGTGCCTTTCTCGGCGATCATCATAAGCCGTTTGCCTGGATGCTCGATTTTCAGGGCTTCAATCTCCTTTTGTGCTGTTGCCGAGATAAAGCTCTTGCCATGTAATTCGCGGTCAGCCCGTGAATGCGCTTCTGCACCTGGAGACATTAAATCAGTTGAGATATCTCCTTCTGCCGCAACGAAAGTCACTATTTTAATTTCGTCCTCTATCTCTGGTAGATTTGTGAAGAACTCTGCATCAGCGTAGCTCTTCAAGATATCTTTAGCGATGGCATTGCCGTCTTCGTACGCGTTCTTTAAAAGATCTGTATCAGCTTCGTAGAGAAAGACTAGGGTTTTTAAAACATCAGCCGCCTTTTGTGCGGTGGCCACATCCTCGGCAAGCGCTAAATCAAGTAACACTTCGATGGACGGCCCCCCTTTCATATGCGACAGCAATTCGAAGGCAAAATCAACCGTGATGTCTTCGACAACGACATCCTTTAGAATGATTTCCTTTAAAAACGTTGCTTTTATCCCTGCCGCGCTCGTGGTTCCAGGCAAGGTGTTGTAGATGAGAAAGTTCAACGATGCTTGGTAATGCTCATTGGCAGGATCCTTAATTTGAGCAATTAACTCCTCAACAAGGGCGCCGTCCTCAATAGGTTTTGGGTGCAAGTCCTGTTTTTTCCGTTCTTCGATTTCTGCCAAATAGTTCGTGTATAAACCCATGATTGTCTCGCAGTTATAGGTATTAGCAAAATTGGAACGGCAGGTCATCGACGAGAGGTATGATTCCCGCAAACACACCCAATTTAATCTTTGTCACTTTAGCGAATTGTGTAAGATTAATCAACGGCATCTTGCAACAGTTTTCAATGGTTTATGAGCTTTGGAACTATTGAGTGGGAGTGCTTGTTGTCTTGTATGTAATTCATATAGATTTTTGCTTTTGGGAAATAGAACTTGTGGGTTGCATCTAACTAATTGATTAAGCCGAAAATCTTACATAATGTTGCAGGGACTTATACAAAATGTCTGTCTAGTGAACTTATTGATGCCTTACGGGTGAGATTTGACAATTATCAAACAAGAAATCAAAGATAGCGGGACCCCAGTCGCCAATAAAGTTTCTATGCCACGGGTGCGACTAAGCCTTTTTAGTAAGTCTATTGTATGAAAAAAAATGATGCAGAATTCTTGGGTGATTTAATTGGCGTTGATGTTGGAGGTACTTTTACGGATCTTGTTAAGCTGAACCAAACGACAGGTAGGGTACAGCTTGCCAAGGTTGCAAGTACGCTGCAAAATCAGGCCTTTGGTGTTATGCAGGCGCTTAAAGATGCCCAGACAAACCTTTGTGATGTAGCGCTTGTTGTCCACGGTACAACAACTACAACGAATGCTGTCTTGGAGCGAAAACTGAGTCGCACCGGTCTAATCACTACAGCAGGTTTTCGGGACATTCTCGAGCTTGGCCGCCGTACACGACCGCAAGCCTACGGGATGAAAGGATTTTTTCTACCAATAATCCCCCGTGATCTGCGACTTGAAGTTGATGAACGAATGGATTATGCCGGACGTATTCTGACCCCCCTAAATGAGATGGCGGTTCGCACAGCGGGCAAAAAATTACTTGATGTTGGGGTTGAGTCGATTGTTGTACATTTTCTGAACTCTTATGCGAATCCAGAACATGAGCGTCGCGCAGCAGATATTCTAGCCGAATTTTGGCCTAATGAGTATATCACCACCGGACATTCTTTACTCTCAGAAAGCAGAGAGTTTGAGCGTGGTGTGACTGCGGCAGTGAATGCCTCGGTGCAGCCAATCCTAAAACGTTACATCGCCCGGCTTGACGAAGAACTTGTTGCTGGCGGTTATGCTGGTGAATTACTGGTAATGAATGGCAATGGTGGTACTGTCTCAGCAAAAAGGGTTGTTCGCGAGGCGGCTAAAACTGTTATGTCAGGACCAGCCTCCGGAGTTATTGCTGCTGCTTATACTGGACGCGCCGCCGGTAGGCCAAATTTAATCACTTATGACATGGGCGGGACTTCGACGGACGTTGCCCTCATTCGTGATGGAGATCCATCGGTTTCAAATGAGCTTGAGCTTGAATATGCAATGCCAATTCATGTTCCGATGGTTGACGTGCGGACAATTGGCGCCGGTGGCGGCTCTATTGCAAAAGTCAACGATGCTGGACTTCTCGAGGTTGGGCCTCAGAGCGCAGGAGCGGACCCTGGGCCGATTTGCTACGGACGTGGCGGCATAGAACCAACAATCTCAGATGCCAATCTGCTACTTGGACGCCTCGATGTAAGCAAACTTAAATCAGTGTCAGGTGCGGTGGATCTCCCTGAAATTCGTTCCATTTTCCAGGAAAAATTGGGAAATCCACTCAATACCGATGCTGAAAATGCCGCTGCTGCTATACTGCAGATAGCGACGACACGAATGGCTGGGGCAACACGAATGGTTTCAGTATCCCTTGGTGAGGATCCACGCGACTTTTCTCTATTCGCTTTTGGTGGAGCTGGACCGATGCACGCTAGTGCATTAGCGCGCGAACTGGGCATCCCCGAAGTTTTAATTCCGGCCCGGCCGGGTATCACCAATGCGCTTGGCTGTATCGTTGCGGACCTCAAGCATGATTTTGTGCGTACCGTTAATCGCCCGCTTAATTTAATTGATATTGATGACGTAATTGCCATTGCAAAGACGCAGCGTGATGAGGGGATAGGGTTAATCCGCCAGGAACCCGTCTCAATTGAAGAGATCAAAGTAACGCACTGGCTAGATATGCAGTTTGTTGGACAGACCCATATTTTGCAGGTGCCGCTCCCCGCCGATCAGATAAACCGTGAGGCTATTCAGCTGGCTTTTGATGAGGCGTATTTCGCACGTTTTAGAATAAGCCTTTCGGAAATTCGGGCTCAGGTCGTCAACGTGAAAACCACGGTAAGCGGCCGGCGTCCGGATATTTCCCTCACAGAACTTATTGATGCGTCAGGACGTGCCAGTAACTTAGAAGCTGCGCAAACTGGCACGCGGCTCGTATGGTTTAATGGTGGCTGGCACGAGACACGTATTTTCGACCGAGAGGCTTTGCCCTTAAATGCGAAAATAACAGGACCTGCGGTGCTCGAACAGATGGATACGATGGTTTTGATCGAACCTGGTGATCACGCCTGTTCTGACAAGGACGGTAACATCCTGATCACACTCGGAGATGCGTTGTGAGCCTTGATCCGATAACACTTAGCGTCATACAGGCTAGTCTGCAACAGGTTTGCGACGAGATGGATCTTAGCTTTTCACGGGCGGCATTTTCCCCTGTGATAGCGGAGGCCAACGATCGGTCCGACGGTATTTATGCAGCAGCAGATGGGTCGTTAATAGCGCAAGGTACCGAGGGTTTACCTGTTTTTGTGGGAACCATGCAATATTCTACTGCCGAACTTATAAGGTTGATTGCTGAAGGTAATGCAGCGCCACCTGATCCCAATGATATTTATATTGTGAATGATCCTTATCTGGGTGGCACGCATCTTATGGATGTGCGTTTCGTACGGCCTTATTATCGCAATGGAAAACTTTGGTGTTGGCTATCCAATACCGGTCACTGGCCGGATACTGGAGGATCAGTGCCAGGTGGTTTTTCGGCATCAGCCACTGCTGTGGAGCAAGAAGGTCTGCGTCTGCCACCAGTTAAATTATTCAAAAAGGGCGAGTTGGACAGGGAAATTTATGCGATAATCTGTTCTAATATTCGCGTCGCTGATCAGCGTATTGGTGACGTCAAGGCACAGGCTGCTGCCTTGCAAGTGGGTTCAGAAAGGCTTGATCTTCTTCTTGACCGATATGGAGATGCAACGGTACAGACGGCGATAGGGGAATTACGTGCGCGGGCATCGCGGCAGATGCGGCAGTTGATATCCCGTATGCCGGACGGTCAATGGAGTTCAGAGGCGTTTATAGACAGTGATGGTGTTATTGACGAGCCGCTTGTGATTAAACTACAGGTGAAGAAGATTTGTGATAGACTGATCTTTGATTTTGCTGGGTCAAGTCCTCCTTGCCGCGGCCCGATGAATTCAGTATTAGCAACGACACAAAGTTCAGTTTATCTTGCGATGCGGCATATTTTTCCCGAGATGCCCATCAGCGCGGGCGCTTTTGAACCATTGGAGATAGTTCGGCCCGAGGGAACCTTTCTCGATGCACAGTATCCACGCCCTGTTTCTGGTTGTGCTGCAGAAGTCAGCCAGCGTATCGCTGAGGCCATTTTTGCTGCGCTAGTCGAAGCCTTGCCGGACAGAGTGACGGCAGCACCAGCAGGAACAAGCGGAAATTTCGCATTGGGTGGATATGACGCAGAGCGTGAACGCGATTTTGTCATGTATCAGTTGTCAGGTGGCGGTTACGGAGGGAATTCAAATAGTGACGGGTTGAGCAATGGATGCTCAACAATTGGTATTTCGAAGGCTCCACCAGTCGAGATCATGGAGCAAGCCTTCCCGGTGATTTATAATCACTACGCGCTACATGAGGGTTCGGCCGGGGCCGGAAAAATGCGTGGCGGGTTTGGGCTCGATTATGAGCTTGAGCTGCGTAATGGTGAGGCGCGCGCAAGTTTTGTTATGGATCATGGACGATTTGGCCCGCAAGGGGCGCTTGGTGGAAATGATGGAGACGTAAACAAGGTTGTGGTGCTACGTGACGGTGCCTCTTATGTGCCCAAACATCTGTCCAAGGAACAAGATATTGAGCTTACACCGGGAGATCGTGTCAGGGTACGCACCCCGGGAGGAGGAGGTTACGGTGACCCGTTACAACGTTCTGTGAAGGCAGTATTAGACGATGTTCGGTTGGGACGTTACAGTCTAGGACAGGTTCGCGACCTCTATGGCGTAGTTCTCGTTGAAGATAAAATGTTACTGTCGGTTGATGAGAGTGGCACCGCCAGACTGCGTCGCATCATGAAACGAAATCAATAAGTCAATAGTTAATGATTTTTTCAACTCACAAACTGTATACAGCCATTGATTTAGATCAAAATCTCACATACATTACTAGGTAGGTTGTGAGGTTTGCGGCCAGTGTATTGTAAAAAAATACCATGGGAAAATTGACATAGGTGCTATCTGCGAACGGCGCCTCGTCGGTTGTATCTGTTGACAGGGAATGATAACATGAACCATATATCGCTCGAAAAGAATAATTGGATTGGCCAGCGGACCCCGCGGCCCGATGGCATAGATAAAGTCACTGGTTCGGCTCAATACTCGGCCGATTTCACTATGCCAGGCATGGTGTGGGGCAAGATCCTTCGTAGTCCACACGCCCACGCTCTGATAAAGAAAATAGATACTTCCAAAGCTGAAGAACTCAATGGAGTGCTTGCGGTGATGACTGGAGAAGACTTTCCGTTGCTTCCTTTGGACGTGCCGCTGCCGCAGGGTCCAAATGATATTCGTTGGATAGCTCGAGGTTGTATGGCGCGCGAAAAAATTCTTTACACCGGGCATCCTGTTGCAGCTGTGGCGGCCACCTCGCAAAGTATAGCATTAGCAGCGTTGGAACTGATCGAAATAGATTATGAAGTGCTGCCGCACGTCATAGATGTAGACGAAGCAATGGCATCAGATGCATCTATTTTGCATGATTGGTTGGAAACTGAAGGAATTGATGGGGCGACTAATATATCAAATGTTATGACGGTCAAAACGGGCGATGTAAAGCAGGGGTTTGATGAGTCAGACTTGGTTATAGACCGTGAATTTAAGTCGGCCGCTGTTCATCAAGGTTACATAGAGCCACAGGCCTGCTTGGTTAGCCATAAGCCGGATTCACAATCTACGATTTGGAGCAGTACTCAAGGCCAATTTATGGTTCGCGACCTGACTGCCACGATCACCGGTATGGCGACTGGAGACATCAAGGCTATTCCCGGAGAAATAGGTGGGGGTTTTGGTGGGAAGACAATAATATATTTAGAACCCGTTGCGATGATACTCTCAAAAAAATGTGGTCGACCTGTTAAGATGCAACTCACGCGAGAGGACGTATTCCACAGTACAGGTGCGGGTGCTGGTATGTCTGCTAATCTTAAAGTTGGCGTTACTAAAGATGGTAAGTTGAAGGCGGTTGAAGGTGCTTATAACATGCAGGCCGGCTGCTATCCCGGCTCTCCAGTTGGTCGAGCACTTCATTTTTCATTCTCTTGTTATGATATTCCAAATGCCGATATCAAAGGATTGGACGTCGTCTCCAATCGTCCAAACGTTGCTGCTTACAGAGCACCAGGTGCGCCGCAAGGCAATTATGTTTTTGAAGCAATTCTCGATGAAATAGCTGAAAAACTAAATATTGATCCATGGGAACTACGATTAAAAAATGCTTTGCCCGGAGACAAACCAACTATTTACGGCGCAAAAATTGGAGAAGCGGGAATACGGGAGTGTGTTGATTCGGTTCGAAATCATCCTAACGCTAACGCCAAGCTTGGGCCGAACCAAGGGCGCGGAATAGCAATAGGCTATTGGGGAAACGCGGGCGGAGAATCCAGTGCTCAATTATACATAAATGAGGATGGCACTGCGGTCGTGATTACCGGGCATCCGGACATTGGGGGTAGTCGTGCATCAATGGTGAACATTGTTGCTGAAAA
>PAQA01000056.1 GCA_002709155.1 Rhodospirillaceae bacterium
ATATCATCATTTTTCTCTATTCCTACAGCCATTATTTCTCCTCTTTCAAAATGATTCTTTGTAAAGCCTTAACCAAGCCTTTTTAAATACAATCAAGCAATTGTCAGTTTTAAATACTTCAACCAACTATGCTCTACAATAAAACCGCAGTTCAAGATGGAATAAGTCTACCGGTCGTGATTATCCAATAGTTTCTCTAGAAAATTGATCTGAGTTTAGTATTATCAAACTAAGTTATTTCCAAGTCGATTGAGTACCTCTAAAATTTGGCGGAAAAGCGTCGATATAATATAACAATCTCATAACCTTACTCATATTCAGTGATCTCAAAGAAGCGCAAGAGGTTTTTCTATCATGGCGAATACAAAATATTACGATCCCAACTATAATCCAGCCAAGAGGCCAGGCTTAAATGATAGTGATAATATTCCACCAGATTGTGCCGGCCAAAATTTTTTCCTAATTGACCACCAATTTCAAAGTCTTTTGCCCTTGTACACCACAAAGGATGAATATGAACATTTTGAACCACACCTCGAACGTCTAGGAAAGGTTGCTGGTGGACGCCTAAATGACTTGGCTATGCAGGCTGATAAAAACATCCCCGTATTGCATCCAAGGGATCGATTTGGCCGTGATATTGACTGGATTGAATATCATCCTGCCTACAAGGAAATGGAGCAGATAGCCTGGGATGATTTTAAAATGGCTGCTATGTCTCATCGGCCCGGAGCCCTTGGCTGGCACCAAGTTGTTTCTCCTCCCATTAAATATGCATTTCAATATCTATTTTCCCAAGCCGAATTTGGAATCTTATGCCCATTGTCCGTATCCGAAACATCAGCCTACCATTTCGAATGGGCCAAGGACCCAAAACTTAAAAAACTATTCTGGGAAGGATTAACCAGTCTTGACTTTAGTCGGAGATTAACAGGGACGCAGTTTATGACGGAAAAGGCTGCAGGATCTGATGTTGGCAACGGAACATTGACTGCAGTACCCGATGGCGAAAACTGGAAACTCTACGGTGAGAAATGGTTTTGTTCACATGCCGATGCAGATGTCGCCCTGCTACTAGCGAGGCCCGATGGAGCACCTGCCGGTACAAAGGGATTGGGGTTATTCGCTATGCCTAGACATCTGGAAGACGGGTCGCGAAACAGCTACCGTATCGTTCGACTGAAAGATAAACTGGGCACTAAAAGCATGGCGTCTGGAGAAATAATTTTCGAAGGTGCAAAAGCATATGCGGTTGGGGATGTCTCCCAAGGAATAAAACAAATGTTAGGCCAAGTGAATTTATCACGACTTTCGCATGGCGTTCGGGCCGCAGGAATGATGCGTCGCTGCCTAAATGAGGCGCTAAGCGCTGCCCGTTTTCGACAACAATTCGGGGAACCTGTAATAAACAAACCGTTAATGCGTAGCCAATTACTCGATATCATTATTCCAGCCGAACAAGCTTTGAGTGCTATGATGTACACCTCGCATTGCATGCAAGAATCGGAGAACGGTGACACAAGAAGTGAGAAGCTTCTTCGCTTAACAACGCCATTACTTAAGATGATGGCATGCAGAGATAACGTTCCCGTCGCAACTGCATCTATGGAGACACGCGGTGGCCTCGGCTATATAGAAGAATGGGTTAATCCTCGATTGGTTAGAGACGCACAAATCGGGCTTCTCTGGGAGGGCACGACTAATATTAATGCCCTAGACGTCATCACACGGGCGATAAAAAAAGAAAATTGTGGTGAAGTATTAAGAGAAGATATGAATCGACTATTAGATAACGCGTCCAGTTGCCCTGGCCAGTTAAAAACGGTCCTCAAAAACAAAGTCAGTCGCGCAATTGAATTTGCCAGTCATGTAGCCGACAATCCCGATAGTGAGTCCGAATGTAGACGAGCCGCTGGCGGTCTTTATCATGCTAAAACTGCCACACTTTTGGCCTCCGAAGGTAGCAAACTCGGTGCTGAGGGCGGCGATGCGCGACGCCTTATTCTAGCCCGCCTAGTTGTCGACACTCGGCTCTCTCCGCGAGACCCATTAGCGGTCGATGAGAGTCCATTTCAAACTGAAGCGTCAAAGCTCCTGATAGATGAAGCGGCCGTTAGTCTCGATAGAGCACTAGAACTAATATCACTATAGAACGATTTATTACCGCGGCGAATTAATTATCAAACGCTTTAGTTCCTCTATTTCTCTCCGTATTGTTCGTAATTCCTCCTTGTGTTCCTCACTTGTATATCTTTTATTCACTTCCGTTTCACTTGTCTCACCCGTTTGTTTACCCTCATTTAACGTCTGCATAGAATCTATTATGATTGCGATAAATAAATTTAATACGGTAAAACTCGATAAAATTATAAAAGCGACAAATAAAATCCAAGCCCACGGATAAATTTCCATTACGGGTCGGACAATGCCCATGGACCAGCTTTCTAATGTCATAATTTGGAAAAGTGTAAACATTGAGTCGCCCAGGGTACCAAACCAGTCCGGGAAATTTTGTCCAAATATTTTTGTCGTAATCACCGAAAACACATAAAACACCAGTAAAAGCAGTACGATTATGGCTCCCACACCAGGAACGGCATGCAAAAGAGCCACAACAATTCTGCGCAACCGCGGCACAGTTGAAACCAATCGAAATACTCTCAGCACTCTTAAAGCCCTGAGAACCGCCAATGCTTCATTAGATGGAACTAATGTTATCGCTACCACTATAAAATCAAAAATCCCCCAGGGGTCCCGAAAAAATTCACGTCCCTTCGCAAAAATTCGAAGCCCTAGCTCTATACAGAAAACTATAATGACTCCTTTATCAAACAGCACCAATTCACGGCCAAAAAGTTCCATCACTTTTGGCGATGTTTCTAAACCGAGTATCAGGGCGTTCACTATGATCAAACCCATTATGAAATTTTTGAAGAAGGGGTGATCAACGAGTAGATTTACTTTGTATCGCAATGTTAGTTGTTCCGTCGTATCAGTTGTCTTTAACCTGTTAAAAAAGAATGAAAATTAAACCCCAATATCTTTATTGCGTGCTGCGAAGCTACGGCTCGGGATATCTAGGATTGTTTCTATCTTTTTTGCTGTTGTTAATATTAGGTCAGTATCGAGTCCTGTGTCTAATTCAGATCTGTTTAACATATTTACAATATCTTCCGTGGGTAGATTTCCTATATCTCCCATCTCACCAGGCATCGCAATACCGCCTCCGATACCACAAATTGAGCCCTCTACTGATTTCGCCCCTGCGTTTAGTGCCGCAAACATATTTGCGGCAGCCATACCTGTCCTCTCATGCATATGAAATCCTAATTCTAAGTCAGGCCAACGGTCGCGTACAGCGGTAAAAATTCTGCTAACATGTATTGGGTTTTCCATTCCCGTACTCGCAGCCAAATACAGACGTCTGATACCCTTCTTATGAAGTTTGTTTACAACATTGAAAATCGCTTCATCAGCTATCATTCCTTGATAGGGGCAGAAAAAAGTTACCCCCATCGCCATTATGAATTTTATTCCCGCTTTTTCAGCTAATTCAAAACAGTCTCCCGCCGCATTTATTGCGTGCTCCAGTGTCATATTCTGATTTTTTTTGAGATATGTTTCACTAACCGTCAACAGACCAAGGATCTCGTCGACGAGACCTGATTCGATCGCTCGGATAGCACCTTTCTTATTCGGAACTAATGCCCGGTATACCGTTCCCGGCCGCCGTTTTATTCGTTCTAAAACAGCTTCGGCATCAATTAACATTGGAACAACTTTTGGATGTGCAAAACTAGTTACTTCTATTATCGGCAAACCAGCATCCGAGAGTAAATCAACGATCCTCACTTTATCTTCTGTTGATATCCATCGAGGAAAAGATTGAAGGCCATCCCGTGGTCCAACTTCTGCCACAACAACCTTTTGATTTTTTTTAATCATAGTTCTCTTTCTGGGTATTTTAGCCTATTTCATAACCTTCATTCTCTAACATGTCTGCATCGAAACCGAGCATATCTATCAATACTTCCCTATTATGTTCTCCAAGTTTGGGGCCTGCATGTTTAATTTCACCAGGGGTACGCGAGAAATTTCCAACAACATTTTGCATCTTTAAGGGGCCTTTCAACTCGCTATCTTCAACAGCCACAATATTACCCCGAGCAATAAAGTGCGGGTCTTCAAATATCTCAGCTATATTATTACAAGCTGCAACAGCTGCTCCGAATTCATCGAATAGTTCAATTAAAGTGTCTCTATCAAAGGCCAGAATTGCATTTTGTAAGGCGTCGTCTAGTGCCTCTGCATTTTGAATTCTCAATCTATTATCCAAAAATCTTGGATCGTTAATGAGATCAGGAACATGCAATGCCTTACACATGCGTTCAAAAGTCGATTGGGCACTTCCAGAAATTGAAACCCATTTATCATCCTTAGTTCGGTATGTATTTCGGGGTGCGGTGAATGGAAGACGACTTCCATTCCGTTCCTGTATTATCCCTAATTGATCATAATCAACTACCTGAGGACCAAGTAATGTAAATAACGGCTCATAAATTCCAAATTCTACAATTTGCCCTCTTCCACTATTTTGATCTCTCTCTCGTAACGCCGCCAGTGCTAAATATGCTCCCATCAAACCAGATGTTTCATCCGCAAGACCAAAACCAGGAAGTAAGGGTGGTCGATCAGAATATCCAGTGATCGATGCGAAACCCGCATATCCCTCCGCCAACGTGCCAAACCCTGGCCGATGGCTATTCGGTCCGGTCTGACCAAATCCCGTTATTCTTACCATTATAAGACCCGGGTTTATTTTACTGAGGGTTTCATAATCGAGTCCCCACTTTTCAAGCGTTCCCTTGCGATAGTTCTCTATAATTATATCCGCATCTTTGACTAAAGCCGTAACGATTTGAACTCCTAGTGGGGTACGCAAATCTGCGGTAACTGACCGTTTATTGCGATTGACTAATTTGTACATCAAACCGACGCCGTCTTTATTATTGCCCCAATACCGAATTTCGTCTCCGGTACCCGGTCTTTCGACTTTGATAACATCGGCCCCAAAATCACCAAGAAACATAGAGGATATAGGCCCTGCTAAGAAATTTGAGATATCGATAACCCGGACCCCACTCAAGGCGCCACTCATAGGAGCCTTAATATTGTCTTTATCCACTTCCGCTTCCTTTAATAAAAATTGATAATTAACACTAGATAGCAAGTGTTGGCACGTTCTGTAAACTTTACTTCCTATTAAGTTGTTAAGTTTAAGGATAGCCGCTATATGCTTGATTTAATCTGAAACCGTACTTCCTGATACTAAATAAATGGTAATCATAGTTTTATATGAATGTGTTTCACAACTTCATCGGAGATTAGGATGACTAAAGCCCAGAAAAAGAGCGCCGCAGCTAAAGTAGGATTTATTGGTGTAGGATTAATGGGTAGCGGTATGGTCAGTTGTTTACAGATGGCCGGTCATGAAACACATCTGCTCATACATAAAAATCGATCTCCAATCGAAAAAGCCTGTAAAAATGGCGCGATCTCCTATGATAATATTTGTGATTTAGCTGATAATGTGGAAATTCTTTTTTTATGTCTGCCTTCAAGTGAGGAAGTCGTTGAAATAGCCAGGAAACTTACAACGGCTCCATCTAAAATCACTTTTGTTATCGACTGTACCACCAATTCTCCAGACTCAGTTGTCAACATCAATAAAATCTTTTCATATGGAAATATAGAGTATCTTGAGGCCCCTCTTACCGGAGGCGTCACTCAGGCTGCGGAAGGACAACTTGGTGCGATATTAGGCGGGACAGAAGATGCTGTAAAAAAAGCACTTCCATTACTCCGTAGTTGCTGTTCTCAGATGTCTCATGTAGGCCCAATTGGTATGGGCGCAAAAACCAAATTAGTCAGTAATTTTTTGGCGTTAGGAACAGCGACCTTAGTTGTTGAAGCTTTTCACATTGCGAAAAAAATCGGGATAGATTGGCAATCTTTTTACGATCTAGCATGCCGAGGCTCCGGTCATTCGATGAGCCTCGACCGAATAGCACCCAGGGCAATTGAAGGAAACTATGAAGGTTATGTGTTCAGCATTTCGAACACCGCTAAGGATTTTCGATATATACATAAATTATTTTTGGAGGAAGATCTGGAACTAGCCAATTTGTCCAAGTGGATACTGACACAATACGAAAGCGCAGAGGAAAAAGGACTTGGTAATTCTTTATTAAGTCAACGATTAGATCCCCGGATTCTGGAGAGATAAAACAATTTCATTCTCCCTTGATTTTATTGGTCGCGGCGCTCATTCCAGCTATATACCCCCAGGTCAAACAGGGTCCAAGGGTTGTTCCAGCTCCTACCCCTTTGGATCCAAAGCAATTCGCCATCACATTTCCGGCAGCGTACAAACCTTCGATTATACTCCCATCTGGTCTCAAAACCTGGGCTGTTTCGTCAGTGCGCGGCCCACCTTTCGTTCCAAGAAAACTTGCCTTAAAGGGCATAGCAAAAAAAGGAGCTTGATCTATGGTGCCCAAGGTTGGATTCGGTTTATTGTTAGGGTCGCTCCCTCTATTGTTATCCCAAATCGACTTGCCACGGCCAAAATCTCTATCTTCCCCACGTTTCGCAAACTCGCTAAATTTTCGGGCTGTGTCGGCTAGATTTTCTGAATGCACACCTATTAATTTGCCTAACTCTTGTAACGAACCAGCCTGGTAAAAATTATTTTTTATTTTTTTGTTAGGGAGGGCATGTGGATACTTTTTTGCAAACTGACTATCGTATATACGCCAGGCAGGTAAATTAACAGGAATACCCGTTTCTTTGTCTCGCTCGTTAAAAGCTAGCCCAATATTCATCTGTTTTTCATTAACGAAACGTCGGCCATCCCGATTAACAATCATGGAGTGGGGCAGAAAATAATCTGCTGCTGGCTGCCCTTGTAATGTGCCTTCATACCTCACGGGTGTAGTTCCCATTATAAGTGCCTGGTCCATTCTATCTAGGTGCGCCCCAGCTTCTAAGGCCATTTTTTGACCGTCTCCTGTATTTGTCGATGGACTGGCTGTCCACTCGACAGGGCCAGGAAAATATCGTGCCATCATCTCTGGATCCCATTCAAATCCCCCGCTCGCTAGAACGACACCGCTCGTGACAATTACTCGCTCTGGGATTCCATCCCTTTCTATTTCAATTCCGGTAACACTCCCGTCAGTTAAAATTAATTTTCTGGCAGGTGATTTAATTCGAACCTCAACACCAGCATCTAAACATCCTTTTAGAAGCCCAATAGTAAGGGAATTACCGCGCGTGCGAATTTTACGAAGGCTTCTCCAAAATAATCGTGGAGCATACTTTAATGCCCAGTTTTTTGGGTTTGAGAAAAAATGATTGTCAACTATTTCCTCATAGGTCAGCCAGATAGATGAGGTGGGTTTTCTAACTAAATCCGCCCATCCGCCAAGGATATTTAAAGGCAATGGCCTAGCAGATACATTTCGCCCTTTTGCCATTCCCCCAATGCTTTCAGCGTAGGGATCAGGGTCATTATTTGGGATAAATCTCAAAGGACTTAATTCCTCTAAGAAATGCAAGACCTTCGGCACTGTATCTACAAAAGCGGTCCAAAGCGCTTCATCAGTATTATGCCAGCCCTCAGGAGACACACTCCTAATATACTGCAAAACGCTTTCACGATTGTCAGTAACACCCTGTTGCGCGATGTAATGATGGCCAGGAGCCCATATACATCCTCCTGACATGGCTGTTGTACCACCCAGAACTTCCGCTTTCTCGATAACCAATACTCGGGCACCGGTCGACCTTGCAGCCAAGGCAGAGCTGAGACCAGCTGCCCCAGAGCCAACAACAACTATGTCATACTCTGCTTTATTCATGATTCCCGAAATAAATTTCTATGAGACACATCATTTTATTTCTCAGTTGACTGTCAGTAGTATAGGAGTATTAACCGATATATTTTAGCCATCCTAGTAAGTTCTGTAGTTCATTACTAGCCGGTTATAAGCGACACTCGAGGATCTTAAATGCAAAATATGAAGTGGTTCACAAAATTTATAATTGTCATTGCCCTTCTTATATTTATTTATCTGGTAGGCTTACGAGCGGTAGCGTTTTTGGGTTGATACATCCGCCTTAATCCGGTCACAACAATCATAAACTCGTCTTGGTACCTCTTGAATGCAGAGTCTGAATTGTTTTCGCGATAAAACAGGCGCGTTCAGACAAACTTTTCAATTCCATCCACTCATCCGGGCGATGATAATTGCCGCCTATCGGACCCACACCACAAATTACAGGTGTTCCCGCTGCTGCAATAAAGCCACTATCTGCGCATCCCCCAGAATGTTCGCCTTCAATTTGTACACCGTCCTCTGCTGCGGCCTCACAATAAATATCAAATAACTCCATGGATTCTCTTGATGGGTTTAAAGGATGAAACTCTCCTTTAACCGTGAGAGAAGAACTTGTGCCATCGACCGTCGTGATTTCACAAATCTTTTTTACATTATCAATTATTTCGTCTCTATCCTCTTCAGCGCGGTAACGGATATCAATATCACAATTGGCCTCGGCCGCGACTGTGTTAACAGATTGACCTCCGGAGATTAAACCTACATTTATTGTAATTCCTCTGTCTAATTCCGTGAGGGCATGTAAGGATTGAATTTTTCTTGCCAATTCTTCAATCGCGCTTCTGCCTTCCTCAAAAGCGCCTCCTGAATGCGCTGCGACCCCAGAAACTGAACAATGACAGAAAATACCACCTTTACGCTTGGTGACAATATTTCCACTCGGTCGCCCAGGCTCACTATTAAAAGCTAGACGCGCCTTTTTTGCTTCGGCAACAATTATATCTTGTGATGCTGGAGATCCTATCTCTTCATCGCCGGTAAAGAGACCAACCATAGGGTTTGGCTGCCCCCCAAACTTTGAGAATGCAGCCAAAATAAATGCATTCATGACAAGACCAGGTTTCATATCGGCAACGCCCGGACCAAAAGCTCTACCATTCTTTATTTCAAATGGACGTTTTTCGACTTCTCCAGTAGGAAACACGGTATCTCTGTGACCGCACAGAAGTAGAGGACGATTACCGTCACCCCCTGAAACAATTACACGAAGAACATCTCCTTGATCCTTCAGAGCTATGGTTTCATGTGTCACTGAATGTGCATCAAAAAATTCTCTTAGCCTTTCCGCCACTTTATCGACACCCTGCTTATCGAAACTATTACTGTCAATATTCACTAGATCAGCCAGGAGCTTGATCATATTTTCTTGCTGTAAATTCAGCCATTCGGTTACAGGATTACTCATTGTATCTCTCCTCTAAACAGACAAGGTATGATGACGCACACCAAAAGTCTTGAATAAAAAATCTAATTCACAGAGTGAATTAAGCAATTGCTGGTAGGTTTAGTATCACTCCCAAGCAGATGCATGGCATGAATATTTCCATTTTTTGTGTTTGCCCACAGCAATAAGGTATCATCCCAAAACATCGGTCTCCGAAACCAAATCTCCATATCAAAACATTCTGGATTATCCATATATTTAGCTATTATCTCCCGATAGAAATGTACCCCCATCAATCCAGCCGCGATAGGTGCTCTAAAACCATGCTTTTGTGCCACTTGGGGATCAGAATGAATCAAATTACCGGCCTCTTTACTAAACGCGGCTACTTTGCTCGGTTCTAGTGTTTTCTGACAAATTTTGACAAAACCATCCAAATCTTCTTTGGGACGAAAAATACCATTGGAAGGTTTCTTATCTCCTAGCGGAATTATTCCCGATCGGGTCGCTTTAACGCAGATTTTATCTTCTTCATTCTCGTATTTAAATTCGCAACAAAGAATAGAACCGCGTGGATGAGGTTTGATACCGATGATTTTGCCAGAAACACGGATAGTTTCGTCCAGCCTAAGGGGATGCAGTTGCTGGAATCTTTGGGACAAATGCACTGCCCCCAGAATGGGTATGCCACTATCTATTAACACTTGTAATGTTGGTAAACCGAGCATTGCAACGTCGACAAAACTACCGTACGCATTAGACTCGATATCGCAACATTCTAGTTTAGCTTTTTGATCGTCAGAAGATATTATGAATGTTTGCGGAGAAAACTCCAGACCAACCTTAAGATCAATTTTTAGTTTCATATTTCTGCGATATCCAAAATATTTCAATTCAACTAGTTCACTTAAAAGAATATTATTTACGTCAAATTAGCCTCATAAACCACTTTTTCGACAGCCCTACTCAACCCATCTAATGCCTGATTTATTTCCTCTTCTTTTGCTATAAATGGTGGCGCCAATAGTACGTGGTCACCATTTTTTCCATCACGTGTTCCAGGCATTGGATAGCAAATTAAACCTTCCTCGAAGGCTGCTTTTTTTAACTTAGCCGCCAATCCAATACTTGAGTTGAAAGGTAGTTTTTTTTCGCGATCCTGAACAAATTCGAGGCCCCAGAAAAAACCTCTTCCTCTAATATCACCGACATGGGGGTTTTGCTCAAACCGGGAACGTAGCTGATATTCAAGATGCTTCGATTTATCCCTTACTTTTTGCACAAGATCTTGTGCAATAATTTCTTTGACCACAGCTAATCCCGCTGCCGCTGCGACGGGGTGCCCTAAATATGTATGCCCATGCTGGAAAAATCCTGAACCACCAGAAATTGTTTCATAAACATTTCGAGTACAAAGCATTGCTCCGATTGGCTGATAACCAGATCCTAGACCTTTTGCTATACATAGGATATCGGGTGTTATGGCCTCTGCATCATATGCGAAAAGATGCCCCGTACGGCCCATACCACACATGACTTCATCAAGTATCAGAAGAATACCATATTTATCACATATCTCTCTAATCCTCTTAAAATATCCATCGACGGGTGGCACCGCACCAAGAGTTGCTCCAACAACTGGTTCCGCTAGAAACGCCATAACAGTATCCGGGCCTAATCTCAGGACTTCTTCTTCTAATTCATTAGCAACACGTTGCCCGTAATCATCCAAACTCTCACTTTCTTCCTTCTCAGCGTATTCATAACAGGGAGCGATATGGTGCATTTCCGCAAGTATCGGAGCAAACTGCTCACGACGCCATGCATTTCCGCCTGCGGCAAGTGCTCCAAGCGTATTACCGTGATAGCTTTGGCGACGAGCGATTAGATGACGTCGTTGAGGTTCGCCAAACTCAACAAAATATTGACGTGCCAGTTTAATAGCACTTTCAACCGCCTCAGAGCCTCCTGACACTAGATATACCCGATTCAAATCACCCGGGGCATGGTTGACTAATAATTCAGCCAATTGCTCGGCTGGTTCAGTAGTAAAAAAGCCGCTGTGAGCAAATGCTAATTTATCTACTTGCTCTTTAATTGCCCGCGCGACATTTTCATTAGAGTGTCCCAAGCAGGATACCGCAGCACCACCGCTTCCGTCGAAATAATGTTTGCCACTTTTATCAATTAGAAAACACCCATCACCCGCAACTGCCACAGGCGGGGTAATTCTGCAATTGCGCGGAAATATATTACTCATAAAACACCCCAGGCTTAAAATTGAGAAAATAGATTGCAGTTAATTCCTCATCGTTAGCCCGTCTGCATCAAACAGAGGGCCAGTTGAAACTGTAGCACTATATAAATGTCGCGCAATGTCGACATAAACATTTGAGTTATTTAAAACCTTTTCTTTTAAATACCCCAATGCGATAGGCTTCCCAATACGAAAACCAAACGCACAAGAAGTTGTTTGACCAATAATTTGATCGTTTAAATATATTGGTTCTCCCCCGATGGGAACCGCTGTATCATCTTCCAAGGTTAACGAAATTAATTTATTTTCCGCGCCCTCTTTTCTCTTCTTTTCCATGGCTGCATATCCCACGAACCCACCTGTCCTTCGTGTAAACATATCTAATCCAACCTCTATTGGTCCTATATCGCTGTCCAATTCGTGGCCAAGCGCACAAAAACCCTTCTCTATTCTCATTGAAGTTTGAGCGAAAAGACCAGCGGGCAGTGCACCTGCATCTATCAACGACTTATAAATTTCACGAAGATCATCGGTCTTGCACGTTATTTCCCACCCTAACTCTCCCACATATGATATCCTAGCTGCGCGGATGAACTTTCCCGCTAAATTGAATTCACCTGTTTTGAAATAGCCAAGACCAGATAGATCTGGAGCCCCACACTTTGTAACGATTTCAACGGCTTTTGGCCCCATCAAACTAAGAAGCCCATAGTTAGCAGTTGTATTCTCTATCTTAACATTAAACCCATGTGCCATAGCATTGAACCAGGAATGATCACGCTTTATAGTATTTGTTCCTACAAAGAGACGATAATGATCCCGTGTTATTCTCTGGGCGGTTATATCACTTTCATACGTTCCTCTCTCATTTAAAACGGCACTATATACGACAGACCCCGGTGGCCTTTGCATATAACCAGCACATACCTTCAGCAGAAACTGTTCCGCATCTGGACCAGTGATATCTATCTTTCCAAAACAGGACATATCAAATAACGCAGCAGCTTTATGCGCAAACGAAACCTCTTCACCGATATTTTCAAACCAATCTGGTTTACCAAATGTGAGATTTGGTTCTTTTACCTTATTGAAATAAAGTGGCCTCTCCCAACCAAAAACCTGTCCCATATGGGCATTTTTATCAATGTGCTCCTGATGTAGCGGTAACTTATAAAGATTACGGGAGGTTTTTAACTGACGCCCGGGGTAGGCTATCTCATAATGCGTTCCGAGAATTTCTGGTGCTCTTTCCATTAGATGTTTTACGTTATTAAATATCGGCGCAAAACGCTTGGCATCCGCTTCGCTTAGGTCATAAGCGGTATGCCCCTCCACAATAGCGTGAGCTAAATTCATTCCAGCGCCACCGCCCGATGCTATGCCAACAGAATTTAACCCGCAACCAAGAAACAGGCCTTTGGTCTCAGCCGTTTCTCCTAACATAAACGTGCCATCGGGCGTAAAGCTTTCTGGTCCGTTGAGAAGCATTTTGACTTCCGCTGTTTCAAGGGCGGGTAATCTATGCATGGCTAATTCCATCATAGGTTCAAAGTGCCCCCAATCTTCAGGTAAGAGCCCAAATTCAAACGTTTCGGTTAACGTACCTGGAGCAATTGGTTTACCCATTGGCTCAAAGCAACCAACCAATAGGCCACCAGAGTCGTCACGGATATAAAGATGACTGTCATGATCACTTAAAGTTGGTGTATTGCCCTGAATACCATCGATCGGTTTAGTTAAAAGATAAAAATGCTCGCACGCAAGAACAGGTACTTCTGCTCCTGCCATAGCGCCAATCTCTCTCGACCATAAGCCACTACACACTGCTATAGCATCGCACATGACGGTCCCGGCACTTGTTTCTACTCCAACCACCTTGCCATTTTTCGTCAATACAGCACTTACACCACAATTCTCAAAAACCTGATTGTCTGTTTTCTTCGCTCCTTTAATCAAAGCAGCGCAGACATCTGAAGGACTCACTCGTCCATCATCAGGCGACCAAACTGCCCCCAGAACATCATCACCATTCATCATTGGCCAACGTTCCAAAGCTTCACCTTCACTGATTGAAATTGCATTCAATCCGTAGGCATTAGCGAGCGCCTCTTGTCTTTTAATATGTATCAAACGATCCATCGTGGTCGCTATCGAAAGACTTCCTTTCTGGATCCAACCGACGCTTTGTCCTGTTTCGTACTCCAACTGAGAATAAAGTTCTACAGAGTACTGAATCATTCGAGTAAGATTTTGCGAGTTACGCAACGCTCGTACCTGGGCTGCCGAATGCCACGTTGTACCGCTGGTCAATTTATTTCTTTCCAGTAGAATCGCGTCGCTTACCCCTAGTTTACCGAGATGATATAGCGTTGAACATCCCATTATGCCACCGCCAATTACGACAACCGAGGCATGTGATGGTAGATTACTCATTTTAGTTCAACCGACCTTTGGTAACCGTTTAAGGATAAACCGCCTCTAGTAAGTCTCTCAATTTTCCCAACAGCTCTTTATTTATATTTCGAGCGCCTAAATCTAATCTATTCTTATGGCGTCGTTCGCCTGGGACTCTTATACCTTCTAGTCCTTCGAGTTTCTGAAAAAATCCTTCACTATGATCAGCCCATCCCGCGCCAGCAACTAACTCGGGATTGATTGCAATGACCAACTCCCCGCCTTTTGGAGGCCCCCCATCATTGTTGTCTTTCTCACCCGCCTCATAAGAAAAATTATCTCCAGTCATACCTGCAGACAGTAACTCTACCATTAGTGAAATTGCTGATCCTTTGTATCCTCCAAAAGGTAATAAAACACCCTTTAAAATTTCCGCCGGGTCATCCGAAGGTTTACCATCTGGTCCCAGTCCTGTCCCATGTGGGAGTTCGTGGCCATCCCGAGCCGCAATTTGAACATCACCCATTGCCAAAGTTGAGGTAGCCATATCAAAAACTACCGGCGTCTTACTCGGACGAGGCCATGCAAACGATAGTGGATTGGTTCCAAAAAAAGCTTGCCCAGCGCCGGCCGGCGCAACCGCAGGCTTATAAACTGTGCACGCAACACCAACGAGTCCCTTTTCTGCCAAAAATTCAGTTTCGGGCCACAATGCTGCAAAATGAAACGTGTTAGTGATTTTCATTATTGCGATACCAGTCTGGTTCGCAGCTTGAGCTAGAACAGGTAATCCACATTTAAGCGCGAAAGGAGCGTATCCATGATCAGCATCAACCGACACAATTGACGCCATGTTGTTTTCTACCTTTGGTTGAGCAATACCTTTTACCTTCCCTGATTTCAGAGAGGCTATATATCCAGGGATTCTGAATAGACCATGCGACAGAGACCCATCTCTTTCGGCGGTTTCAACCGTACGCGCAAGTGCTGTAGCATTATTGTTATCGCAACCATATTTAGAAAATATATCGAACGAAAGTTGGTAAATCTCCCGCAATTGCAACTGTTCCGTCTCTATCTGCGCCATTTGATTTTCTCTCTAAAGGTTTTTGAAATTATATTTTGATTCTCAATCTTTATTTACCATTTACTATTAGTTCTTATTAACTGGTCTAGAGGCAATGAGAAAACCGGCTAACGACGATGCCCCAGTGATAACCATACCCCAAACCATGTCAACCAAGGAAACAGTCAAAGACCAACCTTTCAAGGTTGCCATATTTGTCATGTCATACGTCGCATAGGCTAATAGTCCCAACAGGGCTCCGTCTCGAATAACAGTTTTATAGCTCCCATTAGAAAGGTTCGGTTTAATTGCGAAATAAACGATTCCGGCAATATAGCCCAAATAGAAAACTATTGCTGATGGCCAATTGGGTTCCTCAAGAAGCATCCCTTCAAGGGAGTTGAAATAAAAATCAGTTGCCAACACTCCCAGCCACAAACCATCCATAATACAGAACATTAAAAATGCTCCCAAATAGGCCTTCAAATAAATTATTGACATAGTTTCACCATAAAAATCACATTGTCATAATATCTAATTTCAAATATAAAAGTAATCATTTTCCGTCAAAGTTTTGCCGTTTCCATTCATGAATTAAAGCTCATCTTTTAAAACGTTCTATCGTTTTTTTGTTCACAGATATGCCAATTCCCGGTCTCGAAGGAATGGTAACCAAACCGTCTTCGATTTCGATTGGATCCTCTGCAAGTTCTCTACGAAAGGGATGTGCTGATTGATCATACTCAAGAATTGGTTGTCTTGAAAAAATTGAGTGATGGGAGACAGGCAGCGCTGCTATCAATTGTAAAGAAGCGGCCTGTGCGATAGCGCTACCCCATACATGAGGATTTATTTCCACACCAAATGCTTGGGCTAACGTCACAATATGCCGCGCACTAGTAAAACCACCGCATGACCCAATATCAGGTTGAGCAGTATCTACTGCCCCAGCAGCAAAAAGTGATTTGAAACCGTATAACCCATGCTCATTCTCTCCACCAGCGATTGCCATAGGAAGACTCCGCCGCAATTCAGCGTAACTTTCAAGGTCTTCTGGAACGACGGGCTCTTCGTACCATCTTAAATCAAACTCAGATAACTTGTGGCCAAGCGTCAATGCATCTCGACGACCATAAGCATGATTAGTATCCACCATTAATGTAACACCAAGCCCGCTTATACTCTCCTGAATGGCACGCATTACTGCCATATCATCTTGTAATCCAAAACCTAGTTTGATTTTCATCAAGCGAAAACCTTTTTCATAATGACTAAGTGCTTCTTCAGCGAGCCGGGAAGACTCCCCTTGACCTTTAATCCGATAGAAGCCGGTAGCATAGGGTTGTACCGTCTCCCGAAATGCTCCACCTAATAATTGACTAACCGGTTTATTGTAAAACTTCCCCGCTATATCCCACAACGCAATGTCGATACCACTTATAGCAGCCATCACGGATCCCTTACGCCCAAAATCTCTTGATCCGTTATACATTTCAAACCAGAGACGCTCGGTGTCTAGTGGGTTTTGATTTTTTAATATTTCTGAAAAACAATTTTCCACGGCCGCGGCAGCTATTTCAGGCGGCTCCAATCCTTGAGGAAAACATTCTCCCCAACCCGTAATTCCCTCATTTGTTATAATTTCAATCAAAGTTGCAGCTCTTTGATTAACCCACCCCTGAGAAAAGGCAAAAGGTACCTCAAGCTCAGATTTTATTACGTGTACATTAATGTGTTTGATTTTCATCTATTCGATTTCTCAGTTTATTTTCACAATCATAATTGATACTTATTTACTTTCAGGCTATTCGGTAATTGTCCCGTCATCTGAGCTCGCAGCTTCACTAAAGCTAGAATGGTATCAATAGTTGGCGTTTGGATGCTACACAGTTTTGCTAATTCTGCCACAGCCCCGACTATTGGTAATATTTCCATGTAACGGCCACGTTCAAGGTCCTGCAACATAGAAGTTTTATGGAAGGCGGCGCGTTTAAGACTGGCCGTCATTCTCTTATCTATCTGGTCACCAGGATCGGCATCAAGCGCTTTTCCAACTGATATCACTTCTAACATTAGCTGACGAAGCACAATTCGCATATCTGGGTCCTCAATCATAGCTCCTGTATGCGCTAAGGTCAGAGCACTTGTGGGATTATAGGCTACGTTTCCCATCACCTTTGTCCAGATATCTTTTCTGATTTCTGACCGTACTTGGCATTGAATGCCTGCTCTTTCCAAAATCTCTTTTAATTGTGTACACCTTTCAGATACCGAACCGTCAGGCTCACCTATTTGATAATGAAAGCTAGAGCTAGAGGTTTTTATGACCCCTGGTTCAGCAACTTCACTCGCGACATAAGTAATGCAACCAATAGCGCGTTCTGGACCAATTTGATCCCACTGTTTATTTTGAGGGTCAACAGTCGTAATTTGATAATTTTCTAATTCCCCGGAATGTTGATAAAAATACCACCACGGTATACCATTCATTGCTGTTGCGACTGTTGTATCTGCACCAAGTAAAGGTTGCATATCGTTAACGATATCTGGCGCTTGATATGATTTAAGGGTCAATATCACATAGTCCTGAATCCCCAGTTCTTCTGGGTTATCGGTTATGGTTGGATATACGGTAAATTCCTCATCCCTCAATATTTGCCGTAGACCGTTTTTACGCATAGCCCCTAAATGTTCACCGCGGGCTACGAGGCCTACATTGACCCCGGATCTGCTTAACATTGCGCCTAAATGACCACCAATAGCTCCAGCACCGTAAATAGCAATTTTCATAATTTTAAGCCTGCTTAAATTTGATAATACCTTTTTGAGTATTTACCAGCGTCCTAAAAATCGAAAAAACACCTCAACAACACGACAGCTTTACCGTGAGACGAAATGCTGATCTTATTTAACCAGTATTAGCCTTAAATGTGTCTAATTGCGATTTTACTCCCGAAATCATAGATGCCAGATCAGAGGTCAACATAACCATATCAAAACCACGTTTTATGGCTCCTGATGCGAACTCGCCACTCGCACAATGCATAACAGCCTTAATACCGTGCTTATGTGCTGTTTCCAAAATTTTGTCACATGTCTCAAGATGCAACGGATCTGGATTATCACCTCGAGGCTTTAAATCTAAAGCTAAAGAGAGATCTGATGGACCAATATAGACAGCGTCTAATCCAGGTGTAGCGCATATTTCATCTAAATTATCGAGTCCTTGTTTTGTTTCTATCATCGCCATGACAATAATTTCATCGTTTGCTTCTTCAAGGTAATTACTTCCTCCAGAATGCATGGCTCGAACAGGACCAACTGAACGCATACCAACCGGCGAGTAACGACAGGCCGCAACAGCGTTTGCCGCCTCTTCTGCGGTATTAACCAAAGGGACAATTATGCCATAGGCGCCAAGGTCCAGCGCTTTCATTATATCAGCTGGTTCATTCCATCCAACACGGACAAAGGGGACTGTTTCTGTCTGAGTTACAGCTTGAAGCATAGGTAAAACGTCTGCCATTTCTGATGTGCCGTGCTGCAGATCGATGCACAGAGAGTCAAAACCTTGTCGGGCCATTACTTCTGCTGTGAGTCCATGGGAAATAGAAAGCCAGCCCATAGTCGCAAACTTATTATCTTTCCACATCTGCTTAATCTTATTTTTTCTCATAACCCCACCTTTTGGTTCCTGTTTATAATAATCACTTAGCTAGAATTCAGGATAAAGTATCGCCCCACACTATAGCTCCAATTCAAGTGTAGCATTCGTATACAAACTATATAGTCCAAACAGAGGCAATAAAATCAGTTTGAACCGGCTTGCCCTTCTTAAGTCTAGACAGCAAATAATTTCAGTACAATATTTTTGATTTTTGCTTATCACCAAATGACCCCACCAACCCTGATGAATACTTCAGCAAAATGACCAGTCGTTATTGGTGTTCATCCTCCTCAGGAATTATACCAAACGACACATACGGCCCCCCTATGAAATTGAAGTCATCCGATGTGGAGGGTGGTTGCTCCATAGCCTGATCTAACCGGTTCCGATGTAGCTCAGCATTATCTTGTGGTGACCAGGAAAGAAAGGAAGCTGCCGTATTATCCGCCCAACGGCGCTGATTGTTTGATACGCCATAAATAATCGGACATCCTAAAACAGGCGCTTCAAAAACACTCGTTACCAGACGGACTAAGTCGTCATAACTAAACCATGTAGACAGCATTCGATGATTTTTTGGTTCAGGTTGACATGAGGCAATCCTAACGCACGCTGTCTCAATATTGAATTTATCAAAATACATTCTGGCCAAGGCTTCCCCAAATGCCTTAGACGCGCCGTAGAGTGTGTCCGGTCTTATGGCGGCACTGTCGTCGATTACGGTGTTTGGAGAATGATATCCTATTGCATGGATCGAGCTCGCATAGAAAATCCTTTTGCATTCTTGCTGCCGTGCCGCCTCGTATAAATTGTACATACCCTCAATATTTGAATCTCTGACGACCTTCCAGTTGCTCTCTGTGGCTTGTCCCCCAAAATGCAAAATCCCATCGCATCCTTTTACCAGCTCTTGTACGGCATTAGCATCAGCTAAATCGCACTGAATAATTTCTTCAGTACCATTTTGAGTTGTTGCCCCCTCCGTTGCAATTTCCAACCGATCTGACACTCTTAATATTTTTGCGAGATGCCCAACATTTTGACGGCAGTGTGCTCCTAACGCACCAGCTGCTCCTGTTATTAATAATCGTTCTAGTTTAGATTTCATAATTGGAACCACCCGATCTGGAGACAAGCCTTGAAATAAATGGATTCAGCGTCCTAACTGCTGTTGTCATATTGAGGTCCAATCGACAGTAAAATTGTGATTTTTTTATAGTCTAGCACTTCTAATTTGTTGTATACACATCAAAGCTTTATATCCTACAGATTTTGCTAAAAAACGATAGTAGAACTCTTTCTATTTTTTATCGGCAAGGGAGTGTTGCCATGTATTATGATTGTATTGAAAATAAACACGGCTTAAAGCATGACCCTTTCAAGGCGCTGATCGCCCCACGCCCAATTGGTTGGATAGCTACTATTTCGGAAGACAACACACTCAACCTGGCGCCTTACAGTTTTTTCAACGCTGTCGCAGCCAACCCTAATTATGTCATGTTCTCCTCAGTGGAGCGAAAAGATAGTTTGCGCAATATCGAACAAAACGGGGAATTTACATGCTCTCTGTCAACCTGGGATACACGAGATGGAATGAATGTTAGCTCTGCTCCTGTCGATTACCTTGCCGATGAATTTGCTTTAGCCAATCTGGAAACAGCACCATCTCAATTTGTGGCTCCTCCAAGGGTCGCGAGAGCCCCGGCCGCTTTAGAATGCAAGCATTGGAAGACAATAAACTTGCCTGACGTCGCCCCGGGTAGCGACGATGGCCATTTTATGATTATTGGGCAGGTCGTTGGAATCTATATAGATGATAAGTTTATCCAAGACGGTATTGTGAACACGGCTGAAATGCGACCATTAGCACGTATGGGCTATATGGATTATGGCGTTATCACACCAGAAACGACTTTTGTGATGCAACGTCCAACAGTTAAAGATGACGGAGACGTTGAGGCTGCAAAAGGTGAGTGGGACGGGGTATATCGTTGAAATATCATACAGACTGCAGCGGTGGAAAAATTCAAAAAAAATGATACTTCAACTTTGAATACTATTAAAACTTTTGAGTAATATGTCATTCACTTTTTCCGGGGACTCAAATTGGACCCAATGTCCGGAGTTTGGAATGACGTGGAATTGGGCATTTGGATGCAATGAGTAAACATGCTCACGTATGCCGTTTAGATTTGGATTTAGAGTAGTGTCCTCGGCTCCAAAAATACAAGTTAAGGCACAAGGCAGCTCATTCAAACTGTCTGCTAATACTGAAGTACGAGCGATTCCTCTAGATCTTAAGCGAGCTTTCGACATGTTGTTTATATGGATTGTCAGCGCTAAATCATCGATTGCTTCTGGCTTAAATATCATCAAGTTTTGAAGGTTATGTTTATAAAGAGGTACAGCCTCTTCAAGCGGAATTCCCTGTGGCACTTCGACTAAATCATTTGCAGGCCCAGTTCCCGTAAGACCTAAGATAGGTGATCCAACTAGCGTTAGGCTACGAATACGTCGCGCCTGAGAATGCGCAAGCAATCCTGACAAGACACCGCCAAAAGAGAAGGAAATAAGGTCGAAGGCTTCATCGTTCGGCAAAATACTATCTACCCCAATGGAGATAATCTCAACTAAACTTTCTGCATCATAGGGTTTTGGTGGATCAGCGGAGTCACCACATCCCGGAAGATCTACTGCGTATAACTGAAAATCGTTTTCTAAGGCCGGGATCGTCCTTGTCCAGTGATTCCAGGCGCCGGACCCACCATGTAGTAATACCAAAGGTCGTTTTTCTAACTTTTTTTCACCCCATTCTCGCCAGATTAAATTACCCTGGCCACAGGGTGAATAATGCTCTTTACATCTTGACAGTAGCGTATCGAGTACCGCTTGGGGATCAATATTCATAATCATCAAGACCTAAATGATAGAGGAAATCCAGCATCCAACGAATACATAATGTTCAATCTAAGAAAAAATTACACGGTTTCTAATTAGACCATAAAAATCAGATCATTTTTCTAATCAATATAAACTAAAATATCAATTTGTTTTGGGATGAAAAAGTTCAAATGGTGACATTAACTTTGAGGTGAGATGCTGCGAGTAACAATACCTGCAAAATGCCTGGAGATCGGCACTATTATTATCCAGACCATAGGTCCAATAATCGGCTCCCATAGTGGAGACAGCATATTCATAAGCTTCTGAATACCATGGAGACATTTCACGGTTTGCCGAACTTTGTGCAACCTCTTTTACACGCTCCATGGCAATCTTACGGGCGTCTAAAAATAATTTATACACATCGTCAGGAAGTGATGGATATTTTTGGATTGTTGTCTTTTTAATACCAATAATGTGCATTGGTGGGAATATTTTGGTTCGCTTAAAATATTCCCGTTCTACTGGACCTGCTGGGTCAATTAATCGTATTACCCGCCCATCCCCATCTGAGAATGATTGCGGTGGCGCAGGCGAAATTATTGCATCTAATCTTCCATCCAAAATGGCTTCATTTAAACTGACAGAAGGATCTAGCTCCTCCAACTCAACATGACTTGGGATATTAAGATTTATACGTTCTGTTCGGCCAGGCTCGTTTAAGCCACCTGTTCGATACTTCAACTTGTCAGTATCAATTCCATATTCATCCGATAAGATACCTCTAACCCAAACTGCCAATGTCATTGCATACTCTGGAACGCCCACCACGCGTCCTTCTAAATCTTTGGGAGATGTAATTTGAGATGCTTTTCTTATATAGATAGCTCCATGCCGAAAAGCTCGTGATAGAAAAATAGGTAAACCAATATAGGGACATTCATCACGCGAAAGCTGAATAACGTAACTTGCAAAGGAGAGCTCCGTAATATCAAAAGGTGCCTCTGTTACAGCAAGCGGAAAAAGTACGCCTGGCGGTTCGATATGACAATTCAATTTGAAGTTGTTTAGAGTTACACTGCCGTCCAAAATGGGCATTGCTCGATCATAATCCCAACACGCCAATGTTAAATCAGTCAAGACAAACCTCCTCGGAGTTTAACAGTAAATAAATAGTTTCTAGTACTGCATAATTTTGTGCTTCGGTTAAGTTCTTTTTACCAAAATGTTTTAAGTTACTTTTTACACCTAAAAAAAAGCCTACATTTTCTAAACAAACGAGACATAAAAGTTTTGTTCATTACTTTGAAACGAAAAAATATTAGTTTGAAAAATGGGATTTAAAGCCTGAAATAGCGAGAAATATAACCTGATAAAATAGCTTTCCGCTTTTCTACGATAAAGTTACACCACACGATAAGTCGGCCAGAGCCCCCCAAATGTTCGTATCCTTTAACCAACGGTATAAGCTTGCCTCAAAACTGCAACCTTGAACTGCGAACATACTTGCAATTGAATCTTATGGGGCCATTGGTAAAAGGGTAGCTGAACGAATGAGTGATTAACATCCAATTTCGGCCAAACCACCGATCGATAATGGCATGAAAACGCAGCACACCGTTATCGACCCAAGACTATATTCTAACTAAGAGCCCTTATAAGAAAAATATTGTCTTATCTTATATTATTCATCGAGCGCTTTTAGAACCTTGGGTGGTGACATCGGTAATTCGAAGAGCCGCTTACCTGTGGCATCAGCAACAGCATTTGCAATCGCAGCCAAAGGAGGAACAAGCGGAATTTCTCCAACACCTTTAACACCATACGGGTGATCAGGGTTTGGAATTTCCACAATCACCGCGTCGATCGTTGGAAGGTCCGAGGCCACCGGCATGCGATAGTCGAGAAAACCAGCATTATCTAACTTGCCATTTTTATTGTAGATGTACTCCTCGTTCAGCGCCCAACCTATGCCCTGAACAACACCACCTTGGATCTGACCCTCCAC
>PAQA01000057.1 GCA_002709155.1 Rhodospirillaceae bacterium
CTTATTAAGTCTGCCCCGGCAGCTGCGCATTCTTGTATCTGTGCTATTGTAGATTTCGCATCAGTAGTGAGTGTATTAGTCATTGTTTGTACCGATATAGGTGCATCACCTCCTACTGGAACTGAACCTACCATGATCTGGCGGGTTTTCTTTGCGATTATGTCTCTATATGGTCTGGTATTCATGACTTATCCAAATATCTCAGTTGCTATCGGACGTTTTAAGTAAGTTTTCCTTCGTGAGTGCAATATCTTTTGCAACCCTCATTGAACTTACATATTTTGGGATTTCCTTGCCATTAATTCTGATAACAAGAGCCCCAATATTACCGGTGCTAAGAAGCAGGTCGTTTCGGTTGGGAACGTTATATATTTCGTGTGTTTTCAATATACGACTTAAAAGAATATTTGAGTCTAATGCTTTGATCTGAATCCAACTGTCTGCAGTTGCCTGGATGGTGAAATTAGATAATGCTAAAGCTGAAGGGTCATTCGATACTTTCAAACGTTTCACGTTTACTACATCCGTTTTCGCCGTCGCCTGAAATTGGTTAGTAGTCTCCTGTAGGGAACTAGATTTGATCGAGGCAGTTTTCGGGCTTTTCTTTTTCGTTCTTTTTGTTCTTTCGCTCTGAAGATTAGTAGGCTCAATGCCTTTTTTTTCTATCGGGTTTACCGATTTATATTTTGTATTTTTGAGATTGTTTTCTGGTGTTGTTTTCGAAATAACGATCTTTTCACCATTTTGTAATGACTGTTTCTCTGGAGCCTGTTTCTGCGTCGAACTTTTTGAGTCGCTGTTTTGGTTCTCCTGTTCGTCTCCCGCTCCTATTGTATTGATTTGGGACTTTATTACATGATGTTGGTTGGACGTATCGGTAGATGTTTTTTGGAGGTTATTCCAAATTAAAACAATTCCACCGGTCATTAAGACGGTGGTAAAAATGACCATCAAATTGGGTATCTTACCCTCTGGTGCAGCAGATGGAAAGACATTGGAATTTTTTAATTCGGGATTTTGCACTTTAGTTTTAAGTGAGTTAATGTAGCCCTTAGGATCAATTCCAAGGTAATTAGAATAACTTTTTATAAAACCAATCGCATAAGTTGCTCCAGGTATATCACCAGGTGTGCCGTTTTCGATGGCTTTTAAATACTCATGGCGGATTCTCAGCATGCTAGATACTTGACTTAAACTCTGGTTGGATTTGTTCCTGGCTTCTTGAAGCGCTTCACCAAAAAGTAGTTCCGATGTATTTGCTGCAATTTCATTTGATTTACTTATTTGGCTTTTTAGTTTTATCGGCACCACCACTTTTCTGCCAAACAACTTCGAGAATTTTTGCTCGATTTTCATAGCTTACAGACAAATCTCATATGGTTTTGTTAGTCGAATACTGATAGATACTATAAATAAATATTAGACTTTAATTCTAAAGACAATATTTCAAGATACGTTTTCGGTTAAATTACATTAATTAACCGCCATTTTTTATCTTAATTTTTTAAAAATGAAATAAATTTTCAAAAGAGATGCAGGTCGGCCATAGGTTATTAAATATTCCATTGAATAAGGTTATTAGTAATTCTAGTGTATTAACTCTCTAACTGAGATGGATTATCTAATTCAAAAATTGAATGAAGGGCCCGCACAGCAAGTTCAGTGTAATCAGATGCTATTAATACACTCACCTTTATTTCAGATGTCGATATCACTTGAATATTTATCCCCTTATCGGCCAGTGTAGTGAACATCGTTTTAGCTACCCCCGGTTGGCTTCTCATGCCAACTCCTACAACAGAAATTTTTGATACGTTTGGATTAGTTGTGACATTGGCAAATTCAATTTCATCCTTTAATTCCCCTAAAACTTCTGCGGCGTTATTTAGGTCGATTTTACCTACGGTGAATGTCAAGTCGGTTGTTTCTCCATTCTCAGATACATTTTGGACAATCATATCTACATTAACAGATGCGTCAGCAAGTGAGCCAAAAATACGACCGGCTACACCTGGTCTGTCTTTAACACCTCTGAGTGTTATCTTAGCCTCCTCAAGACTATAGGCTATTCCTGTTATAGTTTCTTTTTCCACAATCTCATCCTCATTCACTACTAATGTGCCTGGCACGTCTTCAAAACTTGATCTAACTTGCAGGCGCACGTTGTATCGCATTGCAAGGGCAACTGATCTCGTTTGCAGTACTTTGGCTCCTTGAGAAGCCATCTCTAACATCTCTTCGTATGTTATTTTCTCAATTTTTTGGGCGCCTGATACGATCCTTGGGTCGGTTGTGTAAACACCATTGACATCGGTGTAAATATCGCATCTTTGGGCCGCTAGAGCCGCCGCCAAAGCCACCGCGGTGGTGTCAGAGCCGCCTCTCCCTAGAGTTGTAATTCTATTTTCAGAACTTACTCCTTGAAAGCCTGGTATTATGGCGACAACGCCGGAATTCAATGAATTCTTGATTGCCGTTGTTCCAATATCCATAATACGAGCTTTACTGTAATTGTTATCTGTTTTAAAGGGTACTTGCCAGCTCATCCATGAGCGGGCTTCGATATTGATATTTTGGAGGCACAATGCAAGAAGCCCGCTAGTCACTTGTTCTCCGGTAGAGACTATTACATCGTATTCTCGGCCATCGTGATCAGAAACTGCAGTATTTGCCCAGTTAATTAATTGATTGGTTACACCGGCCATCGCTGACACTATCACAACAACCTGGTTTCCCAAATCTACTTCATTTTTGACCTTTTGGGCCACATTGTGGATATGTTCAATATCAGCAACGGATGTTCCTCCAAATTTTTGGACAATTATCGGCATTTTATTTTCAATTTCCAAACTTCTAGTTTCCGTTTCATGGTTTTATGCAAAAGCGATTCTCATATGATTAATCTAGGTATATATATAAAGTAAGTGAGATAGTGTTCATACTTTAAGAAATTGGTTTAAGTAGACAATGGAAGAATACATTTTAAACAGCGATGAAGAAGAAATAAAGCGTTTTTCAAAGCTATCTGGGGAATGGTGGAAGGAAAATGGAGCATTTGCCCCCTTACATCGCATCACACCAATAAGAATAGAATTCATACTCAAAGCTGTAAATGATGGACAAGAATATTCAACCGATGAAGAACGGCCGCTCAAAAATCTAAATATTATAGATGTTGGATGCGGGGGAGGAATATTGTCCGAACCGCTGAAAAGATTAGGGGCAAGCATAACAGGTATAGATGCATCTGAAACGGCCATTCAATCTGCTCGACTTCATTCAAGGAAATCTAATCTCGAAATCAATTATCTAGTTGGGACCATTGATAGCCTCATAGAGCAAAAGAAATTATATGATCTAGTAATAGCTTCGGAAGTCATAGAGCATGTCCAAGACCCAAATGACTTCATAAAGGGATTAAAAAAATTAGTGCTACCAAAAGGTAAGATAATTCTTACAACCTTAAGTAGGTCCTTAAAATCATTTTTGATAGCAAAGGTTGCCGCTGAATATTTAACAAAGATTATTCCCGTTGGAACTCATGAATGGAAGAAGTTTTTGAATCCACAGGAACTTGAAACTTTATTGGCATCAGATGGCTTTCGGGTAGATTTCATCAAAGGCATGACTTATAAAATAAAAAGTGATCGGTTTGTTCTTTCAGACGATCTTTCAATGAACTATGCAATTGCTGCTACCTATTTTGAGTCCACAACAATATAAATGATGATTAGGCGTTCTCCTCCGGCAGCCACGGTATGGAACTGAACTCTATACCTTCATCGACCAATTCTTTGGCATCCTCAGTAGTGGCCTCTCCATAAATACCATGCGGGGTCACTTCGCCATAATGTATCTTTCTCGCTTCCTCAGCAAAATCGCTTCCAACATAATCACACTCCTTTGATATATGACTTTGCAACTCCCTTAATTTCCGTTTCAACTCGACAGCTGCCGGAGTTAATTTCAAACTTGACCCTGCTGGCGCAGGTTGAATTGCTTGAGTGTGGTTATCGCTTCCAGATTTTCCAATGCGGGGGGCCATCAATGCTTTTGTTATCTTGGATGACCCGCAGGTTGGGCATGACAGTAATCTACGTTTTGATTGTTTGTCAAAAGCTTGACTGTCTTTAAACCAAGCTTCGAAGCTATGTTCTTTCTCACACTGTAGTTGATATAAGATCATTAGTGTTCTCTCAATATCTATCGTTCTTGCGTATTAACACCCTACCTAATCTTTTATTAAAGGTACGTAAAATTGATTGTTTTTTCAATGTTATTACCGATGTATGCTGTCGATATAATTGGTTCGGCATACTAGAAATAGCGTTTACAATCAACCTTTTCAATGGGGTGCTAGCAACATAAAATGGTTATTTCAAATTGGGTGTCAGAAAATTATAATCATATAAAGAAAAAAGGAGTGGTTTTAGATTTGGCGTGTGGGTCTGGTCGCCATGGGAGATTCTTGCTTGAAAAAGGGTTCAACGTAGTCTTTCTAGATCGAGACACCTCACAGTTGCACTGGGTTCCTGAAGCGTTTAGATCACAGGTAATTAAACATGATTTGGAAGCTGGTGTGAGCTGGGATTTTTTGCCTTGTTCATTCGATGCTGTGGTTGTTACTAATTATCTCTATCGACCAATTTTCCCCGATTTATTATCGATCATCGATGAAGGCGGCGTTCTAATCTATGAGACGTTTTCAAAGGGTAACGAAATTTATGGGAAGCCGAACAATTCGAATTATTTGCTCGAACCTGAGGAATTAATAGATCTTGTTCGCCCATCAATGCGACTAATATCCTTTAAGGAGGGATATTCAAACGAAGGTAAGGAATCCATAACTCAGAAGCTTGTTGCGGTTAAAAGGCCTGCAAAAACAGCCTAAACATTTAGGCTGTTTTTATTACTTTCTCAGTTGCGGATGAAATCATATCTTTGTTGATCAGTTTCCGCTAAATACAGGATTTCGTTTCTCCATGAATGCTGTTATACCCTCTGCATGATCTGAGGTTAACATACTGTCAGCCATCCTCTCTGCTTCCATCTGCAACTGAGACTCCATAGAGAGGTGGTTTGTTTGATTAAATAAACGTTTTGAATTTGCATATGCCTTCGTAGGGCCATTAGCCAAACGAGTGGCTAGAGTTTTTGTTTCTGTTTCCAATTCACTGCTGGGGACCGTCCAATTAACTATCCCCAACTCCTTAGCACGCTCTGCCCCAAACCGGTCTCCGAGCAGCGCTAATTCCATCTGATGTTTCATGCCTAATGTTCGTCCAAGGAAGTATGAGGAACCTCCATCAGGGCTAGCGCCAATATGACAATAAGCCAGTGTGAAGAATGCATCATCAGCGGCAATAGCCAGATCGCATGCAGCCACCAATCCGACGCCAAATCCCGCAGCTGCGCCTCGTATGCTCGCTATGACTGGTTTACCCATCCGGCGTATAGCAAATAGAGGCAAATGAAGGAGGTGAATACCCTCGAGGATTAATTTACGGCGTTCAATTTTATCTACTTTTAAACGCTCAACCATTGCCCGTATATCACCACCAGCCATGAAATGGTTTCCAGCACCAGTTATAACAACACAACGCACATCTTCATTAAATTCTAGAGAGCCAACTACATCTCGAAAAGCAGTTCTTAATTCGTGGGTTAAGGCATTTCGTACTTCAGGTTGATTGAGTCTAACAGTCGCCACTCCATTTTCAATTTCCAATTGAACTGGATCTGCAGTCATTTGATTTCTCCTTTTTATTTCAATGGCAGTTCAAACTAAATATTTAATCAATCATAAAAAATCCCTTAACATTGCTATAAGCGGTTTATCAGCCGGCGGCATGTCAAAGTTTTTAAGTGATTTTGGTTTTACCCATTTAATAACCTGGGATTCCAACGGTGTAACTATGCCAGTCCATTTCCGACATAAAAATAAAGCCAAAAGTAAATTGAATTCTTCGTATCTATGGCTTGTGAATGTGAAAGGAGCAAAGCAGCTGGCCTCAGTTTCTATCGCGAGCTCCTCTTTTAATTCTCTAATTAACGCTTGTTCGGGACTTTCTCCAACTTCGAGTTTTCCTCCCGGAAACTCCCAGAGTCCGGCCATACTTTTTCCTTTGGGCCTTTGTGCAATAAGAATTCTGCCATCTCCGTCCAGCAATGCGCAGGCAGAAACTAAAACTAGTGGTGGGTTATCCGTTTTGACCAACATTAATTTAACTTCTGTAATCGGCGTTGATATTGATATATCCGTGGGTTAAATCGCAAGTCCAGACGGTGGCAGTGCCGCGACCCACTCCAACATCTACATCAATTATGACTTCATGGGCTTGCATATGTTTTGCTACTGGTCTTTCATCATAATTATCCACCAACCCACCATTTTCCGCGATTTTTATGCCGCCGAACCAGACGCCCATCTTATCTCGGTCTGCTTTCTCACCAGATTTACCCACGGCCATGACTACACGTCCCCAATTTGCGTCCTCTCCTGCTATGGCAGTCTTAACAAGCGGGGAATTAGCGATAGACAAACCAATACGCCTAGCTGATATTGATGAGCTTGCTCCGCTAACATTTATTTTTATAAGTTTTTGAGCTCCCTCACCATCTCGAACAATTTGCGTAGCTAAATCAAGCATGACCTCATTTAGGCCTATTTCAAATTCTTTTAGAATAGGGTCGTGATCGTTGGAGGGAATAGGATGCTCCGCGACGCCAGTAGCGAAAAGAAGTAAGGTATCGCTCGTGGAAGTGTCGCCATCAACGGTTATCGAATTAAAGGTAGATTTCACGTTTCTATTTAATAGTTTTTGTAATATTTGAGCGGGGATTTGTGCATCCGTGAATATAAAGCCCAGCATGGTTGCCATATCTGGAGCAATCATCCCTGAACCTTTTGCGATCCCAACTAAATTCACCATTGTTTTACCGACTTTAATTACCCGATGAGAGCCTTTGGGAAACGTATCTGTAGTGGTTATGGCTATTGCTGCATCCTCCCAATTCTGATTTTTTAAATCATCTTTAAGGATTGCAATTTTTTCTGTAATTTTTGTTGGATCGAGCTTTTCACCGATTACCCCCGTTGATGCTACATAAACTTCGTTTTTTGCACAGTGAAGCAAAGTACCAACTGATTTTGCGATGGTTTCCACGGCTTGCATGCCGCTTTTTCCATTGAAAACATTCGCGTTTCCAGCATTTACCACAAGCCCACGTGCTTTTCCTTTTTGTAATTTATCTCTACACCAAATAACTGGATGCCCCGGTGCTGTTGACTTGGTTAATACGCCGGCGACAGAGGTCCCAGATACTAGATCAATTAATAGTAGATCTGACCTTCCTTTGTATTTAGTTCCTGTTTTTGCGGTTGCCATTCTGACGCCATTTACAAACGGCATTTGCGGGAACGACTTTGGCGCAAGCGGAGATATTTCAAGATCCATTAATCATTATCCTCAGTTATCCTTGATTGGAGTTCCATCAGCCTGAAAACGTACAATTTTTGCTTTAGTTCGGAGGGTTTCGATCAGCTCTTTCAATAACTTTTGACTCATGGTTGATGCTAATTGTTCTTTTGCCTCATCGAAAGAAGGGGGAGCAGAATCTTTTCTATCTTCAACCAAAATTATGTGCCATCCAAATTGAGTTTTGACTGGTTTAGTAACAATATCGCCTGGATTGAGGGCAAAGGCTGCCTTCGAGAATTCTGGAACCATTTGTCCTTCTCCAAACCAACCTAAATCACCTCCCGATGCAGCCGATGGTCCAGTCGAATATTCAGACGCTAATTTTGCAAATTCCCCACCCGCTTGCAATTTTTTGATTATCTCCATAGCTTTTTCTTCGCTATCTAGTAATATGTGCCGAGCTTTTATTTGATCCCCGCTAGCCATTTCAGATTTAGTCTCAGAGTAAATTTTTTGAAGCGCCTCCTCGGTTACCTGAGAACCAATAGTTTTTGTCAAAAATATTTCCGATATTATTTGATCCTCCACGTCGAGGAGCCGCTTTTTTACGTCTGGATCTTTGGAAAATCCAGCCCGTCTGCCCTCTAATGTAACTAATTTTGAATCAATTGCCCGTGTCAAAAGAGATGGGTAAACAGCTTCGAGCGACATTTTCCGGTATTGCTCGGGCAACCTTTGGGCCATTCCTATGATCTCAGAGAGGAAAATAGGTTTTCCGTCCACTGTTGCAACAATTTTAGTTTCCATTTTCTCTAATGGTTTCAGTTTTGTTTCCGCGTTGCTGGAGGGTATGACCAGTAATAGATGGAATGCCCCAAAAAGAACGAGTGATTTTAAAAAGAAAAGTTTCATAATACTTGTCATGGGACACCTTTTTTGAGGATTTTAGTTACTATGGTAGTATTACCGAACTATGAAAATAATCGATATCAGATTGATATACTGGCCGCAATATGACTCAATTGAAACTAGATTAAATTTCTTTTTCCATGATGACCGCATAAACATGATGATTGCGTTACACCAACATCACGTTTTTTCATGTAGCGAGTTGCATTGACAGGCGGCTTCCTAACTCTTATTTCTGACATACTTAAAGCGTATTGTTTTAAAGACCCTTATTTTAGGTAGATTAGGAGCCTCCATGTTAGGCGCAATCGCAAAGGCATTTTTTGGATCTGAAAACGACCGGGTTCTGAAAAAAATGCAGGCACGGGTGGACGCTATAAACGCGCTTGAGCCGAGTTTGCAGGGACTAGATGATGAGGCCCTAAAAGAGCGAACTAACTGGTTCAAAAACCGGATGGCTGATGGAGAAACTCTAGATGACTTGCTAGTTGAAGCGTTTGCAACGGTTCGTGAAGCTGCCAAACGGACCTTGAACCAAAGACATTTTGATGTTCAGTTATTGGGTGGAATAGTGCTTCATGAGGGCAAAATTGCTGAGATGAAAACGGGTGAAGGGAAAACCTTAGTTGCCACACTGCCCGTTTATTTAAATGCGCTAAAAGGTAATGGGGTGCATGTTGTAACGGTGAACGATTATCTGGCCCGCCGGGACTCGTCTTGGATGGGAGAGATATATGAATTTCTAGGGTTAACCGTTGGAGTGATAGTCCAAGATCTATCAGATGAAGAGAGACAAAGTGCTTACGCAGCTGATGTTACCTACGGAACGAATAATGAATTTGGCTTTGATTACTTGCGCGACAATATGAAGTTTCGGCTAGATGATATGTGTCAAAGAGAGTTTGAATTCGCCATCGTGGATGAGGTGGACTCTATTTTGATCGACGAAGCTCGAACGCCTTTGATAATATCAGGCCCTGCAGAAGATAGTTCTGAAATGTACCGAGACATAAATGGGTTAATCCCCGAACTAACAGAGGCTGACTTTGAAAAAGATGAGAAGCAAAGAACAGTTATGCTGACCGAGGCTGGTACTGAGAGGATTGAGGAGCTTCTGCTTGAGCGCGGTATTGTATCAGATGGGGGTATGTATGATATTCACAATATCTCAGCTGTCCACCATGTAAACCAGGCATTAAGAGCCCACAAGCTTTTTACGCGCGACGTCGATTATATTGTTCGTAACGATATGATAGTGATTATCGATGAGTTTACCGGAAGAGCAATGGAAGGAAGACGGTTTTCCGAGGGGTTACACCAAGCCCTTGAGGCTCGTGAAGGCGTAACAATTCAAAATGAGAACCAGACTTTAGCATCTATAACCTTTCAAAATTATTTTCGATTGTTTCCAAAGTTGGCTGGTATGACCGGAACGGCTATGACAGAAGCATCAGAGTTTGCGGAGATTTATTCTCTTGATGTTGTTGAAATGCCGACAAATACGCTGGTCAATAGGGTGGACGAAGATGACGAAATTTATAGAACTGAGAAAGAAAAATGGTCTGCGATTATTGATTTGATCATAGATTGTCAGGCTCGAGGTCAACCTGCCCTTGTGGGAACGGTCTCTATTGAAAAATCAGAGACTTTATCGGATTTGCTCAAAAAGAAAAAGATAGAGCATCAGGTTCTGAATGCTCGCTTTCATGAGCAAGAGGCGCAAATAATAGCTCAGGCTGGAGTACCAGGAACAGTCACAATAGCAACGAATATGGCAGGACGCGGGACCGATATTCAGCTTGGTGGTCATGTTGATATGTGCATGGCCAATGAAATTAGAGGGGTTGACGAATCTAAGGAAGCCAAAATACGAGCAGAAGTTGAAGCAAAAAAGAATGACGTTATTGCTGCTAATGGTTTGTACGTAATAGGAACAGAAAGACACGAAAGCCGGCGAATTGATAATCAGTTAAGAGGGAGGTCCGGACGTCAAGGGGATCCTGGTACTTCTAAATTCTTTCTTTCACTTGAAGACGACTTGATGCGTATATTTGGTTCTGAACGCATGGACGGAATGCTTAAGAAGTTGGGTCTGGAGGAGGGTGAGGCGATTGTTCATCCCTGGATTAATAAGGCATTAGAAAAAGCCCAACAAAAGGTCGAAGCCCGTAACTTTGAAATACGAAAGCAGCTTTTAAAGTACGACGACGTAATGAACGATCAACGACGAGTTATTTATGAGCAACGAAGGGATATCATGCGGGCTGATGATGTCAATGAAACTGTTAGTGATATGCGTCATGAATATATAGAATCACTGATAGGCGAAACAATTCCAGCAGGCTCATACTTGGATCAATGGGATGTCAGTACTTTAAATAATGAAACACAGGATACGTTGGCGTTAAATGTTGCGATATCGGATTGGGTCAAAGAAGAGGGAATTGCAGATCAAGAAATTCTTGACCGGTTAAAAGATCACTCAAATAGAAAAATGGCAGAGAAATCCGCAAATTATGGGGTGGAACTTTTCAGAATGGCAGAAAAGAGTATTCTGCTCCAAATACTAGATCAACAATGGAAAGAACACTTGTTATACTTAGATCATCTCAGGCAAGGAATAAATCTTAGAGCATATGCCCAAAGGGATCCGCTGAATGAGTATAAGCGGGAAGCATTCAATCTCTTTGACGCTATGCTCATAAATGTGAGAAAAGTAGTAACGGGCGCTCTTGCTAACCTTGAGATTCAAGTAGAGCAGACTCCCCAATCAGGCAGCAATAATGACGTCGCTGCTGAATATGAAAGATCAGACTCTCAAGTTGAACCTAATCTCGATAATAACGGCTCGCGCCCGATGGTAAAAAAATCAAGGGGCAATATTGATCCAAATAATCCGGCTACTTGGGGAAAAGTTCCGAGAAATGCTCTATGCCCTTGTGGGAGTGGTAAAAAGTTTAAACACTGCCACGGTAAAATTTGAATATTTGTTTTTTCTTTAAAGCTGAACTGCCCATTAGAAACTTGTTGACGCTTGGCTGATAACTAAAGAAAATCTAAATAGGATGCGGCATTCTTCTGATATTTTCGATTCATAGAAGAAAAATTAAATACTAAATCGTTGCTAGGCTAACTTTGTTATTTGCTAGGTGTTGATTATGAAAAGATTCATAAATCTTTCAAAAGTGGAGGGTGTTGCTTCTCGTCAAGCCCACGCAGATTTACCCGAGGGAACTTTTGAGAGGGAAATAGGCAAGGAGGGGTTTTATGGACCTTCGGCTCTCATTCATCATAAGCATCCGCCAACTGGATGGATAGATTGGGATGGTCCTTTGAAGCCTAGGGCTTTTGATTTGAACCAGTTGCCAAAAGGTAGTTCGGGTAACTGGGTTAATAATAATATCTTGTCTAATGCACATTGCAGGGTCAATTGGGCTGCCTCGGAAGGCTGTATGGATCATTTAGTTAGAAATGGTGACGGTGATGAGCTTCTCTTTATACATAGTGGTAATGGCCAACTTTATTGTGACTTTGGCTGTTTAGACATTGAAAAAGGAGACTATATTCTTCTGCCTCGAGGAACTATGTGGAGAACAGAGTTCTCAGGTCGTGCTGAGATTTTAATGATAGAGGCAACTAATTCGAGCTTTGGTCTTCCGGATAAGGGATTAATAGGGAACCATGCCTTTTTCGATCCTGCAATGTTAGATACGCCAGTAATTAATGAGCGATTTCTTAGTCAACAGACAAAAACGGGTAATGTAGAAAATTGGACAGTTTTGATTAAGCGTCGGAATGCTACTTCAACTGTTACTTATCCCTATAACCCCCTGGATGCGCTGGGCTGGCATGGTGACTTGATGCCGGTTAAAATAAATATACGACATTTCCGGCCTATAATGAGCCACAGATACCATTTGCCTCCGTCTGCCCACACAACATTTGTTGCGGATCGCTTTGTTGTGTGTACGTTTTGTCCGCGACCATTTGAACAAGACCCAGGAGCTTTAAAAGTTCCATTTTTCCATAATAACGATGATTATGATGAGGTGCTATTCTACCACGCTGGTGATTTTTTTAGCCGTGATAATATAGAGGCAGGGATGATGACTTTTCATCCGAGTGGATTTACCCATGGCCCTCATCCGAAAGCTTTGAAAAATATGCTTAAAGCCACAAAACCTGCTACAGATGAGTATGCAGTTATGATTGACACGCGAGATGCATTAGAGGTCTCTGAGCTACCGTCTTGCGTGGAAAACCTTGACTACGTGAATTCTTGGAAAGAGAGTTAAAAGGTGTCGCTGTGAAACTGGGATCACTAAAGGGAGTTGGTAGGGACGGCACTCTGGCTTTGGTTAGTGAGGATCTGACAAAAATAAAGTCTGTCAGAGATGTGGCCCCGACCTTTCAATCAGCGATAGAAAACTGGACGAAGATTGAACCCCAACTTATGGAAATTAATAGATGTTTCAATAGCGAGACTATGTCGGATAGTATGCCATATGATCCTAATTTAATGGCGGCACCGCTGCCTCGAGCTTATCAATGGCTAGACGGGTCTGCCTATGTGAACCACGTGGAGTTGGTGCGGAGGGCTAGAGGAGCTTCGATGCCAGATAGTTTTTGGATGGACCCACTTATGTATCAGGGTGGATCGGATAGCTTTTTAGGGGCTACAGATCCGATATATATAGAAGACGAAAGCTGGGGGGTAGATTTTGAAGGAGAGCTAGCAGTTATTGTTGATGATGTGCCCTTGGGAGTGAGCCCGCAGCAAGCATTAAAGCATATTAAGTTTCTTATGCTTTTAAACGATATAAGTCTGCGTAATCTGATCCCCGCAGAATTAGGAAAAGGTTTTGGTTTTGTCCATGGAAAACCGCCTACCTCATTCGCTCCTGTCGCTGTCACCGTCAACTCGTTAGGAAAATATTGGCGTGATGGAAAATTACATTTACCCTTGTTGGTATATTTAAATCGGCGTAAAATTGGATGGGTCAATGCGGGAGTGGATATGACCTTTGATTTTTCCTCGCTGGTAGCGCATGCGGCGAAAACAAGACCATTGGGGGCGGGCACAATAATTGGTTCTGGAACAGTATCGAACGCAGATCAAAGGCATGGTTATTCGTGTATTGCTGAGATACGGATGATTGAAACAATAAATAATGGAGTTCCAGAAACGCCATTCATGCAATATGGCGATCGAATTGAGTTGGATGTTCAAGATGACGAGGGTAAATCGATTTTTGGCTCAATTGACCAGTATGTAACAAAAAGTCCCCCCGATGACCAAGAGTAATCTATCGCCGAATAGTTGACAAATCGCATTGATTTATAGGCTGCTAATGCAGCGAACTATTGTCTTTTTCTCGCGTCATCAAAAAAGCTTCCCCTAACGATTTGTGATAGTCGTGAAAGCTCTCAAGGTAGCATTTTGCTTGATGTTGATTTGTTACAGGGGCTCCGGTATCTAATTCCTCCAGAAGGCAGGTAAGCCCTAAAAGGGCTAGGCTCTCGCACTCCTCATCACTCAATTCAGGCATGATATTCAAAAAATTATCTGCGAATGACTCAGAGAATCGTTTTATCGCGCGCCGCCTCAATTTCCAGGGTACATGTTTCAATTGAAGGGCCCACTCAGAAACGGCTAACTGTATTTCATCTGGAAGGGATTTCATTAATCTTTGATTGGCGACTAACCCATTTTTATTTGTTTTCGGCGCGTCCTTATCAGAATGCGCAAAGTCCAAATGACTGACGCCAGAGATATCGCCCGCTTCGCTCAGCGATGATTTTGTATCGACTTTTATCCCTTTATATTTATTAGCATAAACGTCCGACATTTTGTGCTCCAAGTAATCTTTCCACCTGCAAAACACAAGCAATATCCATGCCAATAAATGTCGTTTCGATAATAGCTAATTTATTCCTTTTCCCGAGCAGTTATGCGGTTCTAAGCTCATAGATTAAATGAAAGAAACCGCCATATTATATGAAAAAAATAATTGACTTATTGTGCGATGAGCATAGGTATCTTAGCGGGCGACCACTTCCCACCAAGTGGTGTATAATTCGAAGGAACATACAATGAAACCAACGGCTTTGCCGCGGAACCCCTTTTTTTCGTCTGGTCCGTGTGCTAAACGGCCGGGTTGGACCCCCGCGGTTTTGAACGGAGCTTGTGTTGGGCGATCGCATAGATCGACTGCAGCGAAAAAAAAGTTAAGCGATGTTATAAATTTAACTCGTGAGATATTAGAACTCCCAAAGGACAGGCTTTTAGGAATAGTTCCTGCATCTGACACAGGTGCCATTGAAATGGCCATGTGGTCTTTGCTTGGTGAAAGACCAGTGGACCTCCTAGCATGGGAAAGTTTTGGCAATGAGTGGGTGGCGGATGCTACAAAGCAGCTCAAATTGAAAGAATCGCGAGTATTCGCTGCAGATTACGGTGCTATCCCTGACTTAAGTTTGATTGATTTTTCTCATGATGTGGTATTTACGTGGAATGGGACGACATCGGGCGTAAGAGTTCCTAACGGGAATTGGATTCCTTCTGATAGGCAGGGATTAACGATCTGTGATGCCACTAGTGCGGTTTTTTCGCAACAAATCCCCTGGCATAAGATTGATGTTGCCACCTTCTCTTGGCAAAAAGTACTCGGTGGGGAAGGTGCCCATGGCATGCTTATCCTAGGCCCGAGGGCGATAAAGCGATTAGAAACTTACACGCCAGAATGGCCAATTCCAAAGATTTTTAGATTAAAATCAAAAGGGTCGCTAAATAAGGAAATTTTTAAAGGTGCGACAATTAACACGCCCTCAATGATTTGCGTAGAAGATACGTTGGACGCTTTAACCTGGATCAAAGAGATAGGTGGTATTGAGGTCTCCATTCAAAGAAGTAATAATAATCTATCGATCATTGAACATTGGGTTAAGGATAGTTACTGGGCAGATTTTTTAGCAGAATTTCCAGATACCAGATCCAATACGTCTATTTGCTTGAAGATAGTGGACCCCTGGTTCCAATCCTTGGGAAAAAAAGATCAGGTTGCTGTCCCTAAGAAAATTGAGTCTATTTTAGAAGAAAATTCGGCAGCTTTCGATATCAATGGTTACCGTGATGCCCCTCCCGGGTTACGCATTTGGGGTGGCGCAACGGTTGAGGTAGATGACATTTCGGCTTTATTGCCGTGGCTTGATTGGGCCTACGAGGAAGTCAAATCCTCGTACTAGGTAAAATATCAAAGGAAAAACTTTATGCCTCGTGTTTTAATAAGTGACGAATTAAGTCCGAATGCTACAGAGATTTTTGAATCTAGAGGATTAGAAGTAGATAGAAAAATAGGGTTAACCCATGAACAGCTGCTATCGGAAATTGAAGGCTATGACGGACTGGCCATACGTTCGGCAACAAAGGTGACAGCGGAAGTTATCGCTAGGGCAAAAAACTTAAAAGTCGTTGGACGTGCCGGCATAGGTGTTGACAACATTGCTGTAGACGCGGCATCAGCAGCTGGTGTTGTTGTGATGAATACACCTTTCGGAAATGCTGTGACGACAGCTGAACATGCTATTTCAATGATTTGCAGTCTTGCACGCGAAATTACAACAGCGGATAGATCAACCCAGGCGGGAAAATGGGAAAAGTCTAGGTTTATGGGAACGGAACTTACTGGGAAAAATTTGGGGCTAGTTGGCTGTGGCAATATTGGTTCAATTGTTGCCGATAGAGCACAGGGTCTTAAGATGCGAGTCTTAGCATTCGACCCATATTTAACAGAAGAGAGAGCTACAGAATTAGGGGTTCGTAAAGTCGATGAAGAAACACTATTTAGTGAGTCGGACTTTATTACTCTCCACACCCCGTTGACCGAAACAACCAAAGGTTTGGTTAATGCAGATTCAATAATGAAGATGAAAAAAGGTGTTAGGATTATAAACTGCGCACGCGGAGGTCTCATTGTAGAAACTGATTTAAAGGTTGCGCTTGAAAATGGACATGTTGCGGGTGCCGCTCTCGATGTTTTCGCTTCTGAGCCTGCTAAGGAAAATATACTTTTTGGTGTTCCTGGTCTAATTGCAACCCCTCACTTAGGGGCAGCTACCATCGAAGCACAGGAAAAAGTTGCACTTCAGATAGCGGACCAAATGTCGGATTATCTTTTAACTGGAGCAATCTCTAATGCACTTAACATGCCAGCGGTTTCGGCAGAAGAGGCGCCTATTCTGAAACCTTACATGAGGTTAGCTGAGTTTCTTGGAAGTTTTGTCGGCCAAGTGGGCGATGATGCCATAAAATCGGTGAACATAGAGTTCGAAGGTTTGGCGTCTTCGCTAAACGGTGCACCTATAGTTTCAGCTGCTTTATCTGGTCTTCTTAAACCAAACATGGATACCGTTAACATGGTTAGCGCCCCAATAATAGCAAAGGATAGGGGGATTTCTTTCAGCACGGTCCGCCATGAAAGACCTTGTGACTACCAAACACTACTCAGATTGACGGTAGAGGGGCAAACCCGTACTCGAGTGATTGCAGGTACTTTATTTGCTGGAACAGAACCGCGTCTTATCGATATACAAGGTATTAAGGTGGAGGCAGAGTTTGCGAAGAGAATGCTCTATATAAGGAATTACGATAAGCCTGGTTTTATAGGAGCGTTAGGAACTCTATTGGGAAATGAGGGAATAAATATCGCTACTTTTCATTTGGGACGTCGCGATAGCGGTGGCGAGGCTCTGGCGCTCGTAGAGATAGAAGGTGATATTAATGACGAAGTATTATCTGCTGTTCGTGCTTTGCCTCAGGTTGTAAGAGTAAATGCAATACGATTTCCTGCCTAGAAGCTAGGTCTTAAATGACAGCTATTGGTCGTACGGGGCAGCCAGTGGCCCCTTTCAATTTTATTGGAAGGATTATTATACAGAACTCAGAAATCCCGGTCTTAGTTAACTCGGATAAGTTTAAATTTTCAACAAGATGAACACCTGCCTCAGCCAAGCAATGCTGATGAACCGGCATCATTATCTCGGGGTGATTGGTGCCTGGAAGCACCTCTACCGCCATATTATCAGCTCCGATGGCGATGGTATCGTGTTTTGTAAGCCACTGGGCTGCGTTTAAATCTAGGCCAGGCTCGCCAGCCAAATATTTCTCATTATTTGACATGAAATACTTACCCCACCCAGTGTTCAAGCAAACCATATCTCCTTTTTGTGGGTTTATTTTGGCAGTATCGTATACTCTCTTCAAATCGTCGGTAGTGACCGCACGTCCAGCTTCGAGATGATCTCCTCCATCCAGCCCTGATATGTCCAAACAAATGCCCCTCGTAATTATTGGTGGGACATTCTCTATTCCCAAATTAAGAAGTCCCCAGTCACCAACACTATCCTCAATTGTGTGACCACCATAAAGATGTTCTCCAATTGAAAAATGACCAAGTGAGTCGATATGTGTACCAACGTGGGTTGTCATCTCAATACGTTCTAAATTAGCGCCTACTTTATTTTTTGCCCCCATTTCTTCTCGAATTTTCATACTATTCTTGGCTGTTGCAGAAGATGAAATTATGTAAGGGGTCTGGTTAGGGGCCATAAAGGGAGCGCCCATTTCGATAGTGTGGCTGAGATCAATAATACGACCTTGTTTTACTTGTTTTAGTGCAGAAAGTGTCTTTTCTGGAGTTAAAAAGTGCCCTGCCGCTCCAATCTGATCTCCATTTCCCCATCGACTATGGTCATGAACGCAATTGGTCACATACTTTCTCCAGCTTACCCAGATTTCAAAAAAACAGTATAACACTTAAAGTTTGGCTTAAAACTTTCATCCGTCAACAGTGAATTAATAATCCCTGCTGTTGCCGGCGTATGAAAAAATCTGTAGGACATTATTACGGATTAGATTTTTGGTCGAAGGGGCTATCTTTTGTCACTTATCGAAAAAAAAAATAGGTTGCCCCACAGGGCCCTATTGCCTGCAGGTTTTAAAGACCAACTCCCATCAATGGCGGCCCATGAATCTTTTATTGTTCATTCTATCATAGAACGGTGTGAGGCTTACGGGTACGAGCGGATCAAACCCCCATTGGTTGAATTTGAAGATTCGCTGTTTAATGGTGCTGGAGTTTCTATGACAGAAAACTCTTTCCGGTTGATGGATCCAGCATCAGGAAAAATGATGGGAATCAGAGCGGATATGACAGTGCAAGTGGCTCGCATAGCGACTACCCGGCTCGCCCATCTGGAACGTCCACTTAGATTATGTTATTCTGGGGAAGTGCTTCGAGTCTATCCAGATAATCTTAACCCGGATCGTGAATTAGTTCAGGTAGGAGCGGAACTTATCGGCCCAAACACTGTAACAGCTGATCTAGAGGTGATTCAAATCGCCCTTGATGCATTGAAAAGATTGGGTACAAAAAATATTTCTATCGATATAACTGCACCAGCACTTATTCCATTGATTCTTAGATCAGCAGGCTTGGACCCCGCTTCTTCACTAGAGCTTAGGGGGGCTTTGGATCGAAAAGATATAAAAGCTGTGGAAGGTCTTTCGGGTAAAAACGCAACTCTTCTGAGTAACATAATGACTACAGTTGGTGCTTGGGAGGTCGGTATAAAAAAACTCCGCGAACTGACATTACCGATTGAAGCGATAGAGATAATAGACCGTTTGGAGAATGTAGCTTCGTTAATATCGTCTGAAAGTGATATAGCGGAAGTGACCATAGACCCAATAGAAAATCGCGGATTTGAATACTATAATGGTATTGGTTTTAGTTTCTTTTCTAGGGGGATTAGAGGTGAGCTGGGCAGAGGGGGACGTTATTCGCTGGAAGACGGCTCATCGCAGAGTTCTTGTGGGTTCTCGCTATACATAGAGACTTTATTGAGGGCCTTGAATGAGCCAACAAAAAAAAATAGATTATTAATTCCGGTTAACACAAATAGAAAAATTATCATGGATTTCCAGGCGGCTGGTTGGTTAACTGTCATTGGGCTTGAAGAGATCATTGATGAACGAACAGAGGCAGAACGTCTAGGTTGCTCCCACTTTTTGAAGAATGGACAAGTCGAGGCCACCTTAATTAAAAAATAGAAATTTTATCTAGGATAAATAGATGCGAAATGTAGTTGTTATTGGAGCTCAATGGGGCGATGAAGGTAAGGGCAAGATTGTTGATTGGTTATCTGAAAGAGCCGATGTTGTGGTTCGTTTTCAAGGTGGCCATAATGCGGGACACACTCTGGTAGTCGGCGATCAAACATATAAACTAAGTTTGTTGCCTTCGGGCATAGTTCGCCAAAAAATGTCAGTGATTGGCTCGGGTGTGGTGGTTGACCCTCAAGCACTTCTAGATGAGATAAAGATAGTTACTGACAAAGGCGTAAATATATCACCTGAGTCTCTTATACTAGCAGATAATGCATCTCTTATTCTCGATATTCATCGCCGTATTGATAAAGCGCGGGAGGTGATCCGTGGGGAGAAGAAAATAGGTACTACCGGGAGAGGGATTGGTCCTGCCTACGAGGATAAGGTTGCCCGACGTGCTATTAGAGTTTCTGATCTTAATAATCCAGATGATTTACTATTGAAGCTTAAAGAGCAATTTTCTTATCATAACATTTTCTTAAGGGAGGCTGGTGAAGAAATAGCATCGGCTGAGAAAGCATATGAGTACCTCCAGAATTTAGCGCCCGATATTTTAAAGTTCGCCCAACCGGTGTGGCGTCGGTTAGATGAGTTTCGCCACATGGATAAGCGGATCTTATTTGAGGGAGCTCAAGGGGTTATGCTTGATGTAGATCATGGAACTTATCCATATGTCACGTCCTCGAACACTATCGCAGGTCAGGCTGCAACAGGATCAGGGACTGGTCCGACTACTATTGGGTATGTCCTCGGTATTACAAAAGCATATACTACACGAGTAGGTAGTGGTCCTTTTCCAAGTGAGCTTACGGATGCGATAGGACAAACGCTTGGTGAACGCGGTCATGAATTTGGAGTTGTTACTGGGAGAAAACGTCGTTGTGGATGGTTTGATGCCGTTATGGTTAGACAGGCTATAAAAACATCCGGAATAACAGGAATAGCGCTTACCAAATTGGACGTTCTAGATGGATTCGATGAACTGAGAGTTTGTGACTCTTATGAACTTGATGGAGAAGTAATAGATTATTTCCCAAGTGGAACCCGTCAACAAGCAGCAGTCAAACCCATTTATAGAACCTTGGAAGGTTGGTCAGAAAGCACGCGGGGAGCCCGCTCTTGGTCTGAACTCCCAGGAAACGCAATAAAATATATACGACAGATAGAAGAGCTCATAGAGGCACCGGTTGCACTCTTGTCGACTAGTCCCGAACGTGAGGATACTATTTTAGTTAAAGATCCATTTACCGACTGAGCATCACATGAGATACTTGTATGAAAAATTTTAGTGGCTAGTTGAAATACTATTCTTGGAGACAGACTGGTGGCACCGGTAATTCTAAAAGAATTATTTGAAATTGACGATTCAGTACCACTAGCTGGGTATGACTCGCCCTCTGGAAAGGCTTATGCATGTAAGAATCTTGGAGAACCTCAAGGTGATTTAATGGCGATGATTTGCGAGCCGAGTATACCGATGCGAATGGATCAGATTACTGCGTTAGACGGATTTCCAGGCACCGTTCTAGTGAAATGCATAGATTCAGGCGTGGTGAATTGGGCAACTTCAGGTCGACGACAGCCGGTTCTGATTTTTGAAAAACCCGCCGGTAGTCGGGTTTTTGAAACTATGGAATCTGTAATCACTCCATTAACTGATGATCAGATTATCACTGGTTTCCTAACTCCGGCCGTCGCTACGTTGCGAGAGTTTGCAACTCGAGGCTTAACACATCGAAATATCAGACCGTCTAATCTTTTTTATAGTGATGACAGTGCTAGGTTGATTATGTTGGGGGAATGTGTTTCAGCTCCCCCTGGATATAATCAACCGCTAATATTTGAGAGTTTAGAGTGTGGCCTAGCAGTAGAAATGGGGCGGGGTGTGGGAACGCCGGCAGATGACCTTTTTGCACTGGGCGTAACACTTTTGAGTCTCTTAATTGGTCGGAATCCAGTTCCTCAAATAGAGGATCCGTATAGTTTTATGTTAAATAGAATCAATACCGGATCCTATGCAAATATTGTAGGCAACCATCGTATTCAGATGAATATGATGGAGCTATTGCGAGGATTACTAACGGACGATTTAGCCGAAAGATGGCCACTGGCAGATGTTCAGTTGTGGGTAAGTGGGCGAAGATTAACACCCAAACAAGTTAAGCTTCCTGCAAAAGCAGCTAGACCAATACCAATTGGTGGCTTTGAACATGAAAACGTTAGATCAGCTGCTCATGGTTTGAGTTTAAATTGGCCGATAGCTGGCGACGTCATTAGGGGACAAGATTTTGATACCTGGATCCGCCGAAGCCTTAACGATGAGGTTATTTTGAATAATCTGAACAAGGCCGCTGGCACCGCACAGGCAATCCAATCTAGCCCCAGGGCTGATGATGCAAGACTAGTTGCCAAAGTCGTTATGGCCTTGGATGCTTCTGGACCAATCCGACATAAAGGTTTTGCTAGCCACATAGATGGCATTGGTCCGACACTTGCCGTTGTTTTTCAAGATGATATTTTAAGGAAACAAGTTGAAGATCTTATTACCTCTGGAATTCTAAAGCAGTGGCTTGCGCTTCAAGGGCGTGTAAAAACAGAATTAATGAACATTTACGGCACTTTAGAAAAAATCCAACCTATGGTAGCGCTACCCGGCCCTGGGTTTGGCATCGAACGTTGCCTTTATGAGCTTAACCCTTATGGTCACTGTATTAGCCCAATGATTGAACATCTCTATATCACACAGACATCTGAATTAATACCGGCGTTAGAGGCTGTGGCACATGACGAAAACCTACCGCCGATGCCTATAGACAGGCATATAGCGGCGTTCTTGGCAGCACATTCAGAACATATTGATGAACGAATTTTACGACCATTAACACACAAAGATAATCGACCGGCTGATGAAGCCTTGAAGGTAATGAGAATATTGGCGCGAGTACAGTCGGTTTATAGTAATGGATCTGCTCCTAATCTTTGTTTGTGGCTAAAAGATCTCACCCAGCCTGCTGTCGATGCATTTAATAACATACGTCTCAGAGAACAGATAGAACGCCAGGTTGTGCAAGCCTCAGAAACAGGCTTTATCGTAGCACTAATGCGAATCCTAGATGATAATAAAGTGATAGATCTCGATAAAGAAAATTATCGTAAGGCCCAACAAGAATATAAACAGTGTTCGGCGCAAATTCATAGAATGGATATTGGTCTAGAACAAAAAGAGAATTTAGCTGGAGAATTAGGTGAGCAAGTGGCTGCTGTCATCTCCGGTGTAATTGGTAGTATAGGGGCAACCGTTTTTGTAATGCTTTATTTAGTATAGATCTCCTCTTCATATTTGCATGGAAAGGATTGGAATGAGGAAGTTAATAAACCATGGCAACTAGCTCTGCCAGCGCGTCTTCTACTAAGGCAATAATAATACTAATTATTGTCGGGTTACTAGTGTTTACACTGCCAACAGTTTTGGTATTGATGGCAGGAATGATACCTAGTTTCATTGCCTATGCAACCGATAGGCGGAGAGAAAAATATAAAACGTTGAGCGTGGGTTGTATGAACTTCCTGGGTTTATTGCCATTGCTGACGATGTTATGGACTAAGGATCATTCGTTCGACATGGCTTTTAGTCTTTTTGCGGACCCGTTTAGCTGGTTGATGGTTCTTGGGGCTGCCGCAGCTGGTTGGACTATATTTTTAATAGCCCCATCGGTTGTAGCCATGTTTTTATCTGCGAGAATAGAACTATCAGTGGACCGATTGAAAAGACGGCAAAATAAGCTAATCGAGGAATGGGGTGATGGTGTCTCTGGAAATAATGATACCAGATCAAACACTGACAACGGTGGGTAACGTAGAGGTCGATTAAACGCTATTCGGGCCAAAGATTATTATTAATCGCCAAATCTTTTATATATTTTTGTAATTTTTCAAAAGCACGTGCTTCAATTTGCCTAATCCGTTCTCTACTTACACTGTATTCTTTGCTGAGCTCATCCAATGTTTTGGGTGTATCAATCAGTTTTCGTTGAGATAAAATATGACGCTCGCGACTATCGAGTTTTTCCAGAGCCTCGTTCAATAACTTGGTCCTTGCATCTAATTCCTCAGTTTCGGCCAATATCTGCTCTTGGTTCTTTCCCTCGTCCTCTAGCCAATCCTGCCATTCGCCATCACCATCTACTATTTTTGGCGCATTCAGTGAGTGATCTGGACCAGAGAGTCTGCCATTCATACTGACAACATCTTTTTCCGAGACATCAAGCCTAGCTGCGATGGCTGTGACGGTTTCAGGTGACAAATCTCCATCATCTATGGCTTGCATTTGCCCTTTTAATTTTCGTAGGTTGAAAAATAGTTTTTTCTGGGCAGCAGTTGTCCCGATTTTTACTAACGACCAAGAGTGCAAGATGTATTCTTGTATCGATGCCTTGATCCACCACATAGCATAGGTTGCTAGGCGAAATCCTCTTTCAGGATCAAAACGTTTAACTGCTTGCATCATGCCTATGTTACCCTCAGAAATTAGTTCCGCCACCGGCAGACCATACCCGCGATATCCCATAGCTATTTTGGCCACCAATCTAAGGTGACTGGTGACTAGTTTGTGAGCTGCCTCAGTGTCATCATGATCCCGCCAACTACGCGCCAGCATATATTCTTCTGATGCTTGTAGCATAGGGAACTTTTGTATCTCCTCTAAGTACCTAGAGAGATTCCCCTCAACACTGATTTTCGGCATTACGGCAATATTCGACGCCATTTTAAAACTCCTAGAACCCAACACAACGGGTGGCAACCATTATCTCACCCGTCATATGGGGTGTGATACTATCATTTTAAAGTGTTTTTTCCAACTTTTTTATGAAAAATTGCACCATGGTCTATTTTCCTCATCAATTGTCGTTATCGATACATTAATTCACCGTGTTGTTGGTTATAACGATCTTCTCAAACCTTCCAGGAGGGTCTGCATGTCTTTCGGTAATGGAACTGAAAAACGAATCCGCTCCTGTTTGAATGGATGGACGAACTCCAGGGATTTTGCATGAAGTGCCTGCCGTTTAAATTCCTTTGCAAATTTTAAGTTGGGGTCGTCTCTGGTGGATATCTTTCTGCTACCTCCATAAAGTGGATCGCCAATTAACGAATGCCCAATATGGTTGAGATGAACACGAATTTGATGTGTTCTTCCTGACTCTAGCTTACATACAATTAAACTTGCAGTGGCACCGAATTGCTCTCTTAATACATAGTTAGTTGCCGCTTTTTTCCCACCTTTCGGAACAACAGCCATTTTTTTTCTATTTGCGCGGCTACGTCCAATAGGAAAACATATTCTATCGGTCGGTTTATCTGGGACCCCCCATATAATTGCCTCGTAGGTTCTTTTAATCGTTTGGGCAGCAAATTGATGTACTAGGTGTTGATGAGCTTCATCTGATTTTGCCACAACTAATAATCCAGTAGTGTCTTTGTCTAGCCGATGGACTATGCCTGGTCTTCGAACACCCCCAATACCAGAAAGAGTGTTTCCACAATACGAAAGAAGTGCGTTGACCATTGTCCCCTTTGAGGAGCCGGGTGCAGGATGAACTACCATTCCAGCCGACTTATTGATCACAATCAAATATTCATCCTCATGTACAATATTCAATTCTATGTTTTCTGGCTGAGGTGTTGCAGGTTTTGGTTCTGGGACATGAATAGTATAGAGTTGTCCACATCTAATAGGGAGTGATGGATCTTCTATTATTTTGTCATCACATCTCACACATTTGCTGTGTATTAGATTTTTTAACTGTGTCCGTGAAATTTTAGGGAAGTCAGAGTTATTGGCGATACGGTCAGTTAACCAACGATCTAGACGCACTGATCTATTGGAGTTTAGATCAGTTTCATCTACACTAATTTTCAATTTATTTTTGTTGAAAGAAGCCATGGGAACAAACTTAAACCAAACTGAGAACAATCTGAAGAACCCAAAATCAAAATCTATGCGAATTTTGACGATTCTGGTTGTTTTGATGGGAATCATGATTGTTGTAGGCTTGTTTGTGGTTGTTTATACAATAGCTAGTCGGGTAATCGATAAGTCTTCAAAGGACACAGCCAGGCCTTGGACCACTATAATTGACCTTACTGAAGACGCTAAGGTCAATGGTATTACCGCCGATGGAAGTAAATTATTTATTAAAGTAAACCCCGAAAATGGCGTTCCCCATGTTCTAGTATTCGATGCGGAGACTGGACAACAAATTGGAGAACTGAAATTTCAGCTACGATAATCGAAGATTGGTCTTGAAGTTTGGAAAAAGTTATTAATCTAGCCAGTGATAATACAGCTGGAGTTGCCCCAAAAATTATATCGTCCTTAACTGAAGCAGCAAATATCTCGAGCATGCCTTATGGTGAGGACCCGTATACAGAAAAATTGCAATTAGTTGCAAATGAAATATTCGAACGAGAAGTATTGATATACCCTGTGGCCACAGGTTCTGCAGCAAATGCTCTGGCATTAGCAACTGTTTCTCCA
>PAQA01000037.1 GCA_002709155.1 Rhodospirillaceae bacterium
CGGATACGGCTGTCTTCGATCCAAAACGTAATTAGCTAAAAAAGCCCGCATCCATGTATTTCCAGATTTAGGGAAAGACGCAATCCAAATAATTTTTCCCATCTGCTAATCACCCCGTTTCCCTTTTTGTGCCGCAGTTCTATCAAATTTTCGGCAAAAGTTCTCTCTACACCGAATTGAACAGTCGAATTCCAATTATTAAGACAACTTGTAGTATTACTAGGTTGAATTTAAACTGAAAAAAATACAAAAACATCTTACTTGCAATGAACCTAAAGAAATTCCATGCGTTTCATGGCTGCAAACAAATATTATTGTGCCATAACCCATCGTTGGAGACAAAATGTGAGTGGTATTATCTGGTTAGCATCCTACCCAAAATCGGGGAACACATGGCTAAGAATATTTATAGAAAATCTTTTCAAGAATACCGCAGAACCAGCCAAGATAAATGAGTTAGGCGTGGTGAAACACAATGATAATTCGCCTAATTTATTCAAACAAATAATTGGCCGCGGATTTGATGCAATGAAAGACTCAGAACTCCATCAATACCGGGAGGCTGTCCAACGCCATTTGGCGAAAGGGAACGAATCGGTGTTTGTAAAAACCCACAGCGCCCTGCAAAATTTTGAGGGCCGCCCATTAATACACCTGGAGTGCACAGCAGGGGCTGTGTACATCATTCGGAACCCCTTTGATATGGTTATCTCTTTTTCAGACCACTATCAAATAAGTTATGACGATGCAATTGAGGCGATAGCGGCACCATCACATCGCGTAAACACTACCAATCAGGGTATTTTCCAGATCCTTTCTGGATGGTCTAACCATTACCGGAGCTGGTTTGGAGTTAATAATTTTAATCCTCATTTGATGCGATATGAAGATATGGTCCGGAATCCAATTAAAACTTTTGGCCGTTTTAGTCAATTTCTTGGCTTACCCAAAAACCCTGAGCGGTTGAGACGAGCGATAAAAAACAGCTCCTTCGACGAAGTTTCCAAACAAGAAACCGTGACAGGATTTTCTGAACGGTCGCGTCCAGATCAAAAGTTCTTTCGCTCTGGGAAGGTTGGCGGTTATAAATCCATACTTTCTGAGGCTCAAGTGACCAAAATTATAAACGCCCACGGCGAGCTTCTTTTTGAAAAGGGTTATATCACAAAAAGTGGACGGCTAAAGTTTTAACTTTATACCTTGTCTTTAAAAATTAGACCAACCCCCAATTGAATGCGATGGGATAGAATTCAATGAGCATTAATAAAGTGGACTCACAAATTAACGTTGCAAACAACTTAATGTTGATTAACCAGAAGATACAAGCAGCCCTAAAAAGGGCAACCCGGCAAAAAGATGATGTTCAGCTGATTGCAGTGAGTAAGGTGCAGCCCGTTGAAAAAATAGAGGCGGCATTAGTTAAGGGACACAGGTTATTTGGTGAAAACCGGGTCCAGGAAGCAGCGCTTAAGTGGCCTGCTCTAAAGATCAAATACCCTGACGCCAAATTACACCTGATTGGCCCGTTGCAGACGAATAAGGTCAAAGATGCGATAATGTTATTTGATGTTATCGAAACCTTAGATAGGCTTAAGCTTGCTGAAGAAATAAAAAAACAATCTGTTAAAAAAGGCTCGGATATAACCTGTTATGTTCAGGTGAACACTGGGGAGGAAGAACAAAAAGCTGGGGTATTTCCTGCTGAAGCAGAGAAATTTGTGAAGCATTGCCAGGATACAGTGGGCTTAAATATAAAGGGCCTTATGTGCATTCCACCGGTAAATGAGGAATCTGCATTACATTTTAGTCTTTTAGGTGAAATAGCGGGAAGGCTAAAACTTCCAATTCTTAGTATGGGAATGAGTGACGATTTCGAAACAGCAATAGCTTTCGGTGCAACCCATGTACGGATAGGCTCGAGTATTTTTGGGAGAAGAGAAAATAGTTGATTTTATACTAATTCTGATTTTGAGCCCTTTATTTCTAACACCTCATTGTGTTCAACTAAACTTATCAAGTTAAGCAAATTATCTTTCCTCAAAGAGATGCAGCCAGATGTTGGGGATCCATCTTTTGCCATCACATGTATAAATATAGCACTACCGCGACCTTTTATCGGAGGTCTATCATTATAGCCCAACTCGACGACAATGTCATAAAGGTCGTCCTCTCTCCACAGCTTCTCATGACTATATGGATGGGGTAGTGTTACTAGTTTATTGTAGTTATCTTCATCTTTTGCATCATCGCACCAGCCTAATTGTTTGGTTATCTTTGTTAACGGTAATTGAGTTACAGGCGTATCTTGTTTATCTGCTCGATAGAAAACTCGTCTAAGTGGCCAAGCTCCTATTGGTGTACAGTTGTCGCCTTCTATTTTATCAACGGTCAAACCATTTGACCCAATACAGCAGGCTGCATGGAGATTCAGACACTGAAGTGTTGTGAAATTATCACCTATTTTTTGAGCAACTATTACAGCCATAGGGAAACGCCATTATAAATATTACTTTGTATTCTGTAGTTTATTATATTTACCAAGTTTTTCCAGCATCCAATTCTCTATGTCCCTGTGATCGGTAATTACATGATTTGCTGTTTTTGTATCATTTCGATTAAAATTTTCAGATGTGTAAGTCTTTGAAGTGTTTTGTATTAATTTATCAAGGACGAGACCTCGGACTTCTCGCGCTTGGGAAACGTTTCGTGGTGGCATTGAGTATACTTTCCCTGATTTGAAAGCGTCATTTGGAGTCGCAAATGTTTCTGCTTCTGATGCTAAAAGGAAAGTTTTTCGAGCGACGGCATTCTTCAATGAATGGGTTGAATGGCTAGTTTTCTTTTCTCCCAAAACTTCAAAGGTTTCATCTTTGGCTGTGTTGATTTCCCGTTGTTTCATGTCGTCATTGTTAGCTGCCAAATCCGGCCCCTTTTTTGGCGCTTGTGTTTTGGTTGACTCTGCTTCGATAATATAACTCCCTAATGCGGCGACTAGTCCTATAGGCCCCCCATATAAAGCGCCACCGACAAACTTTGGCACATCAGATATGTTGTCCCCGGATATGTTTCTATAAATGGAGGATATCACGGGGATATGTTGGAGGGGATTGATAGCATCTACAATATCTAAGAAGGTTAGGTTGGTTTTGGCAACATGGGATAACTCCTGTTCTGCTTCATAGCTCATTGGATCTGCTTCGCCTTCAGGGGCGCTCTCGTGTTTTTGCCAAACATTTTCAACAGTGTGTGGGGCAATAGAATCAAGCATTAGGAACTCCTCTAAATTACAAACATGCAATCAGTGTACCAAAACTATAAAAATACGAGGGGTATTTTAAACTAAAACAAATGGCCCGTTTTTATTGCCTTTGTTCTTAGATAATCTTCATTATGAGGATTTGATGGGAAGATGTGGGCCACACGGTCAACCACTTTCACTCCCTCATTAGATAATTGGGTTAGTTTGTCGGGATTATTAGTTAAAAGCTTTACGGATTTAATTCCTAATTGCTTAAGTATTTCCGCTGCCGGTGCGTATATACGTTCATCCGTTTCAAATCCAATATGCTTGTTGGCGTCCACCGTGTCCGCCCCAAGATCCTGTATCCTATAGGCCCTCAACTTGTTTATAAGACCAATATCTCTGCCTTCTTGAGCCAGATAAATTAGGACACCCCCCCCATATTCCTCGATTGCTTGAATAGCTCCGCGTAGTTGGTCTCCACAGTCACAACGTAGACTGCCAAGGAGATCTCCAGTCAGGCACTGAGAGTGAAGTCTCACAAGAACCGGTTTTGAAACATCCACATTTCCAATTGTGATAGCCAAATGCTCGTCCCCCCCATCAACTGGTCGGAAAGCAATAAGGTTAGCATTTTTCGCATCTAGCAGCGGGACCTTAGCCGAGGTAGCTTTAACAAGCCGTTGTGCTCGAATCTTGGCAAATGTGTCTATGGACGCTGTTTCCACTAGAAGTAACCCATTATCTTGTTTAAAATTGGATAGTTGATTGACATCTGCGAGAGGAACTCTAGAGAATATAGCACTCGGAAGAAGCCGAGCGTATTTCGCGAGTTGAATAGCTTTCTCGGCAATTCCTCCCAAGGATTCTGGAATGACAGTAAGCTTTTCTATTTCAAGTGTTTTGAAATCATTATTATTGTAATCCTCTAGGAAGGTGGGGTCCGACAATCGATGTATAAATGCTGGTCCATTACTCTTAGGGAGGCTGACGCTAAGTACATTGGATGATTGGTTAAAAATGTTGATTGCCGCTGCCCTATTCCGCGTAATTGCGAGGGTTGGTTGAGACCCTGTTATCTGAGCAATCATTTTAAGCCCCATCGAAGTGGCCATCTCGGCTGCCTGCACTACTGCAGCCGTTTGATTTGGAGCGTCGCGAAGAATTACAAGCGCTCCTCTTCGAAGATCACCGATTGCTCGTTCGACAGATGTTTGAGCTGGAGACGATTTTCCTGCAGGAGAATTTGTTATTTCAAGATCAGAAAACTTGTTTACCATACGCTCTATCAATATTATTGGGGTGATCGGGTCAATAGTTCTTATTCAGTTTTTGCTTTTTTATTTATTAAACGGATATAGGATTAGTTCAAAATAAGCAAAATGATATTTATCAATTGGTCAGGTTAAACGAAGAATTTCTATCCATTTATTATTACAAATAAATATCAACAAAATATTTTTTAGAGAATTGCCAAATATTTATCTCTAGTTATTTCGAGAGCGGATGGATGATAAAAACGATGATAATTGCCGCGTACAAAGATCGCATTATTGCGCAGTCAGAAAATTCTATTGAGATAGAGAATAGTATTTATTTCCCCAGATCTGACGTGTTCATGTCTTTCTTGAATCCAACAACGACAGTGACGCGCTGCCCTTGGAAAGGCATGGCTACCTATTTTGATGTGAGGGTTATGAGCAATGTATGTAAAGATAGTGCATGGAGTTATCAAAATCCAAAATCAAAGGGACGGTTAATTCGATGTTATGTTGCTTTTTGGAAGGATATTGTCGTGTTCAGGGAGAGTGATGATTAATAGAAGTATTCAGAGGAATAATACTTTTTGGTGTATGTGTTGTCGAACAAAGTTTTAGGTGTTTCATGAAAACCTTTTTACTTATTGGTGAGGATCGATACTTTTATGAGGCCCTCAAGAAGCAGATAGAGCGGAATGAAAGTTTTCTGTTACAGTTTTCAAATCCAAGCCAGGTAGCTAGCAGTTTTACTCAGATTGAGGCCTGTTCACTACTATTTTTAGATATCCCGTCGTTAAATGATAAAGAGTTCATCGATTATGAGATGTTAAAGACCATGCTTAACGTTCCGTTGATGGTTTTTACAAAACATGGTTCTTATATCAAACCTATTGTTATTCAACAGTTTCTGCTCAACAAGACGATTGCTAAGCCGTTTAAAATGTCCCGGTTAATAAATGAGATTGACGAGTTACTGGCAGAATGTGTCGACAAACTCATGACGCCCAAAAGGATCGGCAAGTATTTATTCTTAGAAGATGAAAGTCTGCTTGTTGGTTCTGATGATAGTAAAAAGATAAGGCTAACCGAAAAAGAAACGGCAATTTTGATAAGGCTATCTGCGGCTAATGGAGGATCAGTCAGTCGAAAAACATTATTAGAAGAAGTTTGGGGTTACAAGGCGGGAATAAATTCACATACTCTAGAGACCCACATATACCGATTACGAAAGAAGATTGAAGAGCTTGGCTCTAGCAGCTCGTTTTTAAAAACTTCAAGAGACGGCTATAAGTTACTTTTCAACTCAAATTAACATTGGCGTAATTCATTGATTCTTAAATTATTGCTTGAACAAGTTGTTTAATGATTGTTGTTTGTGCAATATAGGATACTTGGGGAATTTTAATTTGCCAGATCAATCGGTCGATTTTTATGGGGAAAGGTAAATTGTAGCTTGGATACCGACTCTTCATTCTTTGTGAGATTCTGGGGTGTGCGAGGAAGCATTCCTTGTCCCGGCCCTGAATTTGTCAGATATGGTGGAAATACGCCTTGTGTCGAGATTCGCTGTAACGACCGAATTTTAATATTCGATGCTGGAACAGGGCTCAGGCCTCTGGGAAATTTAATTAGTAGTGAGGGTAATAATGAGGCGGATATATTCTTCAGCCACGCCCATTTGGACCATATAGGAGGATTACCCTTTTTTGGCCCTGCTTTCAATCCAAAAAATTCGTTCAGAATTTGGTCTGGAGAGTTAGAAAATGCGAGATCGATGAAGGATGTTTTTAATAACCTTATGATGGCACCCCTTTTCCCGGTTCCTTTGGAAATCTTCAATGCAAAATTAGAATTTAAGATGGTGAAATCGGGTCAAGCATTCACAATTTCCAAAGATATAGAAATATCAACGGCAAATTTGAACCACCCACAAGGAGCTCTGGGTTACCGTGTGAATTTTGATGGGAAATCAATATGCTATATTTCCGATACAGAACACAGGCCGGAGAGCATCGATAAAAATATAGTAAATTTGATCCAGGGGGCAGATATTGTGATATACGATGCCACTTACACTGATGAAGAATATCCAAATCATATTGGGTGGGGACACTCCACGTGGCAGGAAGGGATAAAACTTTGCGATGCGGCTTCTGCGAATAAATTAGTAATATTTCATCATGACCCTAGCCATAATGACAATGCTATGGACGAGATTGCTACTTTGGCAGCAAGAGAGCGCTCAGGCACCGTTGTGGCAAGAGAAGGCATGGTGTTATCTCTTTGATGTTATTGTAACGAAATAGTCCAGATCCTCACATGAAGTTGCGAAAAATATTCTATGGTCTGCTTACAGTATTTAGTATTCGGAAGTTGGGGTACTTCATTCCTTATAGATATGCCGGACAGGTGAGAGTCAAAAACACTACTAATCCTTGGTTGTTGGAATTGTTTTCTGAGCTTTCAAACAGCGTATTTATTGAAACACTTAAATCTGTTCAGCCGTACATAAATGATTTGAAAAAAATAACATTCAACAATGTTAAATTTGAGGACCCAAGATGGGATCAGGATTGGTTCCCCGGTTTAGATGCTGTTGTAGCTTATGGTCTTGTTCGCAAGGTTAAACCAGCCACCATTATTGAAATTGGATCAGGCCATTCGACGCGTTTCCTTGTTCGCGCTATTAACGATGAGAAGATTAGAAGCAATGTAGTATGTATAGATCCACAGCCGCGTGCTGCGCTTCGCGGATTAAATATAAATTTTATGAGGCTTCCTCTGCAAAAAATCGATCTAAAGTGTTTACCAGTGCTTCAGAAAGGGGACATACTTTTTATTGATTCAAGTCATATAAGTGTCCCGGGTAGTGATGTTGATTTAATTGTGAGCAGGATTTTACCAGCGCTTCCAGCGGGCGTTTTTATTCATTTTCACGATATATTTTTGCCTGATCCGTACCCAAAAAACTGGGAATGGCGAGAATATAATGAACAAATAATTATTTCGGCTTTGTTGGCGGGAAAAAAATATAACCCCATATTTTCAAGTTATTTTATTCGAAATTACGCGCCAGAATGTCTTCAAGAGCTTGGTTTTGACTGGATCCAAATGCCACTGGACGCTATTGAATCTAGTCTTTGGTTAGAAACAATATGACTATATAATATACTATAATAGTGGCTGGGGCGGCAGGAGTCGAACCTGCGGTCGCGGGATCAAAACCCGCTGCCTTAACCACTTGGCCACGCCCCATTTTATAACATTGATATATCTGTAAATTAACTATAATTCAATATGCGTATCAAGATTATCTATTAACATTGTTTATGATCACCGCTTATAATGCACACAGGAGATAGATCAATGGTCAAAACAGTCATTACTGAAAACTTTCCATGGAGCATTAAAGGGATTTCTATCGAAGCTCGAAAACTTGCGAAAGAAGGAGCGGCGAAAGAAGGTCTCACTATTGGGCAATGGTTAAAAAAAATAATAAATGAAGATCATGATGAAAGTTTCACCTCACCAAATAAATCATTGGGGGATGCTGACCCGGAAATTGCCGTTACAAAAACGCTAAAATCTGATTTATCCCAACGCCGACCAATGAAAATCCACGATGAAGCTATGGTTCTTGAACTTATTACCCAAATTGAAAAAAGATACCTTGATCTGGCCACACCTATACAGTCTATCTTAAGTCAATTGTCGTTGCGGATAGATTTAGTTGAGTCCAAAATTAAGAAAGACACAGTAACCGATGATTTGTAATGACAGCATCTTCTTTACTTAACAATTTACCTTTCTTCGGTTTATAATATTAAAGTACCGGTTGAGTTTATTGGAAGAAGGTATGGCCAGACTAATTGCCCCTTGGAGTGTCAAAGGTATTGATAATGAAACGCGAGAATTAGCACGTCAAAAAGCCAAGAATTCTGGCATCAATATTGGGGCCTGGATAAATAGAGCAATACTCGACCACGGATCTCGAGAACAATCTGGCGCTACCGACCTACATAATGTCGCGGCCGATAGTATTCCCGAAAACTCGTATTCCCAACGGTCTTTAAATGAACCCCCTAATGATATAATTTTTCAAAGATTGCAGCAATTAAATAAGAATCTAGATGGTGAATTGCGGCCAATTATGTTTGCTCTAAACAATCTAGCCCTGCGCTTAACGGCGGCGGAAGCATTGCAGAAAAAAGAACCAAAGAAAATAAATAGAATTGAACCGGTTGTTATAAATCCTGAAGTGGACGAGAACGCTAGAAACAAGATTATAAACGAAGAACTGGACACGGAAGAACTGATAAACGAGCAGTCGAAACCCAGTTTAGAGCGTCCAGATCCTTTTCCCCCGGCAGGCGATCTTAATGAAGGGGTAGATGTTCCAGAAACGCTTCGACAAAAAAGTAATATGGAATTGGAGAGTGTTCCAAACGCTGAAAATAAGCAGTCCAATGGCAAGAGCTTTAGTGCAAAAGCACTTATGATTTTGCTTGGTTTGATAGTTTTTTCTGCTGTAGGAGCAGCATCACTTTACTTTGTCCCCCAAACAACAAACAAAATTGCGAAGGAGATAAGTGCAGCAACCGAACACCACTTAGACGCTGTATCGAAAACGTTAAATGACTCGCTGCTCTATTCGCAAAGATTACTCGAGTTATTTTTGGGGAAGAGCGCTGGTGTGGTAGAGACGGAAGAAAAATCCAAAATTTATAAAGGCTCGAGCAGTAACAAAGAGGGTTCCAAAACAACCGAAAGCAAACTAGGAAATAAAACACCACCTTCTGTTTCCAGTGGATTAGTGCTTTCTCATGTGGAAAACTCTGTCTCTAGAAATATCGTAGCTTTGAACGCTAATAAACAAAATAAGCCTATAAATAATTCTTTACACGAGGAAAAACGCAAAAAAAAACATTAAAATTTCTACGGGCTAAAGCAAATAATGGTGATGCAGTTGCTCAGTATAAATTGGGCCTTCATTGGATAAAAAAAGAAAAAAGTCAAAACAATTATTTGAAGGCGGCTACTTGGTTTAAATTAGCCGCAGTGCAGGGCCTTAAAAATGCTCAGTACATTTTAGGTGTTCTTTACGATACGGGCGTTGGCTTGGCGAAAGACGAAAACCAAGCTTTTTTATGGTACCACGCAGCCGCTAATCGTCATCATCCTATGGCTCAATTTAATATAGCTAACTTTTACTTGGAAAGAGAAAACGGGAAAGATGATTTTGCAAATGCGCTGCGTTGGTTTGAATTGGCTTCAAAAAATGGAGTGGACGAAGCGGCGCATAATGTCTCTATATTATCTATAGTGGACAAATTTTCCAAATTGAAAAAATCAGATATACTGAAGCTGTATACTAGAGAGCCGTCAAAACAACTGAAAAAGCTCTCCATGAGCTCCATCCCATACAAATTAAAAAATGGGGCGGAAACTCAAAAATTCGAAATCACTCAAAAGAAAGAGATAGAAAGTAGTTTGGTTCTATCTATACAAAAAGAACTTCGGTTGGATGGTTTTTATTTAGGCCCATTAGATGGGAACTTAGGACCTAACACCAAAGCTGCGATCAGTGCGTATCAGCTGGAAAATGGACTTGTAGCGTCAGGGAAGCCATCAATCCAATTATTGGATTATATTAAACGCGAAACAAATAAATAGTCCGTTCGCATTGGCATGATACATCAAATAATCATGCCCCCTTTAAAAAGGTGGAGGCGGCCCACCATCCATAATTCCTGATTTGTTCCTCCGCTTTGATGACGTTCACTGTTTCATTGGGTTCGAATAACGCAAAACATGTGGCGCCACTACCTGACATTCCAACAGCTTTAATACCTTTCAACTTTCTTAGAACAAACAAAACTTCTTTTATAACTGGAGCTAGTTTAATAGCGGGCTCAATTAAGTCGTTTGGAGTATTGCATCCGATATTTTTGAATATTTCTTCAACATCTACGTTAGCGTTCTCATCTGCTGGTTCAAACAAATCTTTTTTTGAAAATGTTTCAAATACTGCCTTAGTAGATAGCTTGATATTTGGATTTACGAGTAATATTGGCATATTTGGGATTCCGCCAATAATTGATAATTTTTCTCCCCTACCTTCCATTTTGAGGGCCCTTCCAGAAAGGCAGGCTGGGACGTCTGATCCCAAATTTAACCCTATTTCGCTCATTCTCTCCTCGCTTATTCTCGCTTTTGGGGCCAATAGGTTAAGCATTTTTAGAACACAGGCTGCGTCTGCGGATCCGCCACCAAGTCCAGCTGCAACGGGAATTTGCTTAAATATCTTGATGGTAACGGGCTGAGCCCAAATTGTTTCCTTTCGAAAATATTCGAGGGCTTTGACTACTATATTGTCGCCCTCCAAATCTTTTGAAAAAGGGCCGCTGATTTCTAATTGGTCGCAAAAACTGTTAGTAAAAATTTCCACTTCATCACCAAAATCAGAGAACGCTGTTATGCTCTCAATAAGATGGAAGCCGGTTTCGTTCTTTCCCAATATTTTAAGGGTTAAGTTAATTTTTGCCCGGGCTATAGATTTTAGCATCTCTGATAAACTCTCTTAGCTTTCAATTAGCTTCTAATCCTTGCTTCAATTTTCGATTGATAGATTCCAGATGAGCGGCATCCAGTTTCATACTTTTTACCTTATCCCACTGAAAACGCGCTTCCAATTTTCTACCAACCTTCCAGTATGCATCGCCAAGATGATCATTTATTGTGGCGTCGTTTGGCCGCAATTGAACGGCCCGTTCCAATTCTGGAACGGCTCTCTTATAGTCGCCCGATTGATATAGGACCCACCCCAAGCTATCAGCAATATAGCCATCTCTAGGTCGCTGTTCTACAGCTTTCACTATCAGCTCATTTGCCTCTGTAAGTTTTATGCCTTGCTCTGCCCATGCGTAACCCAGATAATTCATTACAAAAGGCTGATTGGGGGATAATTCCAGAGCTTTCAAAAAGTCAGCTTCTGCCTTATCCCAATGTTTCGACTGCTCGTAGGCTATCCCGCGGCTGTAGTATAGTATCCAATCAGCGTTTTCAGTGCTGATTTTTAATTGTAGCGCTCTGGAATATGCTTTTATAGCCTCGCCCCATTTTTTTAAGCTGCGCTTTAAATCACCAATATGAACATAGGCGCGATACTCTTTAGGATTATTTTGGATAATTTTTTCCAACAAACTGACAGCGTCTTCAGTTTTTTCAATACTTTGTAATGTTGTTGCTAAGTTAAATTGTGCAAACAAGAAATATGCAGATTTTACCTTAATTTTTGAGAAGTGATCGATAGCTTGGTGGTGTTTACCGCTTTGATTGAGCATTTCTCCAAGAAGTATATCGGCGGGGGCGAATCTAGGGCGCATATAAAGCGATAACCGAGCAAAAATAATAGCAAGTTCGTCTGTAAGATCATTTTTCAAGGCTTGAGAGATATCAAATAATGCTTCAGCTAGACCGTCTGAGGCATTAGTTATAAAAACTTCCCTATCTAATAATGCGGTTTTTTCCTCCAATATTGTGTTAAGGACAGTAGCATCAACATCATTTTGGGTTAGTCTTTTAACCATTTCTCGCGCTTGAGCTAGACGAGCGCTTCTAGCATAGTGGGCTGCTGTGGAAATTTTCAACCTATCCGGTGGGACAGAATGGTGTAAAAGCGCTTTTTCAAACGCCGCATCTGCTTTTTGAACTTCCCCTGCAATTTGATATCCAAGCCCGAGATGCAGCAAGCCGAGTATTTCGAAGCCTTCTTTTTCACTTATTTTAGAAAAAGAAGCTACCCCCAAATCCACCTTACCTTTAGCTATCGAGGTCCAGCCTAGAATAAGAGGACTCAAAATTTGGTTTAATTGAGACTGAGGTAGTTTGCCAAAAGCATCACTTGCTTTTTCCCAGTTACCGGACTTTGCTTCGCGCAGGCCAATAACCAGCATCATAAAAGGTGAAACAGCATCCAGTTTAATAGAGTGTTCTGCCAGTTCCGCAGCTTCTTTTACATTACCAAGTCTCAACTCAGAGAGAAAGGCTTCTCTGATTAGTCTTATATCGTTCGGATCTTTTAAGCGAGCACGCTTGAAATTTATTGATGCCATTCTGGAGTCATTATCTCGTCTGGCGTATCGCCCTGCCAAATAGTTTCCTGACATTGAGGTTTCAAAACCACTACTCAATGTGCGAACAGATTCTGTAGGTTCATTAGCGCAGTTAGCAAGCAATGCTCCTACTAACACCAAACCGCTAAGTCTTCTCAAAAAAGATTGAAAAACAAGCAATCTAGCAGAACCTTCTTTAAGTAGTGCTAGCATATTTATACTATTCGATTACATATTCGGATAATTTGGACCGCCTCCACCTTCTGGAACAACCCAGTTTATATTCTGCGACATGTCTTTGATATCACACGTCTTGCAGTGAACACAGTTCTGCGCATTTATCTGTAATTGAGGCATTAATCCTTGGTCATCATATACTATTTCGTAGACTCCAGCTGGGCAAAATCGTTGCTCAGGTGCGTCGTAGTATTTGAGGTTGTAGTCTACAGGAACCGAATCATCTTTAAGTTTGAGATGCGCCGGCTGATTTTCTTCATGGTTTGTATTAGATAGAAACACTGATGATGGCTTATCAAAACTTATTTCCCCATCTGGTTTCGGATAATCTATCTTTTCGCAGTGACTAGCAAGTTTCAGTGAGTCGTGGTCATTGTGATGCTTGAGTGTCCACGGAGCTTTCCCTTTGAAGATGTATGTGTCAATAGCTGCGTGGATAAACCCAAATAGTAACCCTGCTCGAAAACCAGGTCTTATATTTCTTACCTTGAATAATTCACTCCAAAGCCAACTTTTAGAAAGTTGTTCCTTATAATCTGCGACTTCAACTCCGAACTCCTCTTTGTTTTCTTTTGCAAATGTTTGAGCGATTGATTCTGCAGCTGTTATTCCTGATTTCATAGCGGTGTGCGTTCCCTTAATTTTAGGGACATTTAGGAACCCAGCACTACAACCTACAATTAATCCGCCCGGAAATGATAAATCGGGAATTGATTGATAGCCTCCTTCATTTAATGCCCGGGCTCCATAGGCGATACGTCGGCCTCCCTCAAAATATGGTTTGATTTTAGGATGTAGTTTAAAGCGTTGAAACTCATCAAACGGACTTAGATGAGGATTTTGGTAGTCGAGACCGATCACATAGCCGACAGAGACTTGGTTATCTTCGAGATGATAAAGAAATGATCCTCCATAAGTCGAATTATCAATAGGCCATCCTACTGTGTGTACTGCTAGTCCCTGTTTATGTTTATCTGGCGAGATCTCCCAAAGTTCCTTTATCCCAATAGCAAAGGTTTGTGGGTCCGCATTTTTACGCAATTGAAACTTTTCAAAGATTTGTTTTGTTAAAGAGCCACGAACCCCTTCAGAGAAAACGGTTTGTTTGGCGTGCAACTCTATCCCTTGAGTATAATTTGGGGTTTGTTCTCCATCCTTACCAATACCCATATCGCCTGTCGCTACGCCTTTTACTGAGCCATCAGGGTTGAACAAAATTTCAGAGGCAGCAAACCCAGGATAAATTTCTACCCCAAGAGACTCCGCTTGTTCTGCTAACCATCTGCAGAAATTGCCTAAACTAATAATATAATTTCCATGGTTATTCATTTGTGGGGGGGTAGGTAGCTGAAAACTAGCGTTTTTCGTCAAAAAAAGAAACTTGTCACTTGTAACTGGCGTATTCAAAGGTGCGCCTCGCTCTTTCCAATCCGGAAATAATTCAAATAACGCCCTTGGCTCGAGCACTGCGCCAGATAAAATATGCGCCCCCACTTCTGAGCCTTTTTCAAGAACGCAAACACTAATGTCTTTGCCAGTTGCCTCACTGATCTGACGTAGTTTGATCGCGGTGGATAAACCTGATGGTCCAGCGCCCACAATCACCACATCGTATTCCATTGATTCGCGTTCCATTAGCCCCCGCTTAATTTGTGCAAAAGTACTATCTATAATATGATGCAGTGGTCGGCTTTCGGCAAGCGGTACAAGAAAAATCTGTCATCAAAAAATTAAAAAAGTAGGTCATGAAAGAAAAAATCACTAGTCTAAAACTTTCCAAATGGATAGTTGAATCAGGTCAGGACGAGCTATTAAGTGAATCGCCACAAAACCGATTTTTTGATCCTGACTCTGAGTCGAAAGTTTTGGAGGTGGTTCCTTCTAGAAAAATCGCGCCACAAGATAAAATTGATTCCCCTAAAAATATAAATTCCACCGAAATAGCCAATATGGCATCAACTTTGGTGGAGTTGCGAGAGTCAATGATTAATTACGATGGTTGTTCGTTAAAACATACCGCCATGAACATAGTTTTTGGCGATGGAGATGAAAAATCAGATGTAATGCTCATCGGTGAGGCTCCTGGTGCTGATGAAGATAGGGAAGGGATACCTTTTGTGGGGTTGAGTGGTAAGTTACTAAATAAGATGCTCAGCTCGGTTGGACTGTCGCGTTCAGAAGTATACATCACCAATATAATTCCGTGGCGTCCGCCCGGAAATAGGCAGCCCACTATTCAAGAAACAGCTGCGTGTTTACCCTTTATCCAAAGGCATATAGAACTTATCAATCCCAAAGTTTTAATTTTGGTTGGTGGGACAGCTTCTAAGACATTGTTAGTTCGTAAAGAAGGTATAATGCGATTGAGGGGCCGTTGGTTTGATTATCAGAAAAGCGATAAAACAGTCATTCCTGCTCTATCGATCTTTCATCCCGCATTTTTGCTGCGTTCTCCGGCACAAAAGGTCAATGCTTGGAAAGATCTCTTAGCTATTAGGAGTCGGTTAAAAAATCTTTAGTTTTGATGTTCGGGCGTGTAGTTAATTAACTTATTTCCGTGCTCCTTAATAAATAAACTTAAATTGAATAGTCATAATTTAACCCTTGCCCTAGCGTAGGAGCTGGCGTTAGCTAGGTGGTCAGGTTTGGTTCAGCAAAATTTTTAATCTTTACTATGATAGAGAAAAGACCATTATAAAACTCATAGAAAATCGAATAGAAGTACAATTCGGACTACTTCTCTTTAGTATGTTGGTTCTTTCAATAGCGACTGGCCGCAGCCTATCATCCCAAGAATTACGAGAGTTTCCCGGGTCGTATGAAGTCACATACCCTTTACCTCTTCCTTTGAGTAAGGATGACTCTTTCCGATATACGCAAATATTTGAGTTGCAAAAAAAAGGTCATTGGAAAAGATCCGAGAAAATTATTACACAGCTCAGCAATAAGCTTCTTCTGGGTCACGTATTGGCTCAAAAATTTCTTCATCCTACAAAATATCGTTCTAAGTACCCCGAGTTGCTAGAGTGGATGAAAAATTATGCTGACCACCCCCAAGCTAAACGCATTTACTCCTTAGCAAGTCGCCGTAGACCCGCAAATTGGAAATCTCCACCTAAACCGATTGGCAAATTTTTAAGGGGGAATGGCCCTAATCCAATCAACCAGAAGCAATTCAATTACATGTCGACTGTGAAGCGTTCGAAATTTAGGAATCGTCAAGCAATAAAATTGCAGCGACATGTTACCGGACTGATCAGAAAGGGGTGGCCAACTGGAGCTTATAAAAAGTTACTGTCGCCAAGATTTCAAAAAGACTTACATCCATATGAAGTTGCCAGCTCTAGGGCGGAGATAGCGCATGGATACTTTATATTTGGAAAAGACGATTTAGCCATTAAGTTGGCAGAAGAAAACCGTTCAAAATTTCCTGAAAAAATGGTGCTAGGTGAATGGGCGGCAGGGCTGGCGGCCTGGAGATCGGATAAAATTAATAAAGCACAGAAGTTTTTTGAAAATGTAGCAAGGGGTAGCGGGTCTAATAGTGATTTAGCCGCAGCTGGCGCTTTTTGGGCCTCGCGTTGTTACTTGTTGAATCAACAACCAAAACAGGCGATTAGCCTACTGAAACAATCTGCTTCTTTCGAAGAAACATTTTATGGCATTATATCGGCTCGAGCTCTAGGTTTGGAACCAGTGATAAGCTTTAATCATTCTAGGGTTTCTAAGGAGCTTTTTTCAAATATGGGCGCGTATCCTCAGTTATTGAGAATGCTCGCTTTGTTGCAAATAAAAAAATATAACGACGCTGAAAAAGAAATAAGATCGCTGTTTTACTCAATGCCAAGACATTTGAGGCCTTCATTAATGACGATCGCTGCTGACTATGGCATGCCAGGTTTTGCCATGCGGTCTGCAGGAGTTCTAAAAGGGGATGGCTTTCCAGCTGACCTAAAGGCTCTTTATCCGTTCCCATCGTGGGAGCTTCCAAATGATGTTGAAATTGATGCGGCCTTTATCTACGCAATGGTTAGACAAGAAAGCCAATTTTACTCAAGAGCTATGAGTAGACGTGGGGCACGCGGCCTTATGCAACTTATGCCCCGAACAGCCGCCTCTATAGGGAAGAGTAAAAGGTTTCGAAGAGGTAGGGGGCGTGATGCATTGTTTGATCCTAAAACTAATTTAATTTTAGGGAGCAAATATCTCCTTCATCTAATGCAGTCACGAAATCTATCTGGTAATCTCTTTAAAGTATTAGCGGCCTACAATGCGGGTCCAGGAAATTTAAGAAAGTGGGAACGAAGACTTGAATACAAAAATGATCCCTTGTTATTTATAGAATCTATACCATCTCGAGAGACAAGGCATTTCATAAAAAAAGTCATGTTTGGGTTTTGGGTTTACAGATTCAGACTTAATGAACTAGCGCCAACGTTAAGCGATGTTGCCGGTGGAAATTGGCCAAAGTATATGCCCGCATCAAAAAAGAAACTTTAAAAGATTGTATTATGCCAAAAATCGATGAAACTAGAGAATTTATCCCAGTAAATATAGCGCTTTTAACCGTTTCGGATACACGGACACTGAAAGATGATCGTTCTGGAGATATCTTATTTCAAAGAGCATCTGATGATGGGCATATAGTTTTGGAGCGAGCAATCGTCAAAGACGAGATAAACTTAATAAAACAGAAACTAAATCTTTGGATTAACGAACCTAAAATTGATGTTGTTATCTCTACAGGAGGGACAGGTTTCACGGGCCGTGACGTAACTCCTGAGGCATTTAAGGCTACTTTTGAAAAGGAAATAGAGGGGTTTGGTGAATTATTTCGCTGGATAAGCTTTAAGAAAATTGGAACGTCGACTATTCAGTCAAGGGCTGTTGCAGGTGTTGCCAAAGGGACATACCTCTTCGCATTACCTGGATCGACGGGAGCATGCAAAGATGCTTGGGATGAAATTCTGCATAATCAACTCGATGTAAGATTTCGGCCCTGTAATTTTGTTGAAATAATGCCTCGATTAAGGGAGCACGAATTAGCCGGGCGATCTTCTTGAGTTAAGTCGATAAAAGTCGTCGCCGTTATCAATATCCTTCATAGTTTGAACGTAGCCGATTTGTTCCGGTTGATTAAAGCAGCGGATGGTATCGGTTAATGCATATTGTGTCGACCATCGCACATCGTTCATTTTTGGCATCTTTTGACCTCCCGCCACACCAATTAACCAGTATCCACCGTCATTGGACGGTCCAAAGATAACTTTTGATCTGCCAAGCTCCTTAAAAGCAAATTTAATATATTCGTACTTAACATTTGGGATATCGCTTCCGATAAGAACACATGGGCCATTGCCAACTCTACCCATTGCATCTGCCATCCTTTCTCCCAGATGTCCTTCACTTTGGTACTTAATTAGCCAATTTCCTTTAGCGCAATGTTTAAAAAGCTTTTTTGAATTCCTGGGAGTTATAAATAGATATTTCCTCCAGGGTAGTTTGCGATTTAATCGTTTGATTAAATTATCGACTTGGGATCTGTACCAAAAAGTTGCTTTGGTGTGTCCAATATCTTTCGCAAGTCTTCGTTTGACGATCCCCATTTTGGGTGCTTTTGCAAAAATTATGAGGTTTAAGTTGGTTCTCATTTATTTGTGGTATTATATATCTTTGAAATTAATTTTGGAGACACGCCGATGAAGTAGAGCAATAAGCAAAGGAAATTTCGAGTTATACGCTTCAAGTAGCCATCGTCGACATAGCGTTCTGCTGATGTTAAAGCGACTGTATCAAAAAGTGCTATTTTTGAATTTCCTATCCTTCGAACAAGGTCGACGTCTTCCATCAATGGCCATGGCTTATAGCCTCCGATACGTTTATAAAATCGGCGATATATTAGAAGTCCTTGATCCCCATAAGGTAAACCTAACCATTTATTACGAAACCGAACCATTTGTGTCAGTCTCTCAGAGGCTTTACTTTTTGCGTCTAAAGCAAATGTAAACACCGCAGCTCGATCTAGGTTACTCTTTTGGCTGGCAAACACTACTATGGATGCTGCCCAACCTGCCCCAAGAGCTGTATCTGCGTGTAGAAATAATAGCCAATCACCCGTAGCTGCTTTTGACCCAGCTATCAATTGGGGGCCGCGACCCTTTTCACAGTAGATAACTCGCGCGCCAAGTTTCTCGGCAAGACAAGCCGTTTCATCAGTTGAGTTAGCATCTACAACAATCAATTCTAGCGAAATGCCAGCTTTCTGTGCGGTCTTCAGAGCAGTTATTGTAGTCTTTATCGTCCTAGCAGCATTATACGTAGGCATTATAACTGAAAGACTGATAACTCCCGATTTTTTTTGGCTTATGGATAACGGGTGTTTTATAGCCGTGTTCCCAGTTTTTCTGATTGTGAGTTTGTGTTAACACTTTAGTTTCTTTTAGGATACATCGTTTCTCTACAAAGCTTCAACAATAGTCTAGCACTAATTTTTTTATTGTGCTTTGCTATTAACATGAATAACGAAATACAAATAGAGTGCCTTTATAGAGCGCTCTCTAAGTACGATATATTTTCCCAACTAGAAAAAGATGACCTCAAGGTTGCGACGACAAAAGGGCTCGTTCATGATCATGTTCTCTTAAGATCAGATAATTATAGCGATTATAAAATGGTAGTCAGGATCCCAAGGTTGAGCCAATTTGGTCTGGATCCTAAGGAAAATCTAGAATACCAGGCGGCTTGCTTTTCCGCGGCCTCACCAAGTAATCACACACCAAAGTTGATACTAGTGGTTGAGCCTTCTGCTAATTTACCCATGGGAGCGTTAGTTGTAGAACACATAAAAGGAAAAAATATTGCTTTACCGAGTGATTTGAATGGTATGGCGGAGTGTTTCGCGCGAGTTCATTCATTGCAAACACCTGAAACGCCAGATCACTCCGAGCTACTATACCATATTGACCCAATTCGCGGGGTTGTTAACACCATAAATGAACAGTCAAAATTTATTAACGAGGCTACTAGTGATCCCGCGGTTCAAAAAATCTTGAGAGAGGAAGTGGAATGGGCACGCGATTTCGCCAATCAAAATTCTAACTTACATCCGCCGCCTCGCCTTTGTTTAACAGACACTCACCCGGGTAATTTTTTGGTAGATTTGTCTGGGAAGGTATTATTTGTCGACTTGGAAAAAGCGCTATACGGGTCGCCGGCAATTGATTTGGGGCATGCAACGATACTGACCTCAACATTGTGGGATTTTGACATTCAAGTGGAGCTTTCCAGAAATGACATAATAAATTTTTATCAAGCTTATTTGGACTTGTTGCCTGAAAACTTAAAGAACGAGATCAGGCCCTGGCTAATGCCTATGAGACGCCTGGCATGGATAAGGTCCACTACATGGAGCTGCAAATGGTCCACAAGGAAACAAGATTCAGGTGAGATAGAGGAAGGTTTGAGGGGCCAAATACAAAATCATGTAGTAAAGAGATTAGCTTCTTTCGTTGATTTAAAGATGATAAATTCGGTTCGATCGGAGTGGATTGGCGAAAACAGGTTAGCACTGATTTAAAAATGAATAGAAAAATTATAAACTTAAGAAGAGAGCGTAAGCGAAGAAAAAAACTGTCCTCGAAGAAAAGGCGCAAATGAATAGGGTTAAGTTTGGCTGAACAAGAAGCGAAAAAAAGAAAGATGAAAATGATCAACAAAAATCAAGCCAATTCTTTTCTGATCGTAGACTTGAGAAAAACATTCTTAAAATGAAATCAGATCAAGAGGGGTGAGATCATTGCCTAATTTTATTTTAGAGGATGGTCTATCGTTATCCAGTGATGCCTTGATAGCAGGCGTTGATGAGGTTGGTAGAGGCCCGTTGGCTGGACCAGTTGTGGCGTCAGCTGCTATTATTAACCGTTCCCTGTACTCGGAAAGTATACTTTGTAGGATAGACGACTCAAAACGCTTATCGCATAAAAATCGCAAGTTGGCCCTTACATTGATCCGTAAGATAGCAATAACTGGTACTGGCTTTGCAAATAGAGATGAAATTGATGAATTGAACATCTTATGGGCATCTATGCTGGCAATGGAACGGGCTATTGAGGAGGTTCAAACAAAGTTAGATCGACCTCTCGATGGCGTCTTGGTCGACGGTAATCGACTTCCAAATTTAAAATGTCCAGGTTACGCGATTGTAAAAGGAGATACCAAATCGATCTCTATTGCTGCCGCATCTATTGTTGCAAAAACGACCCGGGATGATTTTATGCTTAGGATGGCTTCTATACATCCAGAGTATGGCTGGGAAAAAAATATGGGTTACGGAACGCAACAGCATCTAGATGCGTTGAAAAAATTTGGACCAACTGAGCAGCATCGCCGAAGTTTTAGGCCGGTTTTGGAAGCTTTAAAAACAAGTTATTGATCTTTAATCTGTTCTGGTACCACATCTAGTATAAATTTATCTAACTCATTGACTCTAAACAATTTTTTTCCAAACCCATTGACCTCAATAAGGTGTTAAGTGATTATGGCCTCCTAATTTCAACCATAGGTTTTACAGAATGTTGGACATTGAGAACTTGGGAGAGGGAAAGATCGTCCTTGGCGACTGTGTTAGTGCGTTGAATAGTTTGCCGCCGAACTCCATTGATTTGATATTTGCCGACCCACCGTATAATTTACAATTATCAGGTGAGCTTCTGCGTCCTAATAACTCGAAAGTTGATGGTGTTACCCAACAGTGGGACCAGTTCGAGAGTTTTGCAGCCTATGATAATTTTACGAAGGAGTGGCTTAAGGCCTGTTATCGGGTGTTAAAGTCCTCAGGCTCTTTATGGGTCATTGGGTCATACCATAATATATTTAGAGTGGGAGCGACGCTCCAGGATATTGGGTTTTGGATCCTGAACGATGTAATTTGGCGCAAAACTAATCCAATGCCTAACTTCAGGGGACGCAGATTTACGAATGCTCATGAAACAATGATCTGGTGTGCAAAAGGTCCTGAAGCAAAGAAATACACTTTCAATTATGACTCGATGAAATCCCTAAATGAAGGCCTTCAAATGCGAAGTGACTGGTTGTTGCCACTATGTACTGGATCAGAGAGGTTGAAAATAGAGGGGCAAAAGGCGCATCCAACGCAAAAGCCGGAAAGCCTTTTATCTCGTGTTATTCTGGCGACGTCCAAACCGAACGATATCGTGCTGGACCCTTTTTCGGGTTCTGGAACTACGGCTGCTGTGGCTAAACGTTTTGGAAGAAGATACATTGGGATAGAACAAGATAAATCCTACGCTAGTTTGTCACAAAAACGGCTCAAAAGTGTACACGCGCTGGCAGATCCAGAAGTGTTACAAATAGATAGTAAAAGGCACGAACCGCGTGTTCCGTTTGGTAGTTTGTTAGACCGAGGTTTAATTGAACCCGGTGAATTAATGTTCGATGCCCGAAGGCGTTGGCATGCCAAAGTGCGTGCAGATGGTATGCTTATCTCAAATGAAACTAGAGGGTCAATTCACTCTGTCGGTGCGGCTGTTCAGGGAGCCCAAGCTTGCAATGGTTGGACTTTTTGGCATGTCGATAGAAAAGGTAACCCTGTTTCGATAGATTTATTTAGACAGATGGTTCGGGCTGAGCTTGCGGCTTGAATAGTCCTCACGTACGAAAAATAAGACACCCAGACCTATAATCCAAAAAATTATTGCTACAGCCATGCCGGCTCTTTGGCTCTCAAATAATAGGGTAGCCCAACCAAATAGCATCGGGCCTAAAAAACTCGTACATTTTCCTGACATGGAATAAAGGCCATACATTTTTATTTGTATAGAAGGAGGGGTAATCCTGCTGAGTAGTGTTCTGCTGGAGGCTTGAGCCGGGCCAATGAAAAAACTCATAGTCAACCCCGCTAACCAGAATAATATAATATCTGTAGCTATCAAGATAGCGCTACCAAAGATAATCAGTCCTAAGAGGGAAGTTATCACGGTGATTTTTGAGCCAAATTTGTCATCTATCCACCCAAATACAAAAGCCCCAAATCCGGCAGAAATATTCATGAAAATTCCAAAAACGAGTAGCTCGCTAAAATCTAAACCAAACGTGCCCGCTGCGTATATTCCCCCAAATTGAAATAAGATCAATAAACCGTCGGCGTAGATCATTCGGGCGAGTAAAAAAACCCAGATTGATGGGTAGTGCTTCAATTCCTTTAAAGTATTTTGAAGGCTTTTCAATCCTGGTTTTATAGATTGAATCAAAGGTGTCGTGCATTTTGTATCAGGACAAAAAATAAAGAAAGGCCACCCAAAAATAATCCACCATATTCCAACTATAACTGATGTGGCCCGAATATGCTCGGCCAGTTCAGAATCTAACCGTAAAAATTGCGGTGGGTTCTGGACTAGGCCGAATAGACATAAGGTAAGGCAGATAATAGCGCCAATATAACCGGTGCCCCATCCCCAACCGCTTACGCGTCCAACTAGATGTGCCGGAGATACAGAAATTAGCGTTGCGTTGTAAAAAAGATTTGTGAATTCGAAACTTACAACGCCAATAGAAACGGCTATCAGAGCAAGCGGAATGGAAGCTTGGGAAGGAGTCACAAACCACAGTGTTAAAGTTGCACTAATGGCCAGGACGCTGAAACATAAAATCCATTTTTTTAAATGCCCTGTTTGTTCCGCTATAGCCCCGAGAAAAGGTGAGAGAATAGCAACCACAACACCAGAGATTGCTAAAGCGTGGCCCCACAAAAAAGTGCCATGAATTTCGTCATCAACAACAGCCTTTGAAAAATATGCAGAGAACAAGAAGGTTACTATTACGGTTGGATGCGGAGAATTCGCCCAATCAAAAAGGCACCAGCTGATTATAGCCCTTTTTTTCTTGTTTCTTTCCTGTGGAGTAAGGGCTGTATCGCTTAACAAAAGAGACCGTTTCTATATATAGAGGGATTTAAGATTTATATTATGCAAATGCCAATCTAAAAGAGTTTATTGTTCCACTGATGTAAAATTGACCGTATCACAGCTATGAAGGCGATTGGCTGATCCAAGAATAAATGATGCTTAGCTTCAGGAATTCCAACTATTGGTGATCCTTCCTTCATTAGACTTGTCATATAATTCACTGTTTTTATGTCTAGCAATGAACTTTCATCGCCATAAACTAAAGCAGTTTTGCATGATATTTCCTCTAGATAGGTGTGATATGGCTCTGTAAACCTCCGATTATGCATCGCTTTACCATCAAACTTCCAGGTCCATCCTTCTTGTTCCTCTTTAATTGAATGGTGTCCTATGTGTTGTACCAAAAAGTCGTTTTCACAATCCTGTTCAGGCATCAGTCTAAAGCGGTCCAATGCGGTTTTGTAATCTGCGTAGTGTTTCTTATTGCCCATTCGGCGCACTTTTCTCTTAGCGTTTATTTCGGGAGGGCGAATGGGGGAGTCAGCAAGAATTAGTCCACTTATTAATTTACCGTACTTTTGTGCAAATTTAGTAGCGGTTAATCCCCCAAAACTATGTCCAATCACAAAGACATTTTCTCCAAGATTTGCGTCTTCAATGACTTTTAATAGCTCTTCAGATCGAATTTCAGCGCTATACTCCGCTCGGTGACCACTCTCACCCATGCCGGATAAGTCAAGTGCAGCCACTTCAAAATCATTACTGAAAAATGGTGCCAGGAAGCTCCACCAGTGAGAATGTCCCCCACCTCCATGTACAAACAGAAGGCCCCCCTGTTTTTTTGTCTTAGATGTTGCTTTCCAGAGTAAATAATGTATTGGGCAGTTGCCTACATCAACTAAATGCGAAGATGATTGTTGGGACATCGCCCATTGGAACCACAGCGGAGGCTTAGCCTTTTTTGTTTTTTTATTTTCCTCTTTATTTTCCATTTCGGTCCCAGTAACGTTAAGAAGCCATGGTGAGAAGTTTTTATACTCGATTAATCTGATTTTCCATAAATAGTTTATTATGCGGTGTCGGACCGAACTCATGGCTTAACATTATCGGGTTAGGAGCAGTTTAATGGTTGATATAAAACTCGGTGTTTTTGAGATGGTAGAACAAGCACGCGCGGAGATCGAAGAGGTTGATACAATTGACGCTATAGAACAGGCTCAGAACCCTGATTGCCTTGTTATAGACATTCGTGACGTTAGGGAGCGGAAAAGAAATGGTTATATTCCAGGCAGTTTTCATTGTCCCCGAGGAATGATTGAATTTTGGGTGGATCCTGAAAGTCCATATTTTAAGGATGTTTTCAACGAAAAGAAACGATTTCTATTCCATTGTGCCGCGGATTGGCGGTCCGCTCTAACCGTTCAAACTGTCACTAAAATGGGACTTGAGAATGCAGCTCATATAAAAGGGGGGTTAAACGCATGGTGTAAAGCAGGTGGACCTTTCATGAAAGACGAGGGGTGACATGTTCGCAACAGTGTCTGAACAGCTCGGCTCCAATGAAACTTTTTCTTTTGAGAAGTGGTTTTCGAATATAAAATCGATCACTTCGAGTATAAAGGCATCGCATCAAGATATTGATAAGCAACGTTGTTTGACTGATACACTTTTGAATGAATTACATGAGGTTGGATTATTTCGATTATCGCTGCCACGGGAAATTAATGGAGGCGAATTAAGTCCCCATCAACTTTCACAAGTGGCGGAAGTTCTTGCAAAAGCGGACGCTAGCGTTGGGTGGTGCTTTGGTCAAGGTTCTGGGTGCGCAATGTCTGCCGCTTTCTTAGAGCCTAAGACAGCGAAAAAAGTTTTTGGTCCCAAAAACTCGGTTTTAGCATGGGGAGCTGGGATTGCGGGAAAAGCTGTAAAGTGCAATGGCGGCTATAAAATTACGGGAACATGGCAGTTCGCAAGTGGCAGTGGTCATGCGACGTGGCTGGGCGGCCATAGTTTTGTTTTTGACGCCAATGACGCACCCATTTTAAAAGCCAATGGTGCGCAGGTGGATCGCACTGCTTTGTTTCCAAAATCATCGGCGGTTCTTCACGATGATTGGCACGTTATTGGATTAAAGGGAACGAGGAGTGAGAGCTATACTGTTAACGAGCTTTTTGTACCAGAAGAATTAACTTTAGATCGCGAGAACCAAGATGAGTGCCGAAGTAATGCGCCACTTTATATATTTCCAACGACTTTGGTGTATGCATCATGTTTCTCCGGGGTTGCCTTGGGTATAGCTAGAGGGGCTGTTGATGATCTCATAGATATAGCAAGAACGAAAACCCAACGATCGGCTAGATCCTCTATGAGAGAGAGCCCAGTTTTTCAAACTCAGATCGCGCAGTTAGAAGCCCAGCTGGGCTCGGCACGAGCATACCAACAAAGTGTTCTTGAAAGGGTGTCAAAAACGGTATTTCAAACACGTGAGTTGCAACAAGGCGATAGAGCAGAAATACGCCTGGCAACCACCTATGCTATCAACCAGGCGACAGAGGTGGTGCAGCAAGTTTATAAGCTAGCCGGATCTTCGGCCATTTTCGAAAATGCACCGTTTGAAAGACGTTTCAGAGATATGCACGGAGTATCCCAACAAATGCAGGCGAGACATAGTCATTTTGAAACAGTTGGTCGGTATATGATGAACTTGGATAGCACAAGTGCCCACATGTAGGCCTAAGGATAAAAATATAAGCCAACTCAGAACGGTATTTTAAATTTTTATTCGCATCACTGCATCATAACGTCGTAGTATCTATCCACTTTAAAACTAAACATGGAGCAATAGATGTCTATGGTGCACGTACTGGCAGTAATTACTGCTAAACCAGGTAAGAGAGCGGAAGTCTTAGCTAATTTTAATGCGAATGTGCCCGCGGTTCACGCTGAGGAGGGATGTGTAGAGTATGGCGCTGTAATTGATTGTGCTGACGCTTCTTCGTTCGCCTCTGCTTATGGCCCAGATACATTCGTGGTGGTAGAAAAATGGGAAAGTTTAGATCACTTAAAGGCCCATGCTGCAGCGCCTCATATGAAAGCTTATGCGGAGAAGAATAAAGATCTATTAGCAGATCGTAAAGTACACGTTATGTCATCCGCATAAACCAAGTTAGGTTGACCTTGAGCGCTTGTTAATCAAAGAAAAACTTTTTACTTTTTGATTAGTATCGCTCACGGTGAACTCTTCTGCTTACGCGCCTCGTATTTCTTCTAGAACTGGATAAATAAATTTTTTGAAAAGTTCTGGATTCTCGGACATCGGAAAATGGCCCATTCCTTCCATTATTGTCGTCTTTGCCCCTGTTATCCGCTCTGCAGTATCGATGGTACGTTCAGGGGTGCAAGAGGAGTCATACTCTCCTGATAGCAAATAGACAGGACAATTTTTTGTATTAATCCTCGGGGATCGGTCGTCAAAGTCTCCATCATGCCAATAAAAGTAAAGATCACCTTTGAATATGCCAGGACCTCCCTGCATATAATGCCACAAAGTTTCCCAACGGTATTCGTCTGGACTTTGTGGGGCAATCTGGGCAGATACAAATGCTGCACAGACTTCGCCACCATGAACATCTGGTCTGTGCAGCCAGCTGAGATCATAATAAGGCTCCAGTTTATCGGCACCTTCCAGGGCGATTACACTTCGAAAATATTCTGCTTGTTCAAGAGCAAGATGCAATGTCAGTCTTCCACCCATGGAGCACCCCATTATTACTGGGTTTACCAAATCGTAGGCATGACAAAATGTCATCACCGTCTCTTTATACAGCTCAGTTGTAAGTTGGTATTCGTTATCTCTAAACCCCGGCGGAGGATTTGATTTTCCATGCCAAGGCATATCAAACGCGATCACACGGAAATTCTTGGTGATAGTCTCATCGCATAACAAGTGGCGATATTGTCGCGCGTCAGAGCCAGCCGTATGGAGACAAACTAATGGGATACCATCTCCTGCTTCTTCAACGTAAATTCGGCATGGTTGGCCATCCACATAGATAGTGAAATAACGACCAACAATCGGTTCGAAATTTGGCATAATTAATCCTTACCGTTTCTAAGACTCGCTATTAAGTCCTTAAAAAACTGTAGGTTTTGAATGAGAGGTAAAAGGTTCCCGTCCAATGTTATTAATTGTTTTGGCAGCATGCTCCAAATATCATGAAAGTCGCGCTTAGGAATACAGCGCCAATGCTCTTTCCAAGTAGATTTTGCCGCACGGATTGCAAATATTCCTGATTCAGTTGCTAAATCCCGTTTTTGAATTTGAGTAATCTTCCCATTCTTTATACTGATAAGATAATCATCATTATCAATACCAAAGGTAAAGCTTAGATTGACCCATTTGCCTCTTTCCGTCAGGGGCTTGTTTCCGTTGACTCGATCTTTTAATTTATTCAAAATCATGCAGTAAAACTCTTATCTCAGACTCATATTGACGAATTGCCTATAGCATGTCCGGCTACGTTTTCACCGGCGATGAAGTAGGAATTTCCGCCCTTTTCATGTTCGGGGGCTTTTTCGAATATTAAAACTGTCGCTCCATTTTCGCGTGCTACAAGGGCTGCTGTAAGGGCCGCGTTGCCGGCACCAACAATAACGACGTCAAAAGGGGACATTTATTGCTACCTTTCTACTGGAACTTAAAAGTTATAGAGCAATAACTCCCTTATAACAGCATTTTCTAGAGCCATATACTTTAAGCCCCAAATTATTCAGATAAGAAATACCAGGAGGATTGATTTGTTTATTACTTAATGAAACTTTAACTATGTGGTGGACATTTGGTAGCCTGGAGTTGAGTTCGATAGACCAATTTCTTCTGGAGACATGTCTTCTTGGATTCCATCAAATAATGGAGATGAAAGATAGCGTTCGCCGGTGTCAGGTAACATGCAGAGAATCGTCGTACCTGGCTTGGCTGTTTTTGCTACTTGCATCGCGACAGCGAAAGAAGAGCCTCCCGATATTCCTGTGAATATACCTTCTGACTGGGCAAGTTTTTTTGACCATTCTATCCCATTTTCACCCGAAACTGGTATCAAATCATCGTAGAAATTATTATCTATCGTCTCTTGAAGCACCAGTGGTATGAAATCTGGGGTCCATCCCTGTATCAAATGAGGTGACCATGCTGGGTGGCTGTGTAGAGGCATTCCCTGATCGTTTCTGTCTTGCGTACTGCCACTTCCAATGATCTCTGCTCCTTCTGGCTCTGTCAAAATTATTTTTGTATTGGGTTTTTGGGTGCGTAATATGCGCGCTACTCCGGTGATAGTGCCTCCTGTTCCATACCCGCTCACAAAATAATCAAGAGTACTATTCGTGAAGTCAGATAGAATTTCCTGAGCGGTAGTGTTTTCATGAATTTTTGCGTTATCAGGGGTCTCAAATTGGCTTGCTAAAAACCAACCGTTAGCCTCGGCTAACTCCTTGGCTTTGTTATACATGCCAAAGCCTTTTTCAGCTCGTGGGGTTAACACGACCTTGGCACCGAGGAACCGCATTAATTTTCTGCGTTCAATGGAAAAACTATCAGCCATTGTCACAACCAAAGGATATCCTTTGGCAGCACAAACCATGGCGAGTCCAATACCAGTATTACCGCTTGTAGCCTCAACAACAGTTTGCCCAGGTTTCAGCGCTCCACGTAATTCGGCTTCCTCAATGATACTGATTGCTAAGCGATCTTTAACGGATCCAGCGGGATTAAAAAACTCTGCTTTGACGTAAAGATTAATACCATTAGGCGCTAACCGGTTGATCCTTATACATGGAGTATCCCCTATTGTATCAACTACCGAACTATAAAGAGTTTGTCGACCCTTGGTTTTTCTATAAGTTTCTCGGCTCATTTTAATCTCCTCTTAAGCAATTATTAAGGTATTAAAGTCGAGCGCAGGAAAAAACGAAATATTTTTTTAGTAGATTTCTGCGATAAGACTGGTGATAGTTTGGCGACAATTATTTTTTCTTGATTAGTTAAAAAGGAAGAAAACATGACTGCTGTTCTTATCGTTCGCGCAATAGTTGATCCTAATAGAAGAGATGATTTTGATACTTGGTATCAAAATGAACATTTGCCCGATGCCCATAAAGCCTTTAGTCCCCTAACGGCAAAACGCGGCTGGTGCAAAGACGATCCGAACACGCATATAGCTGTCTATGAATTTTCAAGTCTAATTGAGGCGACCAAGGCCACTGAGTCACAGGCTATTAAGAGTCTTATAGCCGAGTTTGATAAACATTGGGACGGCTTTGTTACTCGAACCCGTGAAGTAGTAGAATTTAAGCACTCAATATAGTTTTATAATAAAGATGTTTTTATAAAGCATGGTCGGATTGCAGGTGGAGAAATGGAGCGGGCGATGAGATTCGAACTCACGACATTCTCGTTGGCAACGAGATGCTCTACCACTGAGCTACGCCCGCGCTTTTTAGCTAATATAAAAAACACATTAAGACGCGGATAATACTCACTGGGTAGAAGTTTGCAAGACTTCCATATTAATTTAAATGTTCTTATGAGAATTTTAGTATTCTTTCTTCTTCTTCAGAAGGTTACCAAATTATACGATTCCGGGGTTTTAGAATAAAATGGAAAAAGAGATATGAGTGAAAGTGACAATGGAAATACTCTGGGGAATAATGCCCAATCATCAACAGATGATGTTCTAAAGCGTTTAGAGACATTGGGCATTGCTTCTACCACCTACGATCATCCTCCTTTATTTACAGTGGAGGATTCTAAGTCTTTACGTGGACCTATACCAGGAGATCATCTTAAAAACCTTTTTTTGCGCGGCAAAAAAAGTCAGATGTGGTTGATTGTTTGCCGTGAAGATCTCGTAGTCAATTTAAAAGAGATTGGATCGAGACTGGGAGGGCAACGACTTTCGTTTGGCAGCCCTGAACGTCTATTTAAATATTTGGGTGTAATTCCAGGAGCGGTATCACCATTTGCATTAATAAATGATGTAAATCAGGATGTTGATGTAATTCTGGATAAGGGCATGATGTCATCCTCTCTTTTAAATTTCCATCCAATAACAAATGAAAAAACGACATCTATAAGTCCAGATGACCTTCTAAAATACATTGGGTCATGTGGACATCAACCAAAAATAATTGATTTAGAGTAAACTTGTGAGGATGGGTTGTCCTGAAGATTATAACGACCATATACTAGGGGTCTACTCGGGGAGGAATTAATATGGAATCGGCAGATAACGGTATTACTAGAAGCGATGGCAACCCTGTTGAAAATGCCGTTAAAGACGCGACAACAGCAACATTTATGTCAGATGTCGTCGAGGCATCAACCACTGTGCCTGTTATTGTTGATTTCTGGGCTCCATGGTGTGGACCTTGCAAACAGCTTGGCCCAATTTTAGAAAAAGTAGTGAAAGAATCAAATGGCCTGGTAAAACTCGTCAAAATAGATATAGACCAAAACCCTGAAATAGCGCAGCAGATGAGAGTGCAGTCGATTCCTGCGGTCTTCGCATTTAAGGGGGGGCAGCCGGTAGATGGCTTTGCAGGTGCTCTGCCCGAAAGTAAAATACGCGAGTTTGTAAAAAAATTAACAGATGGTGAGGCGGGAGATTCACCAATTGCCGAAGCTCTAGATGCAGCTGAAGCTATGTTGGAGCAGGGAGAGTTTCAGGAAGCCAGTGCTTTATTTAGTCAAATTCTTCAACATGATGCCACAAGTACCAGGGCTATAGCTGGGCTTTGTAAGGCCCTCATTGCTTTGGGGGAAGGTGAAAAAGCGGAAGAATTATTGGATGGTTTATCGGAAGACCAGAAAAAAACTTCTGAGATCCAGGCAGTTGTTTCACAAATGGAACTAGCTCAGGCTAGCTCAGAGGTGGGCGACTTGGTCGACCTTCGTGCCTCAGTTGAACAAGACCCTAAAAACCCTGAAAACCACTTTAATTTGGCCATGGCATTATATGGCAGCAGTGACAATGAGGGGGCTGTTGACCATCTCCTCGAAAGCATAAGGATCAACAGGGCATGGAATGAGGAAGCTGCGAGAAAACAGCTGATCAAATTATTTGGTATATTTGGTCCAACGGACCCTTTGACATCAGACGCTAGAAAGCGCCTATCATCAATATTATTTTCATAGCACTTTTGATACCCAACTGTGTAATTATAGGGAGAGCACTTTTTGACTGGGTCAGGATTTTCTACAGAGTTCTATAATCTGCCCGCATCGCTGCCCGTGTTTCCTTTGGGTGGGGTTTTGCTATTACCTTATGGTAGACTTCCGCTAAATATTTTTGAACAACGTTATTTGGACATGATGGATGATGCGCTTAGATCAGAGAGGCTAATAGGTATCATTCAACCAACCAGCGAAACTGAAAGTCAGCAGAAAACTCCCTCACTTTATAAAACGGGGTGCGCGGGTAGAATAACGGCGTTTTCGGAAACAGAGGATGGTCGTTATCTTATTACGTTACTTGGCATTTGTCGTTTTAACATCGAACAAGAAATTGATTCTACGAGGGGATATCGACGCATAGTGCCGAACTGGGAGCCATTTCGCTCTGATGTCGAAAAAACCGATAAGTTTGATATGGATAAAGAACGTTTGATGGCTGCTCTTAGGGGTTATTTCGAAAAAAAGACTATTGATGCGGATTGGGAAGCTATAAATCGGATGAACAATGCTGAGCTAATAACCACCTTGTCTATGATTTGCCCGTTCACTGCAACCGAACAGCAAGCTCTTCTCGTTGCCGAAAAAGTCGAAGATAGGGCATCTACTATGATTTCATTATTGGAGATGGCCAACCATGAGGGAGATGGCATAGAAGATGTCAGGCATTGATAAAGGCGAACGTACGATAGACCCAAAATTGTTGGAAATACTAGTGTGTCCACTTACAAAAACGCCACTTATTTATAGCAGGGAAACGCAGGAGCTTATTAGTGAGCAAGCGTGTTTGGCTTATCCTATAAGGAATGGGGTGCCAATAATGTTAGTTGATGAGGCCCGTAATACAAATTTAGATTAAACGTTGGCAGAGATTTCAGATGAACGGTTTTTCAGCGAAGACATGGCCTTTGGAGATTAGGGTCAAGTCAAAAGAAAAAGTGTTGGAAGTAGATTTTGATGATGGAGCATCGTTCGCGATAGCTGCCGAACTATTGAGAGTTGAAAGTCCTTCTGCAGAGATACAGGGACACGGATCAGGGCAAAAGGTAACACTGGCAGGCCGAAGACATGTTAGCATATTGAATGTTGAGCCCGTTGGTAACTATGCTATCAAAATTAGTTTTGATGATCTCCATGACACCGGCATATTCTCATGGCAATATTTATATGAGCTGGGCACCAATCAAGAAGATCTTCTGGACAGCTATGTAGCGCGGCTCGATGAACTAGGCCTAAGCCGGGACCCGTGACTTTATGGCAATGTGCCTCGTAGTAATAGCGGCAGAGACCCC
>PAQA01000058.1 GCA_002709155.1 Rhodospirillaceae bacterium
TCTTTATGCTTGGCCACTCCATGGATACGTGGCCCATATGCAACATTCTCATAAATTGATTTTGGAAATGGATTGGGTTTCTGAAAAACCATTCCAACCTTCGTCCGCAATTGCACAACATCCCTATTCAAGTCATAGATATCATTACCATCCAATAAAACACTACCTTCCACTCGGCATCCATCGATTGTATCATTCATTCGGTTCAAACAACGAATATAGGTAGATTTACCGCAGCCAGAAGGGCCAATTAACGAGGTCACTTCATTTTCACGAATTCCCAGTGACACGCCAAGCAGCGCCGCTTTTTTACCGTAGGATACTTTTAGGTCGTGGGTCACCATTTTGGCACCTAGATCAACTTGGTTTAACCCGGCCGTTCTAGTGGCCTCTGGCGATTGAAGTTTTTCAATGTTTTTTGAACTCATTAATTTATCTGCCATTTTTTCAATAGGGTTAACTCCCAATACTTCTCTCCTTTACCAACGAATTTCAAACTTTTTGCGCAATAACACTGCCGTAAGGTTCATCAAACCTACAAACGCCAATAAAACTAATATTGCCGCTGACGTGCGCTCGGCAAATCCCTTTTCTGGCATATCAGACCAAAGGTAGACCTGAACCGGTAATGCGGTAGCCGGATCAAGAATGGATTTTGGCACATCCACAACAAACGCGACCATACCGATCATCAGTAAGGGCGCAGTTTCGCCCAAGGCGCGGGCAGTGCCTATTATTGTTCCCGTCAAAACACCAGGCATTGCGAGGGGTAGCACGTGATGAAAAACCGCCTGAACTGGACTAGCACCTTCCGCCAAAGCCGCTTCTTTGATAGAAGGAGGAACCCCCTGTATTGCGACGCGGCCTGCTATAATAATAGTTGGCATCGTCATTAAAGATAGAACCATACCCCCGACCAAAGGAGCTGACCGCGGCAATTCAAAAAAATTGAGAAAAACAGCCAAGCCAAGAAGCCCAAAAACTATAGAAGGCACTGCCGCCAGATTATTGATGTTCACTTCAATAAAAGAAGTAAATCTATTTTTTGGCGCAAAACTCTCTAAATACAACGCAGCCATCACACCTAGTGGAAACGAAATAATTAAACATACTATTATGCTATATAACGACCCAACCATTGCCGCCGCTACACCAGCCAACTCCGGTTCTCTCGAGTCTCCGCTGGAAAAGAGCGTCCAGTTAAACTTAGTTTCTAAATTCCCCTCAGCCTCCAGTTTTTCCAGCCATTCCATTTGTTGATCCGATAATCTTCTCACATCTGAGGACGCTGTGCGGGATACCTTGCCCTTCATAATCATATCGACATCATCGGAAGCTGGAAGCCATATTGAGATAGAGGTACCTATTTTGGATGGGTCATCTAGAACGAACTCGCGTAGTTCGTAGGCCGCACCGGAGCTAACCAATCGGTATAGGCCTCGCTTGTCTCTTCGGGATTTAACCTCAGGAAAGTTTTTATATATAGTACGTTTGATAATACCTTGATAATTTGCATTCTTAAGTTGTTGAATGTCAGGGCCTTTAGAGCCGCCAAAGTCGTTTATCTGAAGATTGATATCTAAACGAACTTTGGATTGACGTATCGCATCTGCACCAGATGTTAAAACGTTTATAAAGAGCACCGCCAAAAAAATAAGTCCCAAAAGAACGGAAGCAAGCGCCATGAGCCGAAACCTCTTTTCTGCTTTATGGCGCTTGGCGAGACCCTTGGGGAGATCGGGCATTTGAAACGTCATCTCAGTCATATTGTTCTCTATAGGCCTTAACAATTTTTATTGCTGTAACATTGAGTGCCAACGTAATCGTGAATAGAAGCAATCCCAGCGCAAAAGCCGATAACGTCTTGGGACTATCAAACTCCTGATCACCCGTTAGAAGTGTTACAATCTGAACGGTGACTGTGGTAACTGCATCAAGCGGATTCAATGTGAGTTTCGCTGTCAAACCTGCCGCCATGACTACAATCATCGTCTCACCAATGACCCTGGATGCGGCCAGCAGTATGCCGCCAGCTATTCCGGGTAATGCTGCAGGCACTATTACATTCTTTATTGCTTCAGAGCGCGTTGAGCCTAGACCAAGCGCTGCCTCTTTTAGCGACGCAGGTACGGCGGAAATAGCGTCGTCTGATATAGAGGATACAAAGGGAATAGTCATGATACCCATAACAAACCCAGCAGCCAGTGCGCTTTCTGAAGAAACGGAAAGACCTATACTTTCCCCACCCTGCCTCAATAAAGGCGCAACAACAACCACCGCAAAAAATCCATAAACTACGGTTGGAATACCTGCCAAAACTTCAAGGGTTGGCTTAATTATTGATCTCATCTTTGGGGATGCATATTCCCCGAGATAAATAGCTGACATAAGTCCGACGGGTGCTGAAATCGTTAAAGCGACGGCACTAATCAAAAGTGTTCCCACTAATAGCGGTATAGCACCGAACGCCCCACTCGACCCGACCTGATCCTCCCGGATCGCCATCTGGGGAGACCAGTGCAAACCGAAAACAAAATCTGTAAACGGAACAATTCGAAAAAATTGAATGGATTCAAAAATTAATGAGGCAACAATACCTACTGTTGTCAGAACAGCTACCGATGATGCTCCCAAGAGCGTCAACATTATCGCTCGTTCCCGCCAGTTTCGAGTTTGGGGAACCAACTCCACTTTTTTTTGATCCGGTTCAAACAATAACTTATTTTCCCAAAAATTTATTTATCTAAAATAGTGATATTTCAATGATCAAATTTTATTCACTTACAACGACAGAAACCAGGCTGACAGGTGGAAGACCCCATCAACCCAACTTCTAGAATTGTTAACTTTCCTATTAATTTAGTTTTAAGTTACCTAAATTCATCACTATTTCTTTTCTTCGAGCCCGCTCAACATCACCCATCGAGATGAGACCTTTATCACCAAGATAACCGTCAGGACCCGATGTTTTTTCGGCTGCAAATTCCTGCATATATTCCTCTATCCCAGGAATGACACCTATATGGGCCTTTTTCACATAGAAATACAGGGGCCGGGAAACCGGATACGATCCATCAGCGATATTCTCAAATGTAGGAGCGTTACCACCAATGGTACTGCCTTGAACTTTGTCTGCATTTTGGTCAAGAAAACTGTACCCAAAAATACCTAGTGCCTTTGGATTCGCTTCCAGTTTACTTATGATCATATTATCATTTTCCCCGGCTTCGATGTATGCACCATCTTCTCGTACCGTATGACAAAGTCTTTTATAGGCCTTCTTATCTTTCTTTATACCAAGCGCCTTATCGCCTTTTTTCATGGCCTTGATCCATTTGAATTTCTTACAGCCACCTTCCAATGCAAGTTCAGCAAAAGCATCTCGGGTTCCAGATGTTGGAGGAGGACCAAGGACCTCTATTTTTACTGCAGGCAGTGATGAATTCACATCTTTCCATGTTTTATGCGGGTTAGGTTGAAGCTTGCCTTCCCCAGCAGGGATATCTTTAGCGAGCGCAAGAAACAGATCTTTCCGCGTAAGCTTAAACATTTCAGATTTTTTTGAATTAGCGACAACGATACCGTCGTAACCAACTTTTACTTCGACAATGTCGGTAATCCCGTTTTTTTCACATCTTTCTACTTCTTTCTTCTTAATACGACGGGATGCATTGGTAATATCTGGATGCTTTACCCCAATTCCGGCACAAAAAAGTTTCAGACCACCGCCTGAACCAGTACTTTCAACTACCGGAGTTTTGAATGATGTCGTCTTACCAAATTGTTCTGCAACAACGGTTGAAAAAGGGTAGACCGTCGAAGAGCCAACAATTTTTATTTGATCTCTGGCCTCGGCAACACCTGTCATAGATACAAGGGCTACCGCGAAAAAAAGTGATTTCTTAAACATTGACTGAAAAAGCTCCCAACAAAAGAATGGAACCGAATGTTCCGCTGGTGCTCTTTTAACTTTCGGGCTTTGCACATTTATTGCCGTTTTATTACAGTTTTATTACATGTCCTTTGTTAATTCCAAACTCACGCTAGGCAACGTCACTGTAAATGTTGTTTTCTGATTTAATTCGCTTTCTATTTCCAAGAAACCTCGATGGCGCCCAATAATATGCTTTACTATCGCAAGTCCTAAACCTGTCCCTCCCATGGAACGCGATCGCCCCTTGTCGACACGATAGAATCTCTCAGTAATTCGTGACAATTCAGCTTCGGGGATACCTTCCCCTTTATTTGTCACTGCTATCGCTATTCCTTCGCCTCCAGTACCCGGCATCTCGCTACTGTTCTTGATTTCTAATCTAATATTGTTGTCAGGAGTTCCATAATTAATTGCGTTTGCTAACAGATTCTGTACAACCTGTGTCAATTCATCTGGGTCTCCAAGAAGAAGCGGTATCCTCTCTTCCTCGATAAATTCAATCTTCATTCCCTTATTTTCTGCCTCGCCTGATAAAGCGCTCCTCACACCCTTTACAATTGGTCCTATTTCAACAATTTCATCTGGAGATATATGTTCGTCTGACTCAACTTTTGAAAGCGTCAATAAATCACCAATAAGACGGCTCATTCTTTCTGCTTCCGAATGCATTATCCCAAGAAATCTCTTATTCGCGCCCGGATCATTTGCGGCTGGTCCTTGCAGTGTCTCAATAAAACCCAGAAGCGCGGATAAGGGTGAACGTAGCTCGTGACTTACATTGGCCACAAAATCCGCCCGCATTTCTTCAGCTCTTTTTTCAGCCGTGACATCTCGTAAAACCATCATAGCCCATGCCGGACCCTCCGATCGCAACTCTGGTAAGCGCCACATATTTACTGAAAAATACAGTCCAATCGGATTTGGCATGAAAATCTCATTGGATTGCCCGGGAATACCACTAAGACATTTCTTGATTGTTGCTGTAATCGACTTGTTTTTAGTCAAAGCGACCGTCGCATTTGATAATGGGTCTGCTTCCAATATCCTCTTATAAGCTCGATTATGATGAACAATATTATATTTTTCGTTAACTACAATCACAGGATCGGAAAGACCGTCCAGTAACCCCATATCGTATGGAATATCGGCGACTTCGCCGAACTTTTCAAATTCCAACATTATCTCAACTTCTCAATAGCGGATATATTTCTAACAAAATATTAATAAAATACTATTACCAGTAGCCATAACCAATATTCTTACTTTAATGTAGATCCAATGAAAAACTTTACAACGAAAACTGAATTCAAACCTGGAACCGTTTGGTTGGCTGGCGCCGGCCCCGGCGACCCTGGTTTATTGACATTGCATACTTTACACGCGATGGAATCCGCTGATGTAATAGTTTTTGATGCTCTGGTTAGTGACGCTATATTGGACTTAGCACCAGAGCGAACACCGCGTGAGTTTGCCGGGAAAAGAGGCGGTAAGCCATCTTACAAACAAGTAGATATATCGTTGAGGATCATACAATTGGCACGGCAGGGAAAGCGGGTCTTGCGCTTAAAGGGAGGCGACCCTTTTGTGTTTGGAAGAGGCGGGGAGGAAGCAGCAGCATTAGTTTCCGCCGGCATTCCTTTTCGGGTTATTCCTGGAATCACCTCTGGAATCGGGGGGTTGGCTTATGCTGGAATCCCTCTTACTCACAGAGACACTAATCAGGCCGTGACCCTTGTAACTGGTCACGATGCGACTGGAAATGTATCGCAGATAAATTGGAAGGCTATAAGTGATGGTTCCCCGGTAATCGTAATTTACATGGCAATGAAACATATAGAAAGAATTGTTCAGGAATTACAAAACGCGGGGCGTCCGACTAATGAACCAATGGCATTCGTTTGTAATGCATCGATGCCAAATCAAACTGTTTTGGAAACAACCCTTGGCACCTGCCTTGAAGACGTCAAGAAAAGTAATATAAAACCACCTTCAGTAGTGGTGGTGGGGGAAGTCGTCAATTTGCGTCAAGGGCTCGATTGGTTGGGTGCCGAAAATGGTAAGCTCCTCATAAACAATATCCATTCCCGAATAGTAGAAAAACAAACCGGATAAATTATTTTGGGCCACCCTAGCGTAATTATTGCAGCTCCAAGTTCTGGCACTGGTAAAACAACAGTTACTCTCGGGATGATCCGTGCTTTTCGCGACCGAGGGGTAAATATCTCGTCTGCAAAAATTGGCCCAGATTATATCGATCCAAGGTTTCATGAAATGGCTGGCAATCGACGATGTATTAACCTTGATAGTTGGTCGATGCGAGAGCGTTTATTTGAAAACCTAGTTTTAGAGTGCCAAAAAAATTCGGATCTCTTTATAATAGAGGGCGTAATGGGTCTATTTGATGGTGCCGCAGAGCAGGGTGCCTTCGGTAATGGCTCAACGGCAAGCGTCGCGAAAAAACTGCAGACTCCAGTGATTTTAGTCGTTGATGCGAAATCTCAAGCCCAATCCGTTGCAGCGTTAGTAAAAGGCTTTAGGGATCACGACCCAAATCTAAATTTAGCTGGCATAATTCTTAATCGAGTGGGTAGTGACCGGCATGCACAATTAATAAAAAAAACTCTAGATGAAGAGAATATCTTTATTTTTGGTTTTATCCCCCGATGCAAAGAGCTAGAGCTTGCATCACGTTATTTAGGACTAGTTCAGGCTCTTGAGCTCAAAGATGTAGAAAAACATATTGCTGGCATAGCAAAGATCATCGATAACTGCATAGATATGGATGCAGTACGTAAAGTAGCTACCAGCCAGACAATGACGCGACAAACCTCATCATTTGGCATAGAACCGTTAGGCCAACATATTTCAATAGCAAGTGATGCGGCGTTTAGTTTTATATACCCTCATATCATAGAGAGCTGGCGCGAAAATGGTGCAGAAATTGCTACTTTCTCGCCGCTAAAAGATGAAAAACCTAATCCAAATTCAGATGCAGTTTATTTACCTGGTGGATACCCTGAGTTATATGCCGATCAGCTCGCCCATAATAGAAATTTCTTTAATAGTCTGCGTGTTTCCGCTAGCCAAAATAAATTTATCTTTGGGGAGTGTGGCGGTTATATGGTTTTGGGTGACTACCTCATCGATCAAAGTGGAAACCGACATGAAATGTTGGGTCTTTTGCCACTCACCACCTCATTTGAAAACAAAAAACTCTCTCTTGGCTACAGAACCGCAACCACAGTCTGCAAAACGGCACTTGGGCCAATTGGCACAAGGTTTAGGTGTCACGAATTTCATTATGCTTCTATCGTTTCAAGCGAAGGCGAAAACTTGTTCGAAGTGGAGGACGCTGACCAAACTCAACTCGAACCAGTTGGTTCGAAAAATAAGTCAGTGTCCGGTTCTTTTATGCATCTAATCGACTATAGATGAAGAATTTAATATCAGTTTTTCTTTATAGGAGATCCAAAGAGTTCTAAATGATGGTCTACCAGCTCATAGCCCAAATCATTGGCTATCTTTACTTTAAGACGCTCTAACTCTTCATTATAAAATTCTATTACCTTACCTGTTCTAACATCTATTAAATGATGGTGATGATCCTCATCTCCCTGTATTTCTTCGTAACGGGCCCGTCCATCTCCAAAATCTCTTTTAGTTACAATATTTGTATCCTCAAAGAGCTTCATTGTTCGGTAGACTGTTGCAATCGATATTGTTGGATCCAAGGTTCTAACCCTATTATGCAGGGATTCCACATCAGGGTGATCTTTTGAGTCCGATAGAACCCTCGCAATTACTTTGCGCGGTTCCGTCATTTTTAATCCCTTATCAACACAAAGCTTAGCAACTCGTGATTCAGAAGTGTTATTCGGCATTTTAGCTTAACCAAGTTTATCAAACATTAAGACTGTGATTAACATAACATTTCCAGCGTTAGACTTACAGTAAATTTTCATATAGTGCTTATTTGAAACCATTCCGGTCTGTCACATCAAAATAAATATATCTAATTCGTATAATTATTCATGATAGTTGATGTTAACTAGATTAAGTTTTATATCTTTCTTAGTGCTGCTTTAGCTCAGCTGGTAGAGCATCTCATTCGTAATGAGAGGGTCAGGTGTTCAAGTCACCTAAGCAGCACCATTTTTCCTGATAAGCTATCTAGAGCACTTAACGCAAACCTTTTGTGGTATTGTTATTTTATATTTCAAGAGTTTTTATAAGTTGTAAATCGGCGGAGGGAAAATCGTGAAAAAAAATTACGCAGAAGATTATAAGTCAGGTGAAGTTTTTAATCTGGGCACTTACGAGGTCACGGCTGAAGAAATATCCACCTTCGCAGAGAAATACGATCCCTTTCCTTTTCACATCGATGAAAAGGCCGCCAAGGAAACGATTTTCGGCGGAATTATTTCCAGTGGCTGGTTGACTGCTCTCATATGGCTCCGATTAATGCATAAATCATTTCTAAACTACGAAACAACCTTAGGGTCCCCAGGCCATGAAGAGATGATATGGCCGACCCCAGTCCGCGCTGGAGACAATTTAACCGGCTGGCTTGAAATCAAGGAAAGTCGGGTATCAAAGAGTAAACCTAATTTAGGCTTTGTCCGCTACACAGCTAAATTGCTCAACCAGAATGAAAAAGAGGTGTTTGTTACAACTTCTACGATAATTGTAAGTACTGAGCCAAAAGGCCCAAAAGCTTAATCACTTTTAAAAGTTAGGCTTAGACAGTTTTCCAACGATAGCGTGCTAGAAAAAGAGCTACTGTATCGGATGTGATACTTTTGGAGGCACCCACAATTCCAACTCTGCTTTAGCTTTTACTGATTTAGGAGCGGTCGTCCATCCAACCAATTGATAAACTCCTACGACAGTCTCTCCATCTTTGGTCTTCATCTCAGCGTGCAAAATATTCGCGTCCTCATCAATTTGTAGCACTTTACCGTCAAACATTTTAACCTCCATAAGTCAGGGTTGTATCCGCTTATCAGTAAAACATGGAACAATTGATTCCATTTACAAGTTCAAATTCGAAAGAATAACAGACACTCAATTGCTCATTTATAGAGGTGCAGGGAATTTACTATATACTCAACTAAGCCAAGTGCAGCCTAATACGCCGTATATGGTCGTTAAAATTTATTAAAAAAATTATTAAGGCCCTCGAAACCATATAGAGCTCCTAGGCCGCCTACAAGGATCAAGAGCAACCAAAATGCCGCCTTAACCGCTATCACAAGATCTTTTCTACCTGTATTTTTCCCCTTATCTGTAGGAGGTCTTCCGCGCCGTCGAGGAACAATATCGGCCTTTGCCTCCGGCTGGCCCTGTTTAGTTTTTATTTTAGTCGTAGTATTGAATATGGTAGTTTCTTTGGATCCACCCGTTTTATCATCATAAACCTCGCTTATCACCTTTGCGCCGTCAATGTGGGGGTCTCCATGAAGATTTCTAGCCGCCTCAATAGCTTCGTCGCGATCAGAGTATATTGTATCTGTCTGCCACTCATCGCCTTTTAAGCTTAAAACCTCGTAGGTCGTCTCTTTAGACATTGGACCTCAATTCTCCAGATGAGTACAATTGCCGTTACGTACGTGTTTATTCCTGTATTTCTCTATTGGCAATAAAAAATAAGCCTTCGCCGACAAGAGTTTTCCTTAAATGACTAGGGCGCCAATTAAAAATTGGCGCCCTCTTTATACTCTTATTTTTGTATTTCTATTCGCGGTTTCCGAAAAGGCTCAATAACATTATGAACAAATTAATGAAATCTAAGTAAAGTCTAAGTGCTCCATAGATCGATTTCTTAGCTTGTGTCTCAGAATCATCGCCTTCCCAGTACTCATTCTTGATCGATTGAGTGTCATATGCTGTCAGCCCAGCAAATACAAGCACTCCGATCACCGAAATCCCAAATTGCAAAGCTGAAGATGCTAAGAAGATATTAACAACCGATGCTATGAGTATCCCTATCAATCCCATGAATAAGAATGATCCCATACCCGTGAGATCTTTTTTGGTGGTGTACCCATATAAGCTGGTTCCAGCGAACATTCCCGCAGCTATAAAGAAAACGCGAGTAATGCTTTCCCCTGTGTAAACAAGGAATATACTGGACAGGGAGAGACCCATCAGAGCCGCATAAATCCAAAATACAGTTTGCGCCGTTGATGAGGCCATAGACTGTATCCTGGCAGCAAAAAGAAATACCATTCCAATTGGCGCCAACATGATCACCCATTTTAATGGGGACACATATATAGCATAGCCAAAGCCAGTCAGCTGACCGCCTTGTATGGCAAGGAAGGAAGCGCCCAGCGCTATCAGTCCTGTTATAGCCAAGCCAATTGTCATGTGGTTGTATACGCCGAGCATATATTGCCGCAGGCCTACGTCGACATGCGCATCCGCCGCCTGTGCTCGCGACATCATTCTAGGATCTAAAGCCATAATAAAACCTTTCAAAACTATCTCTTATACCTACTATATAGCCACACTAACTGAAAAATTCAATGTGATTAAACACCGCAACTGGTGAATTTAAATACCTTCTGCTTATAATTAACTTTTTTCAGGCTGAACCGATAAAGTCTGGAACCCGATCACGTTTCTTCAATCTCAAACTCTCCGACTTTAATTGACCACATGCTGCCAGGATATCACTTCCCCTAGGTGCGCGAACTGGCGATGGATATCCAGCATCCATTATAATTTTTGAAAATTCTTGAATCTGCTTCGAGTCCGAGCACTCATATGGAGAACCGGGCCAGGGATTGAATGGAATTAAATTAATTTTAGCGGGAATCCCTTCCATTAACTTCACCAGCTCTTTTGCATCGCCTAAACTGTCATTTATTCCTTTTAACATAACATATTCAAAAGTGATGCGACGCGCATTATTTACACCCGGATAGCTTCTGCAGGCTTTTAGTAATTCTTTTATCGGGTATTTTTTATTAATAGGGACTAACACATCTCTCACTGGATCTGTGACCGCGTGCAGTGAAATAGCTAAATTAACATCCGTTTCTATTCCGCATTTATGAATTTCCGGCACAACCCCCGACGTTGACAGCGTTATTCTTCTCTTCGATATAGAAATACCTTCATTGTCCATAATGATCTGGAGCGACTTAATAACATTATCCAAATTATACAGAGGTTCACCCATGCCCATTAATACAATGTTAGTGATAGGTCGGCCTGGCTGGGCAGAAGGCCATGCCTCAAGCGAGTCCATCGCCGTGAGTACTTGCCCAACAATCTCGGATGGTTCTAAATTTCTGACGAGCCTTTGAGTTCCCGTATGACAAAACGAACACGTTAGAGTGCAGCCTATTTGGGAGGATATACATAGAGTACCTCGGTCCTTTTCTGGGATAAATACTGTTTCCGCCTCAGTTCCATCCAAAAATTTCAAAAGCCATTTGACTGTGCCATCGACACTTCGTTGCTCTTGAGAAATACCAGGCCTGGAAAGCACATATGCCTGACTTAATTCCTCTCTTATTGGTATAGAAAGGGTAGTCATTTCAGAAAAATCTGTGGTGCCTTTATGATAAACCCAGTGCCAAACTTGTTTTGCGCGAAATTTAGCAAGTCCTGCATCTACAAGTACTTTTTCAAGTTCAGATCTTGTTAAACCTACTAAATTTATTTTGGGTTCAGCTACATTATTTTGTAATCCCGGTTTTATTTGCATGCCTTATCAATTCTTTTTTTCATAGCCGTAAAACCAGATAAAGAGTAGGTATCCGTTGTCTTAGTACCTCGACTAGATGTGCCATACACCACCATTCTATTGCCGCCCTTCATCGCCTTTACAAGTTTTGCGTCTAACTCTGGGTTTGCCGACCATGCGCCGTCCTGTTGTGTAAAAAGTTTAAAACTTTTTTTATTTATTTTAACCTTAACTTCACTACCCTTTTTAAAATTGTACCCCGCTATAAAATTCACTTCTCCGTTTATTTTTTTCCTAGGCCTATTTGTCACCAATGCGTATGGCTGACCACGCTTCTTATATTTTCCTCTTTGTTTTTTGGGGGCGCTGGCAATATAGCATACTTTTCCGCCCTCACCTGAGAAGGTATAAGCCGCCCAATCTCGTTTTTCTGAAATCTTTTTAGGGTCTGCTGCATTTGCATTTGTTATTGAAGTAATAGTGAATATAGAAATTAAAAACCAAAAAGAAAAACAATATCTCATTAAACCGAATCTCTACTAATTTTTAGTTGCAATCATCGAGGCACATGAACCTTAGCTCTATTAATTCTACCTCAACCGCCCATTAATAGCTTCTTTAGCACATCTATCCCTGAAAAAGTAGCTAAGAAGCAAATTAAGAACAGAACAAAACATCTATTTTCTGGCATAATACCTATGCCTCTTCAATTGCATTTCAACATGAGGGGCCGCACTCGTAACCATGACATCAATTCTTTACGATCGAAAATCAAAGCCTTAACAGCTGGCAAAGTGGGATACTTGATAAGTTTACTAATAAAGCTAGGTAAGTTTGGTCGCTTACTCCTATCTTGGATAGCCACACTCATTATTTCAGGAATGAAATCAATTGTACCTGCAATCGAACCACCCGCATTAGGTCGCATACCAAAGTCAATAAATCTTAATTTAAAAGTCTGATTTGTGCCAACTGATCAACTATGGAGTTACGACTGGGCCTCCACAAGCCCCGATCCTGTGCTTCAGTGAGTCGTTCAACGATGTCTTTTAACGCGTTTGAGTTGTGTTGCTCGAGAAAATCTCTTACCTCTGAGTTTTCTATGTAAGCCTCAAAAACTGCGTCAAAATGGTGATTCTTAACACATCGCGATGTTGCGGCAAACGCGAATAAATAATCCACTGTAGCAGCCAGTTCAAATCCACCCTTATACCCATGGCGCATAACACCGTGTATCCATTTTGGGTTTACTGCTCTTCCCCGAACAACACGACCTATTTCATCCTCCAAAGTTCTAATCTTTGGAGTTTCTGGTTTAGAATTATCACCATGATAAATGACAGGCTGAGCTCCGGAAAAATGCCTGACAGCAGCACTCAGGCCACCCTGAAATTGGTAGTAATCGTCCGAGTCCAGAATGTCATGCTCACGATTATCTTGGTTATGCAAGACAACTTGTATTCTCTTCAAGCGAGAGCGAAAAAGTTCTTGCTCCTGCTCACCATACACTCCCGTACCATACGCGAAACCTCCCCATTTGACGTAGGTTTCAGCAAAGTCATCATCCGAATCCCAAATACCCTCATCTATGAGTGCTTGCATTCCCGCTCCATAAGTTCCCGGTTTTGATCCAAAAACTCGGGTAGCTGCACGACTTAACGCGGTTTCTTCGTCGATATCGTTATTTTTCAGCTCATTAACATCATTTCCGACGGTCCATGCTAGCGGATTTTCTTCCTTTGGTTCATCTAAGATTGCTACCGCTCTAATTGCCGAATCTAAGAGCTCTAGTTGATACGGAAACGCATCGCGAAAGAACCCCGAAACACGAAAAGTCACGTCTACTCTGGGTCTATCTAGCACCGTGAGTGGTATAATATTAAAACTAGTCAAGCGACCAGATACTGGTTCCCATTCTGGACTAACACCCATAAACGCAAGTGCCTGAGCAATATCGTCCCCACCAGTTCTCATATTTGAGGTTCCCCAAGCCGATAAAGCAATCGCCTTTGGCCACTCACCATGATCTTGGCGATGCTTATCTAATACTAATCCCGCAGCCTTCCAACCTAATCTCCACGCTGTCGGCGTTGGGATAGAGCGAGTATCGACCGAATAAAAGTTTCGACCCGTTGGTAGAACATCGCTCCTGCCTCTAGTTGGAGCTCCTGACGGGCCAGGTGCTATGAATTTACCCGCTAATGCTCCACAAACACTCGCTAATTCATTAGGACCGCTGTTTAAAACTGCTGGTCTTAGCTGCGCTTCTAGAAAGTCCAATACTTTCTTCGTTTTCGACCATGTTGGGTCTATTTCCAATACTCCTGAAACAATTGCTTTAGCTAGGAGTTCTAATCGCTCCACAGTATCGCCATGACTTCTCCAGATTTCCGTAGGTAAAATATTTAACAAGTATTGGTGTTTTTGCCCCAACCAAACATCAGACATATCGCAATCCAGTGGATCAAATTCTAACAAGCCAAGGTCTTCAGCTATGGCCCGGGTCAACGAGGCGTCTTCACCTCTGTTACCAGAACGCGGCACTCTCAATAAAGCTACCAAAAGGTCATGCAGAGAGTTTCCTTTAGGACTCTCACCAAGTATATGAAGGCCATCGCGAATTTGCATTTCTTTCAAATCGCAGAGATATGCATCTAATTTCTGCAGTTTTTGGGAGTCAGCATCCGCATTTTTTATCCCACAATCAATATCGATTTTTAAACTCTGAGCATTTTCTATAATTTTTTGGGACAATAAACTTGTGCGCCGTGGATCCAAATTTACCGCCTGGTAATACTCGTCCAACAAATTTTCTAAATGAATCAATTTGTCATAAGTTTCAGCTCTAGTTAATGGAGGGGTCAAATGATCCACGATCGTTGCGGTGGTTCGTCGTTTTGCTTGTGTCCCTTCACCGGGATCATTTACAATAAACGGGTAGATCAGTGGGGTAGGGCCCAAAGCAGCTTCAGGGTAACATCCGTCAGATAGCGCTATAGATTTTCCAGGGAGCCATTCGAGATTACCATGCTTTCCTAAATGAATAACTGCATGAGCTTTAAACGAGTACCGTAACCAAGCATAAAAGGCCATATAACCATGCGGAGGTACAAGGGCTTGATCATGATAAGTAGCTTTTGGGTCTATATTGTAACCTCGGGCGGGCTGAACCCCAATAATGAGATTTCCAAAAGTATGTAATGAAAGAATAAAATCATCACCAACTACGAATGGATCATTTCTTAAATCGCCCCAGCGCTCCAGGATCTGTTCTTGCACTGCTGCATCTAATCCAGAGAAAAAATCACGGTAATCTTTAATAGAGAGTTTTATGTGGCCGGTCCTAGCTTTCTTTCCGCTCAATTGATTGGTTGGCCCATCAATTAGTTGGGACATAAGCGGGGCTACACTGGTTGGCACAGCCTCCAGATTGTAACCAAACTTTTTTAATTCCAGTATGATATTAATAAGACTGGCAGGAGTGTCCAAACCAACGCCGTTTCCAACTCGACTGTCTTTATTGGGATAATTACTCAATATGATTGCTATGCGCTTTTGGTTCTCAGGAAGTTCACTTAAAATCACCCAATTTTTTACAAGCTCACAGACAAATCGCACCCTATTTAAATCAGCGTTATGAATCACAATTGCACATTCTGTACTCGGGTCAAAATGCGTGCTCTTTTTGAATGAAACAGCCCTAGATATTAACCGTCCGTCAACCTCAGGTAGGGCTACATTCATCGCAATATCTCGGGAAGATAGACCTGCATCCGAAGTCTCCCATTCTTCGTGAGAGGAACCAGACAGGATCAATTGGAAGACAGGACAATCGATATCCTCAAATGGGGCAATCTTTCCAACAGAACCCAGTTTTGAAGATGCAAAACTTGTAAAGTTCAATATGGCTCTTATTCTCTGGGTGCTTGGTATTGATTTGATTAATGATGAGGAAAAATTGTCCTTCAAGCTAGAAACGTAAATTGGTAACGCATTGAAGCCCAACTCTCTGACCATATTGATAACCGAATTTATTGGCTCTAGGTTGCCAGACAACATTAAAGCTCGGTAAAAGGTAATCAATATAACAGAACGTTCGGGTGTCCAGCACTTTTCGATATTAAAAAAGCTTGGTAAATCGATTGAGGGCCAATAAAAACCAGCTTTCAATAAAGGAGCAGGTTCTTTCCACGGTTTCTTGTCACCCAAAATTGAATTCGCGTAGATTAATAAGTTTAATGCATTATCTATTCCCCCGTGTGTAAAATACATCCAACATCGTTCGGTTATTTCCGGGGATACAGTGGAGTAGCTTGTCAACTCCAAGTCTGGTTTATCATCACCAGGAATTACTACTAATCTAATGTCAAACTTTTTGGCAACCGCTTCAATTTCGCTTAAGCCGTATAACCAATAATTGCGACCACCGATTAAACGTATAATGATCAAACGGGCATAACAGAGCGTCTTCTCGATGTATAAATCGACAGAGAGATTATGATTTAGTTGAAGTAAATTAGCTAATCGAAGCGAGTGTTTTCCCATCTTCAAGCGTTGAAATGCGGCAGACAAGCAAGCTAGATCACTGTCTGCCGCAGACAAAATTACTATGTCACCCGGACTTTGGCAAAGATCGATGGCATCATTCTGATCGGAGATAATACCACTCGTGGAGGCGAGTAAATGCATTTCTCTTGGTTCGCTAACTCGTTAGTATTTTGGAAATTAAATCTTTTTCCAAACCCGCCTTTCCAATCACAACTAATTTAGAATGGCGTTCAGAATCTAGGGGCCAATATCTGTCAAAGTAAGTTTCTATTCGCGTCCCAACCGCTTGGATAGCGAGCCGCATAGGCTTATCAGCAATGCTTATAAACCCTTTAATTCTGAGAATATCGTGGTCCTCTATCACATTACTTAACTTAGTCAAAAAAGTTTGTTCCGCTTGATCACCTTCAAGCGTAACCACAAAACTATCAAAATCTTCATGGTCGTGATCACTTGCGGTCTCATGATGGGAAGGGCGAGTATCTAGATCAAATTCTGCCTCAATACCTAATCCTAACAGCATTGAAGCATCTATTTTTCCATAGCTCGTATGAAGCACCTTAACTTTTGGCCTCTGATATTTAGCCACCTCGCTCTCGATCCGTTCCCATGAACTATCGGCAATAGACTCCGCTTTATTTAGTACAATAATATCCGCTGATTGAATCTGTTCCTCAAAAAGCTCCTCCAGCGGACTTTCATGATCTAGAGCATCATCCGCTAACCGCTGTGCTTGGACTTCTAACGGGTCATTGGCAAATAAACCTGATTCAACAGCAACTGAATCTATCACCGCCACCACACCATCCACCGTTGCCCGAGCATTCACCTCTGGCCAACTAAAAGCTTTTATCAAGGGCTTTGGCAATGCCAAACCCGAGGTTTCAATGATGATGTGTTCAGGGGGATTTGGCCTGTTTAATAGAAATTCCATGGTAGGAAGAAAGTCATCCGCAACTGTGCAACAGATACAACCGTTTGCAAGTTCGACAATGTCCCCTTCATCACAATTTTCTAACCCACATCCCAACAACAACTCTTTATCAACCCCCAAGTCTCCAAATTCGTTGATAATAAAAGCAAGTTGAAGACCATTAGCAGTCGATATTAAATGTTGTATTAAGCTCGTTTTTCCCGAACCTAGAAAGCCTGTAATAACAGTAGCCGGAATTTTTCTTAGAGATTGTTTTTTATCTTTTACTTCCATTAGGCGCTCCATAATAGCAAACTGGATACATAGTCGCCACCTAACGGAACTACCGCATCCTAACATCACCCCGATCTAGGATTAGTAACGATATCGCTGGTAGGTCTCCTGGCTTACGGGTCACAGTTATCAGGTCAACCTTCCCAAGCCACAAAAAAACAAGCCCAGTGGTATCAAAGACCTTAAACTCTCCGCGAACAGTTGCGGGGGCAGCCGCAGATTCTAACTGCGTTCCCTTTGAATCCCAAAATCCTTGGGAAACCATCGATGATTACATTTGAAACGGTAATACAAGCTTAAGTCAAGTCATAGATTATTTTTCTGTTTGAAGCAGTCTTGTTAGTTATTCTCATTCATGCCAAAAGGAGCTTGTATTGAAATATATATCCATAACTTTAATGCTGGTTTGCAAACCATATAAAAATTACATCAAAAAAATTAGTCAAACTACTAAAGTAAAAATCAAAGTCTATGCCACTCACGACCAAAATACCTGGCCAGTAAATGAAACAAAAAAGATTAACTAAAACGTTATACGGAGCCAATCGTAATTGGCTTATTGCTTCTATTCTTATAGCAATTATTATTACTTCTCCTATACTCGCCATTATTTGGATTGCGATTTCACCCGAAGAGAATGTTTGGATGCATCTAGCCACCTCGGTGCTTCCAACCTATATTTACAATTCAGTGCTACTAATGTTTGGTGTAGGGGCCTTCGTATCAATAATTGGCACTGGAACTGCCTGGCTTATTGCCATGTGCGAGTTTCCAGGGTCAAGGTTTTTTGCTTGGGCACTTATTCTTCCGATGGCAATGCCAGCTTATGTCGTCGCATATGTCTACACAGATTTCCTCGAATTTGCAGGACCGGTGCAGACGTTTTTAAGAATGCTCTTTAACTGGACGACTTCATCAGACTATTGGTTTCCCCAAGTTAGAAGTCCTGGAGGGGCTATCACTGTATTAAGTTTAGTCTTGTACCCGTATGTGTATGCTCTAACCAGGGCTTCTTTCTTGGAGCAATCAGTATCAACACTAGAAGCGGGTCGAGTGTTAGGCCTTACAGGTATCCAAAACTTCTTTTACACATCCTTACCGCTGGCACGGCCTGCTATCGTTGTTGGCGTTACGCTATGTTTAATGGAGGTATTAAGCGATTTCGGAACTGTCGATTATTTTGCTGTTCGTACACTTACAGTGGGGATATTCGATGTATGGTTTGGCATGGAAAACAGGGGAGGAGCGGCGCAAATTGCCCTCGTTTTACTAAGTTTTATAATCATTTTAATATGGCTGGAACGCTCATCGAGGAGACAACAGCGTTTTCATAATTCGTCTAAGAATCAATTAATAAAAAAAACTAAGTTAAGAGGATGGCGATCTTTACTAGCTATATTTAGCTGCCTACTTCCAATCCTAACAGGGTTTGTGTTACCGAGTGCTATTCTACTTTATCATGCTTTAGGTAACATTGAAGGCTTTTACTCTGCAAAATATATCGAATATGCTGGGAACAGTTTTATGCTGGCTAGCTCTGCTACACTAATCATAGTGTTAATTGGTGTATTTTTAGCCTACGCTGCCCGTATTTGTCCTAACCTACTTGTTAAGATTGCCGTAAGAGTAGCCTCCATCGGTTATGCCATTCCTGGCGCTGCTCTTGCAATCGGCATCCTAATATCAATTGGAGCAATTGATTCTGTATTCACTGAAACTATGAAACTTACTTTTGGTGTTTCTGCCAGTATACTCGTTGGAAGCGGCCTCACTGCAGTATTATTCGGCTATACCACCCGTTTTCTTGCCATTGCATTAGGCTCTGTAGAAGCTGGCTTGAGTAAGGTGACATACAACATGGATATGGCAGCCCGTACATTAGGATCAGGGCCAAGGGCAACACTATTTAGTGTTCATGCCCCACTGATAAAAAGTACCATCATATCAGGTTCAGTTCTGGTTTTTGTAGATATCATGAAAGAACTGCCTGCGACCTTGATACTGCGACCCTTTAATTTTGAAACTCTAGCAACATTCGTGTATCAATATGCATCGGATGAGCTACTGAACGAATGTGCACCGGCCGCTCTTACCATCGTCCTAGCAGGTTTGCTTCCAGTGCTGTTACTAAACCGCGCAATAGAAAATAAGAACCAATAAAATTTTAGTCAGACCCTGCCCAAGCTAGATTTATTTCCTTGACGCCCTCTTTTCCTACCAGACCGATTTCCATTATCATCCTCATCAAATAAATCTGCAAGTTGGTTCATCATTGTACCACCCAGTTGTTCGGCATCAACGATTGTGACCGCTCTTCTATAGTAACGTGTCACGTCGTGTCCAATTCCTATCGCTACTAACTCTACAGGTGAACGGGTTTCAATGAATTGTATAGTTTCTCTCAAATGTTTTTCTAAATAATTTCCCGGGTTTACGGAAAGTGTTGAATCATCCACGGGAGCGCCATCAGAGATAACCATCAAAATACGTCTCTCTTCAGGGCGAGCCAGTAACCTCTGATGCGCCCACATCAAAGCTTCACCATCAATATTTTCTTTGAGTATTCCCTCACGCAGCATCAAACCAAGTGCTTTTCTAGCATGGCGCCAAGGAGAGTCCGCCGATTTATAGACAATATGTCTTAAATCATTCAATCTACCCGGGTTTTGTGGTTTTCCATCACTTATCCATTTTTCCCTGGAGGCCCCACCCTTCCACTGTTTCGTTGTAAATCCTAGAATCTCAACTTTCACTCCGCATCGTTCTAGCGTCCTTGCTAAGATATCGGCGCTCATAGCCGCTATCGTTATCGGCCGTCCCCGCATAGACCCAGAATTATCAATTAAAAGTGAGACCACTGTATCTCTAAACTCTGTATCTTTCTCCATTTTATATGAAAGTGGGAAAAGTGGCGCTGTCACCACCCGTGACAATCGTCCTGCATCCAAAATACCCTCGTCTAAATCGAAAAGCCAAGAGCGATTTTGCTGCGCAAGTAATTTACGCTGGAGACGATTTGCAAGTTTCCCAATTAATCCCTGAAGATGGCTTAACTGTTGGTCTAATAGTGCGCGTAACCTTGTTAACTCCTCTGGATCGCAAAGTTCAGAAGCAGGAATGATTTCATCATTGTTTGTAGTGAAAACTTTATAAATAGCCTTTTGTGCATCATCCGAATTGTGAAACATAGGAGGCGTACTTGGGTTCGCTGGTTCTTCATCACCACCTCCAGGCTCCATATCCATATCTTCACCATCTTCACCATCAGCCGACTCATCACCAGCCTCCATTTCAGATGGAAGCATTTCCGAATCATCTCCATCTTCACTCGCACCCTGGGTTCCAGAGTCATTCATCTCATCTGAGTCACCGCCTTCGCTATCATCCTGGCTATCACTCGATTCATCATCTGCTAAACCTTCTTCACCAACCTCCAAATCTAAGTCCATTATCAGCTGCCGAGCATGGTCCGCATATGCATCTTGATCGGCAACAAATGCTTCTAATTCATTTAATGTGTTACCTAATTTTGATTGAACCCACGGTCGCCAGAGATCTACCACTCTTCGAGTGGATGGAGGCGGTGACTGCCCAGTCAATGCCTCTCTGGCGAGCAGATGTATGACATCCGTTAAAGCCGCATCGTCTTTGTCACTAATACGTTCAAAACCCCGTCTTCGATATCTATCGTCCAACGCTGTCTCTAAATTTTGAGCTACTCCTGCCATACGGTTAGCCCCAATGGCTTCCACACGAGCCTGCTCTACCGCGTCAAAAATTTCCCGCGCAGCCTGGTTCGAAGGCATGCGAGCTGCGTGAACGTTTTGATCATGGTATCGCTTTTTAAGCGAAAGACTATCAGCTTCGCCTCTAACTTTTGCTACTTCCAATGGATCTAGGTCACGTGGAGGGAGAGGTAGTCGCACCTTTTCTCCCGACATACTTGGCGTTTCTGCGCCGTAAGTTACCTCGAGTTCTCTTTCTCCAGACATGGCACGAACACAAGCTGCTGTAGATCTTTTAAACACCTCTACCGGATGTTCATCGTCCCTCGATGACTCCACCATATAGAGCCTCCATTCTATACTTATTCGGCTGTAGCTGACGAAATACTTCCCGTTGGTAATTCTTCCCCAAAGCAACGCTGATAGTATTCACTTACGGTTGCCCGTTCCACCTCGTCACATTTGTTAAGAAAGCTGACCCGAAAGGCGAATCCAATGTCGCCTGAGAAGATTTTTGCATTTTCCGCCCATGTTATGACCGTTCTTGGCGACATAACCGTTGATATGTCACCCGCCATAAATCCTTGCCTAGTTAAATCAGCTAGTGCCACCATCGATTCAATCTGGGACCGACCATCTTTTGAGTCGTAGGTCGGGGATTTTGAGAGAATGATGCCACACTCAGCCTCATGACTAAGGTAATTTAAAGTAGTAACTATATTCCAACGATCCATTTGACCCTGGTTAATCTGCTGGGTCCCATGATACAATCCAGTCGTGTCACCTAAACCAACTGTGTTGGCCGTCGCAAATAATCGGAAACAGGGATTTGGGGTTATTACTTTGTTGGTATCGAGCAGTGTCATCCTTCCGTCCTGCTCTAAAACGCGCTGTATAACAAACATGACGTCTGCCCGTCCCGCATCATATTCATCGAAAACTAACGCAACCGAATTTTGCAAGGACCAAGGTAAAATTCCTTCCCGGAACTCAGTTACCTGTTTGCTATCTCGAAGGACAATTGCATCTTTCCCTATTAAATCGATTCGGCTTATATGGCTATCCAGGTTAACCCTAATGCACGGCCAATTCAGTCGCGCTGCTACTTGTTCAATATGTGTGGACTTACCTGTTCCATGGTATCCTTGAATCATAACTCGCCGATTATGAGAAAAACCTGCCAAGATAGCCATGGTAGTCTCTTTGTCAAAGAGGTAAGTATCGTCTATCACGGGGACATATTCACTGGGTTCACTGAAACCTGGAACTTCCATATCAAGATCGATACCAAATTTTTCTCGCACAGAAACTTCGACATCTGGTGTCGTTATATGATGCGCAAGTTTTCGTTCATTATTGTCTGTTGCCGACATGGCCATTATCCATATTTGTTGGGATTAAAATTTACTAGACCAGAAACTTTTGGTCATCGGTGAAAGTTAAGATAAAACCTGTTTTAGTGTGGTATACGCCTCATTGATTAATTTCAACCTCTCTTCTGCTTTTCTATCACCACCATTACGGTCTGGATGATGTATTTTAACTAAATATTTGTATTGTGATTTTAATTTAGCAATATCTATAGGCGGTTTTAACCCCATTATGTCAAGTGCGTCTAACTGATCTGCGTTAAACTTTTTATTAGGTTCTCGATTATTTTTAGAAAAACTATCCATTTCAAAAAAATCAAACTTGTCTGTGACGTTCCCTTTTACAAAACTCTCAAACATCTTATGTTTTGTTCCAAACGGCCAACTGGGTCGGTCCCAAGTTGTGGAGCGACGAATAGAATTTTCGACTTGTTGCTCGTTTAGCCCTTTATGATAATTCCATGCTTTATTATACTCTCGGACATGTTCAAGACAAAAATAATAATAGTTCCTAAGCTGCAATCTTGATTTAGGGGCTTTATACACACCGTCCTCTAGACAGCCTGGGTAATCACAACAACCGCGTTGTTCATCTTCGTCATAACCTTTTAATCGCAAGGCTTCCTTGACACGTCTATCTTTGTTTGAGTTAAACAATCTTTTATCCATCCACACCAAACTTCTTAAGTTAAAAAACATTGTCTTAACAGCTTCAGCATGCCATTGGGGTACTGATCTTAGAAGATTATATGGAGAAATATAATGTCCGTTTCCGAAACAATCAAAAAAAAACTTATTGAAGCATTTGAGCCCACTAGACTAGATGTGATTGATGAATCCCATCTGCATGCAGGACATGTGGGAGCACGCCCTGAAGGCGAAACACATTTTCGTTTAATTATCTCATCTGATTTTTTTTCAGGAAAAACGCGTATCGAAAAACAACGTGAAATATACCGGGTGTTGGCAGATGAACTCTCAGGTCCAGTACATGCACTCAGCATAGAAGCTATTTGAGCGGCTTTTAAACCTTTATAATACTTGGGATATCTTTTGTTACCACTGTACTGGTTTCATTAAAATCGTGTCGTTTGTTTAAAAGTTTTGGCTGACTTGTGTTTACTTTCTCTTCTTTATCAATTTGGTTTTGGTTTAATTTTAGGCTCTTAACGTTCTCTGCCTTTTTGGAAAAAATAGTTTGACAGACCGTGGTTGCTATCGGCCCAAGGAGTTCAACAAGATGTGTGCGCCATAGACACCCCACTCGGCTCTGAACTAATCTTCCCCCTCCCGGGCCCTATCGTAATCCCTTTGAGATGATCAAAATTTTTAATGATGTCCGGACAAATTGGGTAGGGACCTTCGTCAGTTGCCGCCTCAACATCAATTATGAGTAAATTGTCATCGAAAGTTATTCGTATCCACATATCATAGATAGGCTTCCCTGCACTTACCTGCCCCTATTCTCATTCTAAAAAGAATGGTTTTCCGATATGTTAATCATCCCTCAATGTTACACAAACCATCTCTTATACGAAAATCTGTACAGCTAATTTCTCTATCATGCCAAGCATGCTGAGATTTTCTGGGATTGGGAGATGTGAGAACCAATAGGATATTCCATTTCCACAATGAAATTAACGCATCTATTTTTGAAAGAAAGGAAAAGTTTAGACTTTATTTTCTTTAGAGGTGTGACTTATTTCTCAACCGCAATCTTCCGTGACCAAATTCGTATCTGTGTTATCTGATTTCTATGACGGCGCAAAATTTTAAATCTAAATCCATGAAACAAGAATTCATGGCCAACAGAGGGGATTACCCTGGCCTCGTGCAAGACCAACCCTGCAACGGTTGAGGCATGTTCATCCGGTAAATTCCAATCCAATTCGCGGTTCAAGTCTCTCAGCGTAACGGTGCCATCTACGAGATACGAACCATCAGATTGCGCTCGAACCCCAGCAACTGAGATATCATTCTCGTCATCTATATTACCAACTATTTCCTCCAAAATATCCTCAAGTGTGACAACACCTTGAAGTGTTCCATACTCGTCGACGACGACCGCGAAATGTTCCCTCCGAGTTCGAAAAGCCTGCAGTTGGTCTAGAAGATTAGTTGAATCTGGAATAAACCAAGGTGGATTTGCAATAGAGACTATATCAAGTTTAGACATGTCCTGACCTTTATGATTTCTAATAGCCCTCAGTAACGCCTTACCATGCAGAATTCCTATTATTTCGTCCTGATCCCCTCGAAATAATGGTAATCGTGTAAAGGGGCTTTCGGTCAATTCGTCTAAAATTTTTTCTACGGGCAAATCCGAGTCAATCATAATAACATTTCTTCTATGCGTCATTATTTCCTCAACCGAAACCTCCCCTAAGTCAAGTATACTGCGAAGCATAGCTCTTTCCTCGCTCACCTCTGGCCCTGGTCCTCTGTGTAACTCAATTAAGCCTCTTAATTCTTCCTCTCTTTCTTCTTGACCGAATTTAGCGGAAATCTTAGCACCAAAAACACGAAAGACCCCGTTCACTATCAATCTAACGGTAATACTTAATGGTCTCAAACACCAAACAAACACCCTAATAATTGGCGCCACTAATAAGGCTGACTTATCAGCATTATTTATAGCAAATGTTTTTGGCAGAACCTCTGCAAAAATCACGACTAAAATGGTCATTGCAATCATTGCATAGGCGACACCAGCCTCATCAAATAAAGATATCAAAATACTTGTTGCTAGTGCAGATGCAGCTATATTCGTGATATTATTTCCGATAAGTATCGCACCGATTAATGTTTCGTTTTGCCTTCTAAGCCTCAAAACAATACTAGCTCGGCGGTTACCTTGTAGAGACAGTTGATGCAGTCTAGCATCTGAGGCCGCGGTTAAGGCGGTCTCCGATCCTGAAAAAAATGCTGACAAAAATAAAAGTATAATAATAACAAAAACACCTATAATTAGCGTTTCGTGCATACCAGTTATTTCAATCATTAGGCCCTCTTATGGTGGATATTCAAATTATATGGTGTCAGGAATAATGCTACAATTTCCCCCCTATGGATTTTGAGAGGATTTCGGCAACGTTTTCTGGCATGATATCCGATGTAATAAAACTATTTCCTATTTCTCTAAGTAGAATAAATCTCATTTTTCCTTTTAAAACTTTTTTATCGTGCCTCATATGATCAATTAAATCATCTACATTCCACTTCGAAAACTTATCAATAAAATTTAAGTTTATCGGGAGTCCCACTGTTTTAAAGTGGCGGGTCACTCTGTCTACTTCTTGGCCATTAAAAAAACCCATAGTTTTTGACAAATTCATGGCGGCTACAATGCCAAGTGCAACAGCTTCCCCATGCAATAGTTGGCCATTATATCTTGCCTCAGCCTCGAAAGCATGACCAAAAGTATGACCAAAATTTAAAAGCGCCCTCTCCCCGGCCTCTCTTTCATCCTGTCCAACAATCATGGCTTTCGTCTTGCAACTCTCAACAATAGCAATTTGCCGTGCCTTTGGGTCACCCGATATGACATTTTGACCGTTCACTTCAAGCCACTCAAAAAAAGGCTTGTTTTTGATCAATCCGTATTTAACTATTTCTGCATAACCTGCCAGCAATTGACGTTTTGGCAAGCTATCTAAAACTCCAGTATCAATTATAACCAGTCTGGGTTGATAGAAACTACCGACTAAGTTTTTTCCTCGACTTGTATTAATGCCTGTTTTCCCACCCACTGAGCTATCAACCTGCGCCAACAAAGTGGTCGGCACTTGGATAAAATCAATCCCGCGTAATGCAATTGCCGCCGCGAAACCCGCGAGATCACCTACTACGCCGCCACCCAATGCCAGGATTAATCCGTCTCGAGCTAATTGGGCTTCAAAGAACTGATCCAGGAGCGATTCTAATTGATAGAATGATTTGCTACTCTCTCCCGAGGGTACACATGCCACCTCAAAGTCAAGTTTAGTTCTTTTTAGTGACTCGGCGACAGTATTTAACCAGAATGACGCCACGTCTTGATCTGTGACTATAAGGATCTTTCTTTGACCGCATTTTTTTTGTATTGCTTCCCCTATATCCTTGAGAATGTTGGTTCCTACAAAGATCTCGTAGCTACGGTCGCCAAGATTTACGGGGATAACCTCGATTGAGTCCATTATTTTCGCTCATACTTTAGGGAGAAATAATCAGTAATAGATGCACAGACCGTATCAACGGTCACATCAATCGAATCATTTATTGTATCAACGGTCATATCGGCCTCTGCATAAATTGGATAGCGTTTTTCCATAAGTGACTGAAGTGTTGCGCGAGGATTTTTGGTTTGCAGTAAAGGACGTCCGGATCGTCGTGCTAATCTGTCATCCAAAGTATCCAAATCAGCATTAAGCCATATAGATACGGCTGTATTCTTTATCATGGCACGCGTTTCCGGATCCATAAACGCGCCGCCGCCAGTCGCCAATACACAAGGCCAAGATTTTAGAAGTCTTTCTATTACTCGTTTTTCACCTCTTCTAAATTCCTTTTCCCCAAATTTTTCGAAAAACTCTGTTATGGTGCAACCAGCAGCCTTTTCTATTTCATGATCCGCATCGACGAATGAAACTTGCATTCGCTCAGCTAGTTTTCTACCTATACTAGTTTTCCCGGCCCCCATTATTCCAACCAAAACAATAGGTTTTTGGAATGGACAATGATATTTTTTTTCAGAGTTTCTTTTGCTCACTAGACCCTATACCAAGTAATTTTAAATAATTATCTTTGTTCTTATAACTAACTAACTAACGTTTCAACTTGCAGCATAATCAACATGTTGAGTAAATACAAAGATTGTTATCTCGAGTATACCTAGTGAATTTCAAAAGGAAGCAAAATAAAAAAACAAACGACTCTCTGTTTGATTTGTATATTTATAAACTGCTATCATAGAAATATAAGACGCCAATCATCGGGTTTAAATATGAAGTCTGCATTAATGGTTTTAATTTTGGTTTCTTTAACATTGTTAGGGGGATTAATTTTCTTGGCTGTGTGGGATATTCCTGCCCCAGTTACTTCGATAGAAAGAGATATTTCTAATGAGAAGCGCTCTCAATAAAGTACAGTATATTGTTATCTCACTTGGCATTCTTTATTCCATCGTCATCAGCCCAAGAATACTTGCAGATACGCCAACATCATTGATTCCAAATAAGCCCGCAAAGACAGCAATAGAAAAACAAGAAAACAAAATAACGACTGACATCGGTTTACAAGAACAACCAAACACGAAAGAAACAACAACACTGCGGGAAAGAATGGGGATAGAAGTTAGTAGTTTGAGGGATATAGATGTCGAAAGCATTGGCACTATAGACTTATCTACAGGCGGGTTTAAAAAAGATATGTGGGGCGGCACCTCGCGAGAAACGATAGAAAACCTCTTTAAATTTTTACCTACTCAGCTGCATTCAAGAAACCTTCAAAGCTTATATAAACGCCTCCTTCTAACAACTGCCGAAATCCCCAGTGCGGAGGAGGATTCGGAAGAAACAGGCCTACTCTTTAAGAGGGCACAAGCGTTGTTTCGTTCTGGGTATTTGGTAGAATTTGAAAAATTGACGGAAATCATACCTCATGAATATCATGGTGAACAATTAGCTAAATTGAGGACCGATGCAGCGTTTCTGCAAAATGAAATGGATAAAGCATGTGATATTACCTCTCGTTGGTTCGAAAAATCGTCGTCACAATATTGGCAAAAATCTCTCATTTTTTGCGATGCACTCGACAGTAATTGGGACAAGGTGGACTTTGGCCTAAATTTGCTACTTGAACTTGATGGGGGAGATGAAATCTTTTTCAATTTAATACAAAAGCTAAGTGAACGTGTTGATGGAACCTTTGAACTTACTGTAGATAAATTAAAACCCCTTTACGTGGCCATGCTGCGAGCCAGCAAACATGAACTACCAAAGCTGGATTCCGAAATTCCTAGTGCTTGGTTGCTACCTAACTACATACAAGACCCAGGCGTGGAACACTCGATAAGGCTATCACTAGCCGAAAGAGCAGCTAAACTTGGAGTGATTGATATCCAAACTTTGTCAGAAGTTTACAGATCAGCAGAGCTAAATGAAAATGAAATAGAAAACGCTATTTCGATAGCCCTCAATGAAGAAACACCCAGAGCTCGAATGCTTCTATATAGAGCAACGCTGAGGCATGAATCCAACTTCGGAAAAGCACAAGCCATTCAAAGAGCCCAATCAATAGGACAAGAAAACAAACTTTTCCCAGAGATGGCAGAGCTTTACACACCTATTTTCGACCAAATCCAGCCTGGATCAGAGCTTGGGTGGTTTGCACCAGATGCAACATTACTTCACACAGCTAACTTCGATCTAGAACAAGCAAGATCATGGTCTTCTCTTGCTATACGTGAAGCTAATATGGATCAAAACGTTCTGGCAACTACCTATTCGTATTGGCCATTAATTAGAATTATGTGGGGTGATGAAGTTTTTAAATGGAACGATGACAGGATGAGGAATTGGTGGCAAATAATAAAAAAAACTAATCTGAACAAGGCCAGAGAATCCGCCACCTTATTATATCATTTAATGCATGTTCTTGGAGACCCCATATCGCCAAGTTTACAGGCAGCGTTAATTGGACCAAATGCCGGAAATCGAGCCAAGAAAACTATCTTTGACAATCAATTTTCTATAGAAACGGCGGCAAATGCAGGTAATTTGGCAGAGACTATAACTCTAATATTAATTTCGTTAGACAAGACCGATTTTACTGCCTTGCCAACAAGCGAATTAATATTAATCGTTGATAGTGTCAATAAGTTGGGATTGCATGAGGAAGCTAGAAAACTTGCGTTTGAGATAATGGTTTCCCAGCTTTTCTAGGATGTTTTGTAACATTTAATAATGATCGAGTAGTACAATTGGAAAAACCGGTCAATCCACTTATAGATAGCTTTTTAGACATGTTAGTGGCCGAACGAGGAGCCACGGTGAATACTGTTTCAGCTTATTTAAATGACATCTCTCACTTTAAGAAATATCTAATTGAAAACGAGGTAGATAGTAAAATTGAGAGTTGTTCGAAAGACAGTATCGCGAATTATATAAAATACTTAAGTAAAAATGGCTTAAATCCAAGAACGGCAACTCGCCGGTTATCTTCCCTTAGGCAATTTTTTCTTTTTCTTCAATCAGAAAATCATAGGAGCGATAACCCAACTAATAACGTAGATGGGCCTAGACAAATTAAGTCACTTCCAAAATTATTATCAGAGGAAGAGGTGGAACAACTTTTTGAGCAAGCAAATCAAATGGTAGGGCCTGAGGGTGTAAGATTAGTTTGCTTACTTGAAATCGTTTATGCTGCGGGGTTACGAGTCTCCGAATTGATCAGCTTACCAAACATGGCCTTATCCCAGAATCAAAATGTTTTATTGGTGCGAGGAAAAGGTGAAAAAGAGCGTCTAGTTCCGCTAACCAGTTCTGCTATAGATTCTATCAATGCCTATCGCGAGGTTCGCCATGTTTTTTTGAAGTCTAATCGTGAATCCAAATTTTTATTCCCATCTCGGTCCAAAGAGGGGTTTCTCACTCGACGGAGAGTAGGCCAACTTTTAAAAAATCTCGCAATAGCTTCAAATATTAATCCTCAAAAAGTATCACCACATGTATTACGACACGCGTTTGCCACTCACTTATTGGACCATGGAGCAGATCTTCGAAGCTTACAGAAGATGCTTGGACACGCAGATATCTCAACGACGCAAATTTATACTCATGTATTAAGTAAACGACTGATGTCTGTCGTTTCAAGTCACCACCCGTTAGCCAAAAAAGACTACACGACTAATAATAATTGATTAGCTTTTGGTTCAAAAAAGAACTACCATGTTCAGTTGATTAAATAAGGAGTAATAGAGAAGTGTTTCTTGATTTTGAGAAGCAGGTAGCCGAATTCGAAGGGAAGATCGAAGAATTAAGGCATATGTCTGACAATGGCGACACGGATATCGTGGCAGAAATAAGTAGATTACAAACCAAGGCCGAACGTCAGTTGAAGACTATTTATGAAAAACTCACTCCCTGGCAAAAAGTGCAGGTTGCACGACATCCAAATAGACCTCATTTCGGAGAAGTAGTTAATTATCTCCTCAATGACTTCGTAGCTTTAGCAGGGGACCGGAGTTTTTCTGAAGACAAAGCTATTAATGGTGGTTTAGCGCAATTTCGAGGTTATTCGGTAATGGTTATTGGAACAGAAAAAGGAAATACAACTCAACAACGTTTAGAGACTAACTTTGGTATGGCCAAGCCGGAAGGTTACAGGAAAGCAAAACGGTTTATGGAAATAGCCGATCGATTTGATCTACCAATTATAACATTTATTGATACCGCAGGCGCTTATCCCGGTATTGGTGCAGAGGAACGAGGGCAAGCAGAAGCTATAGCAAAATCAATAGAAACCAGCTTGAAAGTCAATGTCCCAACCATAGCCGTAATATTGGGTGAAGGTGGTTCAGGAGGAGCTGTTGCGCTAGCAACAACTGACCGAGTTTTGATGCTTGAACACTCTATTTATTCGGTTATTTCTCCGGAAGGTTGTGCTTCTATTCTTTGGAGAAGTGGTAAAAATGCGACAGAAGCTGCAAATGCTTTACGCCTGACCGCTCAAGACCTCTATTCGTTGGGCATTATTGATGAAATAGTTAAAGAACCCTTGGGCGCTGCCCACAGAGATCACAAAAGTACTCTTAATAACTTAGGCGATGCGATGGAAAGTAATCTAAAACAGCTACTCAACACACAAAAATCTAGCTTATGCGAAAGTCGGCGAGCCAAATTTGTAACGATGACCCATGATAAACTTATTTGATATTTCAAAAAACTTTCGTGTAGTAACGATCATTTAAAAGCGATGGAACCTTATTTTGAGATACCTGCACCAGGCTCAAATCGATATCAGCTGTAATGTAACCTACGGTATTCCCTCCATCAGCTAAGACACTTCCCCATGGGTCTACCACTAATGAGTGGCCATATGTTTGACGAACATTAGCATGCATTCCAACTTGAGCTGGGGATACAATAAAACAACCATTCTCTATCGCTCGAGCTCGCTGTAAAATATGCCAATGGGCCTCTCCAGTTACTTTGGTGAAAGCAGCAGGTGAAAAAATAATCCTCGCTCCGGCTTTAGCTAAATCTCTAAATAAATGGGGGAAACGGATGTCATAACAGATAGTTAGCCCCATGAGCCCCCATGGGGTATCAACAATTACTGCTTCAGTTCCGGGTTCATACGTTTTTGACTCCATGTATTGATTGCCATCACCCACCTCAACATCAAACATATGAATTTTTGAATATCTAGCTTCTATTTCGCCATTTGAATTAATAAGAAAGCTGCGGTTTGATAATTTAGTTTCTGATATTTTTATTGAAATTGATCCAATCAGCAACCAAATGTCCAGTTCACAGGCTAGTTCGCGAAAAGCTCTCAAGACCCTATGAGTTTCCTCAGGCTCTGCTTTTGATAGTGCTGACGCCCTATTAGGCTCGAGCATGCCTACAACTTCTGGTGTGGCAATGATCTGCGCGCCTGAAGCACTTGCTTGCCTAATAAGATCGCTTACTGAAGCTATATTTTCATCTGGCTCAGGAGTAGAGTTAGTTTGGATACAAGCAATTTTTACTATTGACATAAAAAGTTTCTTTTCAACATGTCATAGATCCAACATTGAATCTAATTTTCCACTGTTATCTAAATCAGATAATTCATCGGAGCCACCTATACCCAAACCATCTATAAAAATTTGAGGAACAGTGTAGCGTCCATTTGACCTATCTAACATTTCTTCTCTCATTTTAGAATTCATGCCCACATCGATTTCTTTGAAATCAACTCCTTTGTCATTCAGCAACCTCTTAGCCCTATGACAAAATGGGCACCACATCGAAGTATAGATCTCTACAACTGCCATTATTAAACTCCAATTTCAGTACAAAATCACATAGTTTGACGCTAAAAATACGCGCCATTGATTTATGTGATGCACCAATCTTCTAAAACTTCATCATTGTGCTCTCCTAAAAGTGGAGCAGCTTTCGAAATTTTTGCAGGCGTATCGGATAGTTTAACAGGAACTCCAATAGTTTTCATTTTACCTATTTTAGTATGTTCCACCTCTACCACCATTTCCCGGGCAATAGTTTGCGGATCATTGAAAACTTCCACATGGTTCATCACA
>PAQA01000038.1 GCA_002709155.1 Rhodospirillaceae bacterium
CAACACTTAAGGCCTAGCATCAGTCCTGTGCCACGGACCGAATCAATGATGTGAGGGTATGAATTAGCCAAATTATCTAATCGATTTTTTAAATAATCGCCTTTTTCTCTAACAGAACTTAAAAAATCCGGCTCTAACATAACGTCTAAAACAGCATTAGCTGCCGCCATAGCTAAAGGGTTCCCACCATATGTTGAACCATGGGTGCCAGGAATCATCCCTGCTGCGGCTTTCTCTGTAGCTAATACAGCGCCAACCGGGAAACCGCCTCCAATTCCCTTGGCTAAACCCATCACATCTGGTTCCATATGGGCTAACGAATAGGCGAAAAGACTGCCTGATCGGCTCATACCACACTGAACTTCATCAAAAATTAACAAGGCGTCGAATTCATCGGCTATTTTTCTCAATTCCCGAAGGTACTCTGCTGTTGCAGGGTTGATTCCACCCTCGCCCTGAATTGGTTCAACTAATATAGCTGCAGTGGTTTCGTCCATCGCCGCTCGCATTTCATTCAGGTTTCCGAAAGCGACATGCTTAAATCCACCGGGTCGTGGTCCAAAGCCCTCTCTATATTTATCATTATCACCGGCAGATAGTGTTGTTAAAGTGCGTCCATGAAAAGATCCAGTAGCACAAACTATTTGGTCGCGCTCTGGTCTTCCGGTAGCGAACTGATATTTTCTAGCAACTTTTAACGATCCCTCCATAGCTTCAGCACCGGAATTACAAAAAAATACGGTGTCTGCAAAAGAGTTCTCTACTAATCGATCAGCGAATCTCTGTTGTTCGGGAATATTATAAAGATTTGAGACATGCCATAGTTTTCCGGCTTGCTCTTGAAGTTTCTTAACTAAATGCGGATGCGCATGTCCGAGGGAATTGGTTGCAATGCCGGTAGCAAAATCTAGATATTTTTCACCGCCCGCTGTATAAAGATATGAGCCGCTTCCATAATCGAACGCTATATCGATTCTTCCGTAGGTTGGCATTACGGCCGTTACCACAATGTATCTCCCCTATATTAAGTTTTTCAGTAGGTATTTAAACCTGCTAGCCCATACAAATCAAAGCGATCTAATAACACTATGTCAACAAACATATTAGCTTTTAGAAATTGGGATGCTATTTCTAGCCCCAAGTGAAGTAAATTATAGAAACAACCGCCAATATCTTAATAATACGCCCCTTGTCTATAATCCCAAGTATTAAAATGGTCACTTAAAATATTAGTTATTATGTCTACATCTAAGCCTTTTCGGATCAAAACCGGAGCAGGAAGAATACCTCTTTCCCCTTTTTGTTGAGGGATAAGCGTTCCTTTATCATCAACCATTGAAATCATAACGCCCTGCTCGTAACGGCTTTCTTCATCTTTACTGGGTTGAATAGACGCAACGAATTGGTCCGCAGCAATAATTAGATCCGCTCCATCTTCAATCTGCGGCCCAATACCGGCGACAATACCACGATTACCCTTTCCTGATGGGTTGGCTGAGCTAGCGAAGACCAATTTTCTATCTTCTTTCCATAGTGTTTGTGCTAGTTGTTCGGATGGTCTTCCAAATCGAATTACGAAACAGCTCGTCTGCCGAGTATCCATCATTAGCTCAGTTGAATTGTCATCAGGGATATATTTCTTCCCTGTTTTTTTCCATGGTAAAATACACCCTAATAAAATATCTTGGTCCCAGTGTTTCTGGTAAAATGTCTTTATCTCTTCATTTAGCTCTGCTAACTCCGCAAGCTGCTCCATCGATCCGCAAAGGACTACGCCAGGTTTATTCCGCTTGCGGTTTTTTATCTGGAACTTTCTGTCTAGTCCCTTGGAGTCGGCAGTCATAATAATATAACCTACCTTCGTCGGACTGACGATGACACCACCGTTTCCTCTCAGTGTTTCAAGAGCTTTGGAGTTTATATCCCCAGTCCACTGTACCAATTTATCGTGGTTTCCCATATGTGTCTCCAACTTGATAACTTAAACGACTTGTTAATATTGCTTATATAAGGACCGGTCAATGATTAGAACTTTATATAAAATGTTTGGATAATTTCAATCCTTGGCCTTGATAATTAGATCCAAAGTCCTGTGCTCCGTATAATCTCTCTGGCACTTGTGTCATCCGCTCATATATAAGCCGGCATACGGTTTGACCGTCTTCTATAAGAAATGGAACGTCATGAGATCTAACCTCTAAAACTGCGCGAGTGCCGGCTCCACCAGCCGATTTATGCCCAAAACCAGGGTCGAAAAACCCTGCATAATGCACCCTAAATTCTCCAACTTTGGTATCGTAGGCACGCATTTCGGCAGCATGATTTATGGGTACCGTAACAAACTCTTTAGACATTAAGATATAAAACTCGTCAGGATTCAGTATTAAGGCTGCGGGTCGATTTTTCTGCTTATAGACTGGCTCCCAGTAGTCTAATACAGAACATGAGCCTGGCTTATCAATATCGACGATGGCTGTGTGGGGTTTTGCCCTATAACCAATCAGTCCAGTTTTGGGATCCCCGGCTAAATCAACACTAATCGCTACCCCATTGTTTATATCTATTTTACTGTTTTCCGTAGCTATCAGTCCCTCTGTTTCCTGTAATTTACGCATCGCGGAATCTGCTGCAACGGGATGCCCTTTCCTAAATCGTAATTGATTTAACGTACTGCTTGCTCGAACTAATATACTAAAAGTTCTGGGAGAAATTTCAGCATAAAGTGGGCCGTTATAGCCATTGCAAACCGTTTCAAACTCGGATGTATAGTCTGTCAGTAAACGGGTAAACACATCTAATCTGCCCGTTGAGCTCTTTGGGTTAGCGGTTCCTGAAATACCACTATTTAACCGAAGTGATTCTTGAAGTGGAACAATATAAACACATCCTTTTTCCAAAACCGCCCCATTAGATAGGTCAATTTGATGCATCTCCATATTCTTGAGTTTTTCTTGAACCGTAGCATTTTGTCCTGGCAAAAAGCTTGCTTGTACACGATATGCAACACCGCTCAATCTTAGATCTATACTGGCAGGTTGGATCTGCTTTTCTAGTATATCGGCCTCACTAATGATCTTCCCTGAAGCGATCATTTCTTTAATAGTCTGGCTGGCTAGTATACCAGTAGAATATTCAGGGTGGGGGTCAGAATTAGAAGGCATTGGATAGTTTCTCATTTGTTGTGATTGAGTGGTGTAGCAATTTTTATTAAGCCTGAAAAGATATAAGTATTTTGAGGGTCATGGCCGGTTAAAATTCATAACTGTAAATAACATTTTGTTAACTTTAAAATCGCGAGTACACATCAAGTATAAACATGGACAACCCAATAATATTTTAGTGTGGGTAGAAGGGTATTAGCGCATTGAAGTCAAAACCAATAACCTACCAAGCGTTAAGAAATGCTGGATTACGTTATCTTGAGAGATACGCCGCCTCCACACAATCATTTCGCTATGTTTTAAACAGGCGTATTTCAAAAGTTCAGAATTCGGATAGTCCTGACCCCTGCACTTTAGAACGATGGATAGACGATATAATTGAACAATTTACAAACGCTGGTTTGCTAAATGATCGGCTGTTTGCTCAAGCTAGAGCGGAATCTTTGTTTAACAAGGGAACCTCAATCAAAATGATCCGCTCAAAATTGATCAAGAAAGGTATTGTTGGTGTTGTTTTGGATGAGATTATTTCCGATTTGGTAGATGAATGGAAGAACCCGGACCTAAAAGCGGCGGTTCGATTCTCTCAACGTAAGAAGATAGGCCCCTTTCGTATTAGGGGCGACCGCGATGTATTCATCAAGCGTGACTTAGCCAGTATGGGGAGAGCTGGGTTTTCGTTTGGGATAGCAAAAAAAAATAGTATATGCACTCGATCCTGATTCTATAAACGAAGACGACGGATGTTAATTTTTATCCGTCGTCATATAAATAATTAAAATTCAGAGTTTAGTTAAGACATACTCTGCACTTGAGACTTCAAATGCCCCAGGTTCTTCAGACAACATCTCTGTAACTATCCCGTCATCGACAATCATAGCATATCGGGCCGAACGCATCCCCATGCCGGCTTCCATTCTATCAAGTTCTTGCCCGATTGCTTTTGTGAAATAACCACTGCCATCTGCTAGCATCATGACTTTATCCTCAACATTCTGATCTAAACCCCAAGCATCCATAACAAAAGCATCATTCACCGAGAGGCACGCTATAACATCAACACCTTTAGCTTTTAATTCATTATATTTATTGACAAAACCGGGTAGATGTTTAGCTGAGCAAGTCGGCGTGAAGGCACCAGGTACAGCAAAAAGGACTACTTTCTTTCCAGAAAAAAGTTCCTTTGTTGAAATGTCGGTTATCCCGTTAGCCGTTTTATGCTTTAAGTTTACCTCGGGAACTGCATCACCTGACTTTATGCTCATTTAATTATTCCTTTCTGAGTATGACGGTCTGTTATTTAAGCTGTTTAGTTTTCAGAACTGCTTCAGTTTATAAATGCCCTTTATATAAAACAAATTATTTCTCTAAGATATGTTGGTTAATCCAAATTTATTTGAAAATGTTCTCTGGCCCAAGCGCATCCTTAAAAGCTTTCAACACACTGGACTCGCTTAATAATTCGGGAAGAACTATGCCATCTAAATTGGCCGGCCCATAAATAACATTGAAAGGGATTCCAAACCTATTATAAGACTCTAAGTATGATAAAATAGTTGGATCAGGTAGCGTCCAGTCTGCCTGCATTTTTATGACGTTATTATCTGATAACGATTCTTTAACGAGCTCGTTAGACAGAAGAGTCCTTTTATTAATTTGGCACGTGAGACACCAATCTGCCGTTATATCAACGAAAACACCCTTACCATCTTTTACAATATCTGGAATGAGATCAGGATTAAAATCTTGCCATATTATCTTTTCGCCTGTTGTTAAGATATTTATCAGGGGCCTATTTAGGTTTCTGATTGTTGAGGGTGGTTCTGAATACGCCATTATAAAAAGAGCGGACACACCCATGAGTGCACTCAAGCTTTTCAGATAACCACGACTGCTTAGATGAAAAGCCCCTGCAGTTACAAATGCTGAAGTAATCAATGTAAGACTAATTATAAATGAATTGGTATTTAATTGACTGTATAAAATAGATAAAATCCAAATAGTAGTAAAAATAAGAACGATTCCTAGAAAGATTTCTAATTTTTTCATCCAAGTGCCAGGGCGCGGTAAAAATTTCAAAAATTCTGGCCGGATGGCTATCAAAAGATACGGTAATGACAACCCTAACCCCATCGTTAGAAATATCGATAATATTTCAATAGGGCCCTGGCTTAATGCAAAACTCAGTGCGGTTCCGACAAAGGGCGCAGAACAGGGAGTAGCTAGAACGGTAGCGAATGCTCCAGTAAAGAAATGGTTAACCTTAGAACTGTTTTTTTCTTCTAAGTTGATCAGGCTAGCTGATCTGTTTTCAAGCCAAAGAAGAGATTGTGGAACCTGAAAATTAAGCCAACCAAACAAGTTGCCTGCGAAGGCAAGTAAAATAAGGCAAATGAAACCTAAAAAAACAGGTTGTTGAAAGTGCATGCCCCACCCAACATTTACGCCTACTTGTTTAAGAATAATTGTTAATATCGCTATGACCAAAAAAGAAAACATTACGCCATACGCGGAGTAAATAAATCCATTCCTAACGCCCCTTCGGTCTAGGCCAGAAGAGCGGGTAACTTGGAGAAGTTTAATTGTCAATACTGGGAGAACACATGGCATGAGGTTTAAAATCAAACCTCCTATTAACGCTGCTAATAAAACGGTAAGCCAATTAAAACTAATGTAGGATTGGACGGGTTTAGTGATCAATTTTGTGCTTATCGATCTTCTCAGTTCGATGGACTTTTTGCCGTCCACAACAGTTATCGTAATAGGTGTCTCAGCAAGATTGGTATCTATCGGTATATCATTGGATAAAACGAACAATGCATTTAACCGGTCGTTTGATACAGAAATCTCCGGTTTTCCAAATCTAAAAACGCTCTCTGATTCAATAAAAATATCAGGTTTGATGAGAGGGTGTTTCGATTTTACTTCAATAAGAATCGAGTTTTTATTAGCGCCGACACTAAGGATGTTAAATCCTGGCCAAGTTGTTTTCGTTGGAACTCGCTTCTCGAACGAATATATTGATGCCGCGTGATCCGTTTTTACCGGATGTCCTACTGGGATTGTTAGATTAAGACTTCGGTCTATAGGAACACAAATATCCTTACATGCAAGTGCTGTGATATGTGCTCGCAAAACTAATGGTTCTTTTGGTTTTTTTAGGATCGCTGTTATGGGGAATATAATCTTCTCTTCATATCCAAAATTTTGCATATCTTCAAAAACAAATCGTTTGGGCGCGGGCCAATACCATTTTAGTTCAGATAAGTTTTCGCTATTACTAAAACTAATTTCTGGCGGATATCCCGCATCTCCAGGATTGCGCCAATAAATCTTCCAACCATCTCTGAGTTCGAATTCTAAACCAAGCGGGACTTTATTAGAGGCGCCGATATTACTTATTCCACTAATCAGGCGAAAGTTAGCCATCTCTGTAAAAACCCAATCAGAATTCACAACAACCTTGGGAGATGCTTTAGTAGGTATTATAAAAATCATGATAATAAACATAAGGATTTTTTTGTATGACATGATTTTAAAATTTTTCATCTGAATTAACTGGAGCCCATCCATTTTCATATAAATTATAAAAGTACTTAGTGGATAGAAAAAATGCGCTTAATGTATGCGCATATGGTTTGAAATGTAAAAAACTATGGGATCACCTCTTTAACTGGGACAATGTTTAAAATGGAAAGTCCATTTCTTTCAGGAAAACTAATTATAGCCATGCCCTCCATGGGTGATCCTCGTTTCAAACGGTCTGTTGTTTGTATCTGTGCACATAACGAAGATGGGGCTATTGGTATCATAATCAATAAAATAATAGAATCCCTCTCTTTTTCCAAAATCATCAAACAGCTCAGACTAAAAAAAAGTAAGGTTAAAAGCGATTACTCGGAGCCAATTTATTTTGGAGGGCCAGTAGAGACAGAGCGAGGTTTCATATTGCATACCGCCGACTATTTCTCTGAAAATAGTACCTCTATAAATACCCAAATAAGTATGACGGCTTCTACTGAAATACTCCAGGCGCTTATTGATGGAAATGGCCCAAACAAAAGTATTATTGCGTTAGGATATGCCGGTTGGGGTCCAGGTCAGCTAGATACAGAAATTCAGTCCAATGCTTGGCTTAGTGTTCAATCGGACCCAGAACTTATATTTTCAGATAAGACGTCTGAAAAATGGGATATGGCTCTAGAGAAGATAGGCGTTGACCCAGCACTTCTGTCTACCGAGTTTGGGAGAGCTTAAAAAACTAAGACCATCTAACTAAGGTAGTTAAAATTTCAAATATCGATCGAAGCATCGTAGGCCGCTATTGCGGCTGCTTGTACCAAGTCGTTTACAGTTGCATTCATTTGGACAATTTGTACTGGTTTCTCCAAACCTAGAAGCATCGGACCTATTATGGTGCCCCCACCCACTGCCTGAAGCAATTTGTAGCTTATATTTGCAGCGTGGAGTCCCGGCATAATCAATATATTAGCTGGTCCGGAAAGTCGGCAAAATGGAAAATTGGCCCGCAGAGACATGTCTAGGGCGACGTCGACATTCATCTCCCCGTCATACTCAAAGTCGACTTTTCGCTCGTCGAGAATTTTCACTGCTGCTCGAACTCTCTCCATATGTTCCCTGTGGGGATAGCCAAAATTTGAAAACGATAGAAGCGCTACTCTCGGCTCATAACCAAAGGATTTTGCTTTCTCAGCGGTTTGGGTTGCGATATCTGCCATAGTTATCGCATCAGGTTCTTCATTGATATTCGTATCGGCGATAAATAATGCAGTACTTCGTGTAACAACCAAACTACAAGTCATCAGCCGGTGCCCGGGTTTTGGGTCAAGGACCCGCGTAATATATTCGTGATTGACCCCAAAACTTCTCGTTAGACCGGTCACCATGGCGTCCGCGTGACCGTGTGCTACCATCGATGCGCCAAAAACATTGCGGTCTTGGTTAACCATACGGAGAACGTCGCGATATAAATGGCCATTTCGCTGCAGTCGCTTGTAGAGGCTGTTACTGTATTCTTGATTATGGTCGGATAATCTAGCGTTATGGATCTCAAGGCTATCCAAGCCAGAAAGGCCTAATTTTTCCAAACTCTTTTTTACAGTATCCTCTCTTCCGATCAAAATAGGTTGCCCATATCCGCTGGCTTGAAATGATATCGCAGCTCTTATTACTCGTTCCTCTTCCCCTTCGGCAAAAACCACACGTTTAGGCGCTCTTTTGACGCGGGAATAAATTCCACTTAAACTATTTGCTGTAGGATTAAGCCGAGCTTTGAGTTCTTGCTCGTACATTTCAAAATTTTCTATGGGTTTTCGAGCTACACCTGTTTCCATGGCGGCTTTGGCTACCTCTGATGAAACTTTGACAATTAATCGCGGATCAAATGGTGCTGGAATAATGTATTCCTTCCCAAATTGTAATGGTTTTCCATATGCAGCATTGACCTCGTCCGGCACATCTTCGCGTGCTAGATATGCGATGGCATTCGCTGCAGCTATTTTCATAGAATCGTTAATTTCTGAGGCTTGGACATCTAAGGCTCCTCTGAAAATATACGGAAACCCTAGCACGTTATTTACTTGATTGGGGTAGTCTGAACGACCTGTGGCCATAATTGCATCAGATCTGATGTTTGCTACTTCTTCTGGTGTGATTTCGGGGTCAGGATTGGCCATTGCAAATATAATTGGTTTTTCCGACATGGATTTGATAATTGTTTCAGAAAATGCACCCTTAACCGAAAGCCCCATCAAAACGTCCGCTCCGTCAGCAGCTTCTTCTAGCGTGCGCTTTTCTGTAACTGCCGCATGGGCTGATTTCCATTGGTTCATCCCCGCCTCACGGCCTTTATAAACTACTCCCTGAGAGTCACATATAATTATATTTTCTTGGGGCATACCCATAGCTTTGAATAGTTCAACGCCGGCAATGGATGCCGCACCTGCTCCGTTCACGACTAAACGCGTTTTCTCAATAGATCTATCTGTTAGATACAGCGCGTTAATTAGGCCAGCGCATGAAATTATAGCGGTACCATGCTGATCATCATGAAAAACAGGTATATCTAAAATTTCCTTAAGTCGCTGCTCTATAATAAAACATTCAGGAGCTTTGATGTCTTCAAGGTTTATACCACCAAAGCCTTTACCCAAAAATTTTACACAGTTGATGAACTCATCTACATCCTCGGTGCTTACCTCGAGATCAATTCCATCAATATCTGCAAATTTTTTGAATAAGACCGCTTTTCCCTCCATTACAGGTTTAGAGGCTAAAGCTCCGATATTACCGAGTCCAAGTACGGCGGTTCCATTCGAAATAACGGCAACGATATTACCTTTAGAGGTATAGTCGTAAGCTCGCGCAGGTTCCCGTTCTATTTCAAGGCAGGGTACGGCCACTCCAGGAGAATAGGCTAAAGAGAGATCTCTCTGTGTGGTTAGCTCCTTCGTTGGGGCGATTTCAATCTTCCCAGGTTTACCAGTAGAGTGAAAATCTAGTGCCTCTTGATCACTTATTTTTCTGGGTCCATCCATATTCGTTTCATCCCCTATTTCATAAGCTTGGCTTTTTATTTCACATAACAGAAGTTAAGCTTAACCAAACTTACTTAAAAGGGAAAGCCACTGAATGTATTTGCGACATGTGATTGATAAAAAAGGGGTCTTGTCTTTAGAATTATTGATAGCTAAGACTAATACAGCGTTTTTAGTTCGATAGTCGTGCGCTTCTATTAGAAGTATGCAGATACGGCCTTTTAAAAGAAAGTTGAATGAATATTCCTGAAAAGCCTCACGCCCCAGTTAATTTTGATTTTAGAAACCAAACCTTTACGGATAAGGTAGAGGGCGCCACCCCGATGCTTTCTCAATATTTTGAGATAAAGCAACAGCATCCGGATTCTTTACTTTTCTTTCGAATGGGCGATTTTTATGAATTGTTTTTTGATGACGCCGTAGACGCTTCTAGAGCTTTGGATATAACTCTGACGCGGCGTGGCAAGCATCAGGATCAAGACATCCCAATGTGCGGTGTACCCTTTCATGCTGCTGACGTTTACTTAGGCAGATTGATCAAACAGGGATTCAGAGTGGCTATTTGTGAGCAAATAGAAAACCCTGCTGAGGCTCGCAAAAGAGGTAGTAAATCTGTTGTAAAAAGGGCTGTTGCCAGAGTTATTACTCCTGGGACTATAACAGAAGATTCTTTATTGGACGGTCGTAGCAACAACTACCTGGCCTGCATCATATTAATACATGAAAGGCTCTCTATTGCATGGGTAGATATATCGACGGGAGATCTACAAACACAAAATCTGGAACCAGATCAACTTGGAACAGTGCTTGCTAGAATTTCACCCACCGAAATATTAGTCTCAGAAATACTTACAAGCGAGAAAGAAGGCTCTGAAATTATAAGTTCACAGTTAAATGATTGGCGATCTAATTTAACGATACTGCCCAATAGCCGCTTTGACAGTGCGAACGGGATAAAAAGACTAGAGAAACTTTATAACGTTGTTACCTTGGATGCTTTTGGCTCTTTTACAAGATCAGAATTAGCCGCTTGTGGCACTCTGGTTGATTATCTTGAAATTACACAGCAGGGTAATCTTCCTCGTTTAAACAGGCCAGTTCAATGGAGATTGGACAGGACGTTAGAAATAGATGTGGCGACCCGCACTAACCTCGAATTATTAAAGAAATTATCTGGACAAAAAAAGGGTAGTTTACTGGACTGCATAGACAAAACTCAGACAGGTGCTGGAGCTAGGTTGTTAGCTGCCCGGTTGTCAGCCCCCTCAAAAGAGGTTGATACTATTAATGGTCGCTTAGACGCTGTGAATTATTTTTTTGAGTCTGATCAATTGCGTGGGGAAGTACGCGAAATACTTAGAGCAACCCCAGATATAGAGCGGCCCTTATCCAGGCTTGCTGTGGATAGAGGAGGACCAAGAGATCTACGAGCAGTATGCGATGGCCTTAAGGCGTCAGTCTCGTTGGTCAAGTTAATTAAAAATTGGGAAACTGAACTATCGTATCTGCCACTCCATATTGAAACCAATATAGAGCAATTAGGCTGTTACACGGACTTAGTAGATTTGTTGACTAAAGCCTTAGCAGAAAACCTTCCAATGTTTGCACGCGATGGTGGTTTTATCGAGGTTGGTTATCATGAAGAATTGGATAGATTCAGAGTATTAAAGGATGAGCGTCGCCAGCTAATTGCAGAACTGCAAAAAAAATATGTCGAACATTCAGGTATTAATTCAATTAAAATCAAACACAATAATGTTCTAGGTTATTTTGTAGAAGTGACCTCATTACACGCACCAAAATTAAATAGTCAGGAAGTTTTTATTCATCGTCAAACGATGACTAATGCCACAAGATTTACCACTATTGAATTAAAGGAATTAGAACGTGATTTGAGCCAGGCTGCTGATCGAGCGTTAGCTATAGAACAGGAGTGTTTTTTGGAATTACGGCATGCCGTTTTAGACTTGATAGATCGAATTTCTAGGACGGCAGTTGGCATCTCTGAGATAGACCTCAGCAGTAGTCTAGCGGAACTGGCGATTGAAAAAAATTACGTGCGGCCTATGATTGATGAAAGCTTAGACTTTAATATTTTAGATGGTAGACATCCTGTAGTCGAGGCAGAAATTGGTGACGGTGGGGCATTTGTATCTAATAACTGTGACCTTAGTTCTCAACAAAAACTATGGTTAATAACAGGGCCTAACATGGCTGGAAAAAGTACCTTCCTTCGACAGAATGCATTGATCACAATACTTGCACATATGGGGTCCTACGTACCTGCCACATTCGCTAAAATAGGGGTTGTTGACCGTCTGTTTAGCCGAGTGGGAGCAGCGGACGATCTGGCCCGGGGCAGATCCACCTTTATGGTAGAAATGGTTGAAACTGCTGTAATCCTTAATTTAGCAACAGAGCGATCTTTAGTTATTTTAGATGAAATTGGGAGAGGCACGGCGACGTTTGATGGGCTCTCAATAGCATGGGCTGCAATTGAACATCTTCATGAAAGTAGTCGCTGCAGGACGTTATTCGCTACTCACTATCACGAATTAACGGCACTAGCATCGAGGCTGACGTCTTTATGTTGTAATACTATGAAAATTAAAGAATGGAAGGATGACATAATATTTCTCCATGAAGTCACAAAGGGAGCGGCTGATCGTTCCTATGGAATTCACGTTGCTAAACTCGCGGGGTTGCCCCTTAGCGTCATTAACAGGGCAAAAATAGTACTAGAAAATCTTGAAAAAGGAGAAAAAAATAAAGTTATAGAAAATCTAAATGAGGAATTGCCTCTTTTTCAGAGTATTGAGAATGAAGCCGATAGTCTTCAGGCCGCAGCAACTAGTAAGTTGGAATCTCACTTGGCTAATATCAATGTGGATGATTTAACTCCGAGACAGGCAATAGAGGTTATCTATGATCTCAAAAAGCTCGCTGAGAACTGATATTTTCAATGAACTATTTCGACATTCCAAATTATTGATCCTAAAACGTCACCCTTAACGGATATATCCTTGTTTATATAGGGTTTAAACACAGGTTCACAAATTAACGCTAGTGTCTCTACTGGACCGGGTTCATCCATGTTGCTCGTTATAAGCATATATTCCTCGCCATCATCAGCGACTATATGGATAGGACCACTTGTCGGAATCATGCCATCGAAAGTAGGCAATCGCATGACTCGTCCATAAATAATTGTTGATTTGTCCATTGCCATTTCTCTCTATGAATTTAATTGCAGCCGTGATCGACAACTGCTACTGAAGTCTACGATCAAAGAAGGCCACTATTTGCTCGGGTCTAATTTCGGGGCCAAAATGATTTATGTACTCTCCCTTTGGCGACATTACATACATTATGGATGAATGATCCATCAGATAATTCTCGGCCTCAAATGGATCGGATTTCTTGTAGTATACCCTGTACAATTTTGCGACATGTTTAATTTGATCCAGTGTACCTGTAAGATTACTAAATGAAGAATGAAAGTGTCTATGGTATTCAGCCATTATTTCAACATTGTCTCTTTTGGGGTCTACTGTAATAAAAATCGGTTTTATCTGTTGCGCTTTATTCCCTAGAAGGTCAAGGGCTTCGCTGATGATAGCCATTCCTGTTGGGCATATATCAGGACAAAAAGTGTAACCGAAATATATAATTTTAAATTTATTTGAAAAACTTTTATCGGTGACTTTCTTTCCGTTGTGATCCAGTAAACTGTATGAGCCACCAACCAAAGCAGGTTTATTTAAGTTGTTATTTTTGGATTGTTCATAGACCCACAGCCCTGTGCCTAAAGAGAGAACTAATAATATTAATAAAGAACCGAGTAAGATTAAAAAAAACTTTTTGGACATAAGTTATGCAATCTCGTAATTATGAAAAAACTAAATTTTCGCAAAAAACTACACCGAAGGGAGGTTTGTTCCACGTACGCGCCATCCTCCATGGAACCCGTTTTCTGGATGTATGTAGTCAATGACGGTTGTCGACAGATTATCTATAGAAAAAACCATGGCCTGATCGCCGTTTAGACCCAAAGCGAGCGCTAAAGCCGCTCGGATGGATCCTCCATGTGCAACACAGATGATATCTTTGCCTCTAAATTTCAATGTAAGTTCTCTTACACAAGTCTGAACTCTTTCTAAGACTTCCAAAAAACTCTCTCCATTTGGCGGTTTTCCACTACCCGGTGCTAACCAAAATTGATCGTAAGAGTCACCGAATAATTTTTGGGCTTCATCGTGGGTTTTACCGACCCAGTCTCCAAAGTCCTGCTCCCCTAATCTTTTATCTACGATCTGTTTTTTGATTTTGAGACCTGAATTTTCTAAAGCTTGTAGGGTCTGGTGTGTTCGCCGGAGATGGCTAGTAACTGAAATAGCACTAACTGGTAATCGTTGAGCTAGTATCTCAAACGATCTAAAATCTGAGACATTGGCGGAAGGATTGGACGCCCCGTAAATTCGACCCTCTTGATTATCAACAGGCGCGTGCCTTACAAAATACCATCGAGTCTCTAACATTTCAATTACCTTCCCTAGACCTACATTTTAGTTGTAGCTAGGTAAATAAGAAGCGCAGTTTCAGAAAGTATCTGCGTAGTACCAAGTATGTCACCTGTGTAACCATTTATTTGTTTTTTTGATAAGAAACCAATGACAACCGTTGTTACAATAGAAAGCAGTATCATTGCTAGTACTTTAGTTAAGGGTAATAGAAATATGCAAAGTAAAATAGATATGAGGAAACAAATTCCTACCACATTCGCTCTCGGTTTTCCCGCGAAATGTGCTAAGCCGGTTTCAGAGGCCTTTTCAAGAAAGAAGGCGATGCCTACGATAGTTGATCTTGAGAGAGCGCCAGATACGATAAGTGCTATAATACATGTGAAAAACTGATCATTATGTATCAATTCACTTAGGGCAACAGCCTTTACTGAAATAGCAATTATAAGTGCAAGTGTTCCATATACACCTATCTGACTATCACGCATTATTTTGATTTTATCTTCAGGATGTTTATTACTGCCAAATCCATCTGCCGTATCTGCCAAACCATCTTCGTGTAATCCGCCAGTTAATAGGATGATAGCGCCGATAGTTGTAAAAGAGATTATGATGGGTGATATATTGAAATAGGATAATAACAAAGCAACCATCCCTCCCAAAAACCCCACAAGGGCTCCGATTAAGGGAAAACTCCAGGCTGCATCCATCAAATTCCGCTCGAACAGTAAATCTTTTGAAATTGGAATTCGTGTCAGAAAACTAAGTGATAGGAGAATGTCTTTAAAAAATATTTGCGGTTTTAATTTTTCAAGAATTGTATTCATTAAAAGAATCCATAGTTTCATCCCACTCACTTAAAAGGTATAGATTTCAAGTTATATTTAAAGAACATCTTGTCCATTCACTAATAAAGGTGAAAGTAAAAAATGAGTAATAAAAATCAGAAAAAACCAATAGCGTCATTCGATGAAGTAAGATTGCTTATTGATGAGCTTCCTGGGCCTGATTATGAAAGCCGAAGCGCTGCTGTGGAAAGAGAATCCAAGTTAACCAAGCCTGAGGGTGCTCTTGGAAAACTTGAGGAAATTGTCGCTTGGTTGGCTGCTTGGCAAGGTGAGTATCCACCAAAAATTAATCATCCACGCACCGCAGTATTCGCAGCGAATCACGGTGTTGCTAATCTAGGAGTTTCAGCGTTCCCTAGTTCTGTTACAGGACAGATGGTGCAGAATTTCATATCGGGGGGAGCTGCTGTCAATCAACTTTGTAAAGTTTTCGACTCAGATTTACGCGTATACGAATTAGCTTTGGACCAACCAACTAACGACTTTACAAAAGGCCCAGCGATGACTGAAGCAGAATGTGCGCATGCAATGGCATATGGAATGATGGCAGTTGAACCGGGTTTAGATGTTTTGTGTTTAGGAGAAATGGGCATAGGTAATACCACATCGGCATCGGCACTTTCATTGGCTCTTTATGGCGGCAACGCGAAGGATTGGGTTGGAAGTGGGACGGGGATTTCTTCTGCCTCCTTAGATAAAAAAATTAAAATAGTCCAACAAGCATGTGAACTTCATAAGAACATTAAGGGGGATCCACTGGCCATTTTTGCAGCTTTAGGTGGATTAGAACTAGCCGCTATAGCTGGAGCAATACTAGCGGCTAGATTGGCTAAGGTCCCTGTCGTGCTAGATGGGTTCGCATGTACCGTCGCTGCAGCAATTTTATATGCAATTAAACCTTGTACAATTGATCATTGTATTGTCTCCCATTGTTCTGTTGAGCCTGGGCACAAAAAACTTTTAGGTAAAATTAATAAAGAATCATTATTAGACCTAGGGATGCGATTAGGTGAAGGATCTGGAGCCACACTTGCACTCGGTATAATCCGCGCCGCTATCGAATGTCACCTTGGGATGGCAACGTTCGAAGATGCTGGTGTAAGTAACTCTCAACCCAACAAAATTATCTAATGGGTACTCAATGAGAGCAGGATGGTTTTTAAGTTATGTATTTAACTGACTTTTATATTTTCAGCCGCTGACCTTCCATCTTTCCCATCTACTAAGTCATATGAAACCGAATCATTTTCATTTAATGTCTCAACATTCGATGCATGAAGGGCTGTGATATGAACAAAAACGTCATTTCCGCCCTCATCGGGTTGTATAAACCCAAAACCTTTTGCGTTGTTAAACCATTTCACTTTACCAGTTGGCATATTTTTTCCACTTCGTAGTAATTCATGATTACGGATAAACAATTAATCGATATGCTCTACTTATTTTAACATATAAACCTTTATGTTCACATTGTTACACCAGAATCATTTTAAAACTAGTAGCTTTATACAATATCAAGGTTGATTTTTCGACTAAGGACGTGAATTCGACTATTGTTAATTATAAAACTCAAAATAGGTTACCCTGTGAGGAGTCGCGAAATGTCTTCAAGAAAAGGTCCTTTATCTAGATTCAAAGTTCTTGATTTAACGCGTGCAAGAGCAGGCCCCACTGCTGCTCGAATGCTCGCTGATTGGGGTGCTGAAACAATAAAGATAGAACAGCCCGAATATCTCTCTGAGGTCCCCCTTGGCGGGGCACGTGAAGGATTTGATTTCCAAAACCTTCATCGTAATAAGCAATCAGTCACCATAAATTTAAAAGAGCCGAAGGGCGTCGAAATTTTTCTGAAGATGGCTAGAAACGCGGATGTTATAATCGAGAATTATCGTCCAAACGTTAAATATAAACTAGGAATAGATTATGACGCTGTCCGTTCTATCAATCCAAAAATAGTTTATGGGAGTATATCCGGATTTGGTCAAACTGGACCTTATTCGGAAAGAGCAGGGTTGGATCAAATCGCGCAAGGTTTGGGCGGATTGATGTCCGTCACGGGAATGCCTGGAGATGGACCAGTTCGAGTTGGCATCCCAATCGCAGATTTGACTGCAGGATTGAATTTAGCTTATGGAATATTATTAGCGCTTCTAGAAAGGGAAGTATCTGGTGAAGGACAGTGGGTGAAAACATCATTATTAGAGGCTCAAATAATGATGATGGATCTGCAAGCCGCCCGATATATTATCGACAATGAAGTTCCTGGGCAGGAAGGAAATAACCATCCAACCAATACACCGACAGGAGTTTTTAAAACCAAAGATGGCTTAATAAACATTCAGGCCTCTGCGGATCATCTTTTTAAACGGATGTGTGATACCCTTGGGGCTCCAGAAATTTATAAGAATCAAAATTATAAAACAAATAGTTCGCGTACTTTAAACCGACAGACTATCAATGATGAGATAGATGCTTATACGATGAAAAAACCTACAAATTTTTGGGTGAAAGCTTTTGCCAAAGCCGGAGTACCATGCGGGCCTATCCATAACATGCAGCAAGTATTTGACGATCCCCAAGTTCAAACTTTGAGTATGAGTCCGGAAATACAACACCCACGTCTAGGTCTACTTAAAATGGTTGGTCAAGCTACTAAGCTGACGCGCACGCCTCAAGTGATGCATTCACCTACTCCAGATTTGGGACAACATACAGAGGAAATACTGCTGGAATTAGGAATAAATAGTGATGAGTTTGAAATTCTAAAGAAACAAGGTGTAATTTAAAGTTTAATTGTGATTAACATGACGCCACTCCAGAGTTATTTGGAGAAAAATAGTTAGGAAAATCAATGGAATTATCGACACAAAAAATATTGGCTCATAATGATGGCCCTGTTGGACGTATTATTTTAAACAATCCGGAACGTCGAAATGCAATATCACTCGATATGTGGCAAGGTATTTCAGAAGCGTTTGATCAATTTTCAGAAAACCCCAAAATTAGGTGTGTTGTAATGTCAGGAGCTGGAGACAAAGCATTCGCTTCAGGTGCTGATATTTCTCAGTTCAAGGAACGAAGATCAAACGCAGATGCCGCGGAAGAATACGCCCGAATCTCCATGGCCGGTAGACAAAAGATGTTACATTGCGAAAAACCCTTTATAGCGCAAATAAGAGGTTTCTGCATGGGAGGGGGTTTGGGAATAGCTCTTGCTGCAGATATTCGAATTGCATCGGAAGACGCTCAATTTGGGGTCCCCGCTGCGCGTTTATCAATTGCATATGATCGCTTGAACCTAGGAAATTTAGTCGCTCTTGTTGGACCGTCAAAAGCCAAAGAAATATTATTAACAGCAAAACGCTATTCGGGTTTAGAAGCTGAGAAAATCGGTTTGATTAACTCCTGCGTGCCAATTTCAGATTTAGAGACTGCCGTAGCAGATATAACGGATAGAATATCGGAGAACGCGCCGCTCTCGATGAAAGCATCGAAATTGACAATAAACGAGTTGATGAAAGATGATTCTGCATTCGATGGCGCATTGGTCGATGAGTTAACTCGAAATTGTTTTGACAGTAAAGATTATCAGGAGGGTCAAGAGGCTTTCTTAAATAAACGAAAACCAGTTTTCACAGGAGGGTAATACGATGAGGGACTTGGCCTAAAATTTGCTTAGAAAGTAAAGTTTGAAGCATTATAATTGTTAGACAACCGAAGAATCTAATAAATATTGAGGGATAGAAATGGCATTTAGCCCCGTACAAAGTAAACCAAAAGGACCAAGTCAAGAATATTTGCTATTAGATTATTTGCAGCGACTGGGTAGAAGCGTAGACGGTAGAATGGGTGTCCACCTCCATTTATCTAGATTGCGACCTCAAAATAGACAAGAACATCACATTCGTATAGCAGCAACAACATTCGAAAGTCTCTCCCATTTATATGATGGCCAAGTTTTCACGCTTGGTTCTTCGGATCTAGTCTTTATCTGCAAAGATGCGCCGATTGAGGATATAGACGCTACAATTCTTAAAATTAGGCACCTTTTTAATGAGGATCCATTGACATTCGGAGAAGAAGAAGAGGATATGGCACGGTTCTCAACTTGGTATAATGTTGAGACACAACATGCGGAAATGCTCGATTTGATCAAACAGATGCATCGCGAGCGAGAACGTAAAAACAGAGTGTCAGCTGCTAGACGAAATGACTCGAATTCGGATCAAGCAGGCTTGAAAATGTTGACACCGGAGCAGCTAGGAAAGTTAGAGGACTTTTTAGCCCGAGCAGATTTGTCTAATCTGATGCGACGGCAACCGGTTTGCGCTATCACACCTTCCAATCCGAACCCACAGGCAATTTTTCAAGAGCTATACATTTCTATTGATAAACTGAGGGATTCAATTCTGCCTGATTATGACTTAGCTTCTAGCTTGTGGTTATTTAGACACCTGACGCAGACCCTGGATTTGCGAATGTTACAAGTGCTAATACACAATGATGACTCTACCATTGATAGTTCATTTAGTATCAATATGAATGTTCAAACCATATTATCTCCATCTTTTTTACAATTTGATAATAGTTTGAAGGCTGTAGCTAGGGGTACTGTTGTTATCGAACTACAACCAATTGATATCTTCAGTGATATGGGTGCTTATATGTTTGCAAGGGATTTCATGCGTGAAAGAGGATATCGAATAGCGTTGGATGGACTTAACCATCAAATATTACAGTTCATCGACAGAGAGCAACTTGGGTTTGATCTTTTAAAACTCATTTGGAGTCCAGAAATGGCCGATGATAATTCTGGTACACGACTAGATACTTTAAAAGAGCACGTCGATCGATGTGGACGCGCTCGGTTAATAATAGCCAGATGCGACTCTGATGAGGCTGTGCGTTTCGGCCAAAGCCTTGGTAGTACAGTTTATCAAGGCCACTATATAGACCGCTTGCTCGCAAATTCTTAGCGAGGGATGCTGATGTCCTATATAAAGGTAAAATTAGTCTGGTACAGAACTTGATATCGCTATTATGAGCGTTGCCAAACTGATTAAAGTTAGAACGATTAGTGAGAAGTTTCTGAAATAATTTCTACCATATCTAATAAAAAATTGAGTTCCAACCCAGGTAGAGCCAACATAGATTGGGAAGAATAAAATACTTACGAAAATAACTTCCGTTGTGAAAAGATTATGATACCAAAGTGGAACAACACCACAAATTCCTAATGCGCTTACAGCTCCTATTACATTGGCTCTCTGTTCTTCTGTAGTGCCTGGTTTTGAGAGGGCAACTGCTACCGCTGGGGGGCCTCCAATACCTGCGGAACCCTGAATAAGTCCAGCGCCAATCCCTATGCTAACCAAAAATTTAATGTTTGAATGGGCGCTTATTTTGACATCTTTGTAAAGCATGAGCACCATACACATGACAGTTATTGATATTGCCATTTTCATGAAAACCGGTTCTATACTGATTAATAACCAAGTACCAAAAGGTGCGGCAATCATGGCTGCGAAACCAAATGGAACAACAAAACCCCTGTCAGCTCTCTTTATAGCTATTGGCAGGAGTTGTAACATCGAAGGAAGCCCACTCAGGGTTGCAATTGCTACAGCTGAACGGGGTCCTAAAATGATACTTGCCGTCATAACTATGATGAGTGATGCACCAAAACCAACAAAGCCACGAACAATACCAGCTAATAGAATGCCCAGCCCAATTAGCAGCAAATTCCATAAATTAAAAACATCAACTATTGCTAGTATAGTACTCGACATTTTGGAGGCCTTTGGTAGGCATTTGAAAAAAGGGAAGAAAAACTCATATGCTTACTTCGAGGAATTATTTCCTGTTTCGCTTTAATCTAATTTAACAAATCTTCAAAACTTTAACTCATTTCTCAAGCGGAGCAACACGAAGTAGAAATTCAATTACCGATTCGGCAAAAATGTCATTTCTATCCCCAGCTACCATGTGCGCTGCATTTGAAACATTTACATACTCAGCATGGGGACATTGATCAAGAAAACTTTGTGCTCCCTCTTCGCTGAGGACGTCAGATAGACCGCCTCTTACCAGTAATACTGGTAGGGTAAGATTGTCAGCTGCTTTATGGAGCCGCTCCCGGTAATCCGGAGCTCCTGGTCGACTTGACCTTCTAGCTGGGTCCCAATGCCAGACATATTTTCCATTATCTGCTAGCCTCACATTTTTGGCTAGTCCATCTAGGTTTCGGGGTCTTTTGCGGTGTGGCTGATAATTTGCAATCGCTTCAGCAACCTCTTCCAGACTATCAAAACCATTAGGTTTTTGATTCATAAATTCTTGTATTTTTGCTTGTCCAGCTGGTTCTATACGGGGTGCCATATCGACCATCACAAGTGCTTTAGCAGTCATACCTTTCTCACCAATAGCAACCAGGCTTGTACCAGCACCCATTGAGGCTCCAACCAAAATCGGACTATTTGATTCAAGTTCAGTAACTACACACTTTAAATCTTCAACCATTTTTTCGGCACCATAATTACCTTCACCGGCCCAATCTGAGTCACCGTGCCCGCGAGCGTCAAGTGCTACTGCATGATAACCTGCTGCCCCCAGTGTCTCACCTGCTCCCTTCCATGCGTGCCGCGTTTGGCCACCACCATGTTGTAAAATAACAAGTTGGTTTTTTGGGTTGCCCCATGAATCACCGGCTATCTTTACACCCTCATGACCCTTCCAGATATGCTTCGGTATTGGTGTGCCAGGAAGACGTTTACCAGCGCTCATTTTCAAAAATTCCCCAGAATTAAAATAAAATTTATAACCCAATTTAATCGATAATTTGTTGAGGAAGGTCAAGCCTAGGGAGAAATAAAATTCGTTATATATCGCATTATCCAGAATGATGATATCGATTCATAGTTCGTTTTTTAATTAGGATATAATTCCTCTAATGTTTTGACCTGCTTCTCATTTAAATATTGGGTTTTCATATTTCTTAGTAAAAGAAAAAGTCGTGCTGTTTCCTCCAGTTCCTCAATGGCATAAACAGCATCTTCTAGGGTTTTACCCGCAACAACAGGCCCATGATTGGCCAAAAGAACCGCGTGATGATTGGAGGCCATTTCTTTAACCGCTTTTGCTAAATTAATGTCCCCCGGGGGGAAATATGGAACCAAAGGTAACTTACCTATTTTCATTACATAATAAGCTGTAATTGGCGGGAGCACGTTTTTTTTATCTATACTTGCTAGACAACTGACTGCTACGGAGTGTGTGGAGTGTAAGTGAACAACCGCTCCGGAGTCGGGTCGTTCATCATACATTGCAATGTGAAGGAAACTCTCTTTGGTTGGACTTTTTCCAGAGATTAAATTACCGCTTAAATCCAATTTAGAAATTTCGTTTGGGTCAAGATTTCCCATTGAGGAACCCGTTGGGGTCATTAACCATCCATCGGCAAGACGAACAGATATGTTGCCAGAGCTGCCGATAGTGAGCCCCCTATCAAATAGAGACTTTGCTAATCTGCATATTGAATCGCGTTCGGAATTCTCACTCATTTAATTTTCCAAGGTAGCTTGATATAAATTGGTTTGTACAGAATATCAATGAGTACAGAACCTGAATAGATGATTTATCATTCATTTAATTTTGGAGCTTTAGAATTATTCCCAGCTCGTTGTCCATCGAAGCTTACTGGAAGACCGTGAAACTGCCCATCACTATTTGAATAGGGTTGATACATTATATCCAATTCTTTCGTCTGGGCTAATTCGAGAACTTCCGGCACAGTATTCAATGGTCCGTTGGGGACCCCAACTTCATCAAGTTTTTTTTGCCAATATTCCCGGGGCTTCGTTATCATAACGGTCTCTACCATTGTATTGATTTCCTCGCGACGCGCCACTCGCAGTTCATTTGTCAAATAATAAGGATTGTTAATCCATTCCGTTTGATCAAGGGCCGTTGCGAATTTCCGCCATAGTCGTTCATTGCCTGGGCAAACCATTAAAGGTCCATCAGCACAATTAAATGCCTGATAGGGAGCTAAAGAAGGATGACCCGATGATAATCTTTGAGGGAGCATGCCTGCTGCTGAG
>PAQA01000059.1 GCA_002709155.1 Rhodospirillaceae bacterium
TAATGTAACCCATGTTGAATGCTATTTCTTCAATGCACGCAATTTTTAGACCCTGCCTTTCTTCAATTGTTCTCACAAATTCAGAGGCTTGGAGAAGTGATTCATGTGTGCCTGTATCTAACCAGGCAAAGCCTCGGCCAAGCCGCTCGACTTTCAATGTTTTACTGTTCAGGTAAACCCTATTTACATCTGTAATCTCTAATTCCCCTCTGGCAGAAGGGGTTATACTACGAGCTATTTCTATAACATCATTATCATAAAAATAAAGACCCGTAACCGCCCAATTAGATTTTGGATGGGACGGTTTTTCTTCAATACTCTCCGCAACGCCAGCCTCGTCAAACGCCACAACACCATAACGTTCAGGGTCTCGTACATAATACCCAAAAACTGTCGCCCCAACCTCTAGGGAGGCAGCCCTCGCCAACATGTCTGTCAATCCATGTCCGTGAAAAATATTATCACCCAACACAAGGCTGCAACAATCATTGCCAACAAAATCCCGTCCTATAATAAAGGCTTGAGCTAAACCTTCGGGCTTAGCTTGAACCGCGTAAGAGAGCGATATCCCCCATTGAAAGCCGTCTCCAAGCAAGTTTCGAAAATCAGCTTGATCTTGCGGTGTAGTAATTAATAGAATATCCCGTATTCCTGCCAGCATCAAAGTACTTAACGGATAATAAATCATTGGCTTATCGTAAATTGGCAACATTTGCTTTGAGACGGATACGGTTAGGGGATACAATCGTGTTCCAGATCCTCCCGCAAGTATAATACCCTTCATTTCATGTATCCTTAAGTTGTCTCTCTATGTCGGTTTATTCTCGAGTTCGTCAAGAACTTCATCCAATCCCTCTCGCCAGTGACGACGCGGCGGCCCAAGTTTTGAGTCTACTTTAGCACAATTTAAAACTGAGTTTGCTGGTCGCTTCGCTGCAGTGGGATATTGGCTTGAGGGTATACCTTCCACATACGGTTTATTAGGTATCCGAGTGCTTGCCATTTGAAAAATCACCTCTGCAAAATCCTTCCATGTGGTTCGCCCTTTTGCCGTGTAGTGATACGTCCCCCAAAACTCCAATGCATCATGTTCCAATACTTTTTTTGCAATGAAGAGAATTGCATCCGCTATGTCTCCTGCAAATGTAGGTGCACCAAACTGATCATTAACAACATTGAGATTCTGCCGCTCTCTCCCAATCTTTAACATCGTTTTTACAAAGTTATTTCCATGGGCCGCATAAACCCAAGACGTCCTTAGTATTATATGTTTTTCTAATAATTCTCTTACTATTGCCTCTCCTGCTTCTTTTGACCTACCATAAACACCGATAGGACAGATAGGATCCGTCTCCTTATAACTTCCTGTTTTTGTTCCATCAAAAACATAGTCTGTTGATATATGAATAAGCGGTATGGATAAGAGATTGCAACTATTAGCCATAATTCTAACTGCATCACGATTTACTTTAAATGCCATATCGCACTCAGTTTCTGCGGCGTCAACAGCCGTGAAGGCAGCAGAATTCACAACAATATTTGGCCTTATCGAATTGAGTTGTGAATATACATCACCCTCGTTCAAAAGATTTATCTCAGCTCTGTTTGGGGCAATAATATCGAAGTGACAACAATCTCCCCGGCGAATAAGCTCCGTTCCAACTTGCCCAGTGCCCCCAGTAATGAGGGCTTTTAATCGCGTAATTGTCACCTTTTAATCCGCGCTTCCCAAACGTTGGCCACGATATTCTCCAGTCAAAATTGGTTTCCACCAACTTGAATTATTTAGATACCATTCTACTGTTCTGCGAAGACCTGTTTCAAAAGTTTCAATTGGTTTCCAACCTAATTCATTTCTGATCTTTGTTGAGTCGATTGCATATCTATAATCATGACCCGGCCTGTCTGCAACAAAGTCAATTTGCTCCTCATACTTTGGCATGCCATGTCTCGGAGAAAGTTCATCCAAAAGTTTACAAATATTGCGAACTACGTCTAAATTACTCACTTCCGCATTGCCACCAACATTATAGCTTTCGCCCTTTCTCCCTTCGAATAGTATTTTGCAAAGTGCATTTGCATGATCATCGACATAAAGCCAGTCTCGAATATTTTCACCTTTTCCATAAACTGGCAGTTTCTCTCCTTTTAGAGCCTTAATTATCATCAATGGTATTAGCTTTTCTGGGAAGTGGTATGGACCGTAATTGTTGGAGCAATTGCTCAAAACAACTGGCAAACCGTAGGTTTCATGCCATGCTCTAACCAAGTGGTCAGATGAAGCTTTACTTGCTGAGTAAGGGGAACGGGGATCATAGGCATTTTCTTCAGTGAAAGAATCTGTTTCCCCAAGCGTGCCAAAAACTTCATCGGTCGAAATATGATGGAAGCGAAACTCATCCTGCTTACTGCTTGATAGTTGTCGCCAATATGCTCTTGCACATTCAAGTAAGCTATATGTTCCAACTATATTGGTTTGTATGAAATCACTGGGTCCATCAATAGATCGGTCAACGTGGCTTTCTGCAGCGAGGTGCATTATCGCGTCTGGTTGATGCTTATCCATTATTACGGTTATTAAGGATCGGTCATTAATGTCTGCATATTCAAACGAATAAAGAGGGTTCTGATCAACCGATACTAGTGAAGACAAATTACCTGCGTAGGTTAATTTATCAACATTAACTACTGAGCAGTTTAGATTATTAATCAAATGTCTGACGACAGCAGAGCCTATAAAGCCAGCTCCACCTGTAACCAATATTTTTTGATAAGATTGAGCCATGAAGATACAACCTGCTTATTTTAATAATTGAAGTAGTTTGGAAGTTCTTGGAGATTTGGGTAATTTTTATCTTTATCAGACAAAATAGGCTTATTAGTGCCTAAAGGCCAATCAATTCCCAAGTTTGGATCATCCCATGCCAGCCCTGCCTCACTTTCGAGCGAATACGGGGCACTTACTTTATATTGAACTTCAGTGTCAGACTCTATTGTACAAAATCCATGAGCAAAGCCCTTTGGGACTAATATTTGGTTCCATAATTCAGCACTAATAACTCTTCCAATCCATTTACCATACGTCGGCGAACCAACTCTAATATCAACCGCAACATCATAAATTGCGCCCCGACTGACACGAACAAGTTTATCTTGAGCGAACGGGGCCATTTGAAAATGAAGCCCTCTTAATGTTCCAATTTGCTGTGAGAACGAGTGATTATCTTGACAAAAATTCAAGTTAATTCCACCTTCCTGAAACTTTTGCGAGTTATATGTCTCGGAAAAAAAACCACGATGATCCCCAAATTTTTTTGGGGTAATGATTTTGACATCAAAAATTTCAGTTGGTTCAATAATCACAATTTATACCAATCGACTACCTATTTAAAAAAGTCCGTCTCGCTACTATCATTTTAATATAAATTTCGCAACGAAACCCATTAGGAAATATTACCATATTATCTAGTTACCATGATTGAACACGTTGATTTCTTTATTGGGTCAACTATGCTATTGTCATCTTGAATTCTGTTAATTATCCGTAACATACTTGGAAAAAACTCCTTAGAATGGCGCTGTTGAGTGGAAGCATTTAATAAAATTTTGAAAAATGAAGAAGAGCAAAAAGTTCTTTTATACACCAGTAAAAATAAAGTTTCGCAACCCTCCAACTTACAACCCAAAATATTAGCTCATGGTCTCAAAGGATGTAGTGTAATTATTGTATCCTATAAAACAGGGGATATACTTTTAGATTGTTTAAAATCTGTCCTTCAACAAGAGGCCGTAAAGCAAGTGATTTTAGTCGACAATGGCAATACCCGTTTGTTGATGCAAGAGGTAAATATTCTCGCCGATGACGAACCACGATTAGAAATCATAACAGGACAAGGAAATGTTGGTTTCGCTAGTGGGTGCAACCTTGGCGCAAGACGGGCGAGACATCACTACATTTTGTTATTAAATCCAGATTCAAAAATGGATAAAGGTGTAATCTCTGAAGCTTTGGATGTATTTACTTCGCACCCAGACGCATCAGTCCTAACTGTTAGGATTGAAAACCCCGATGGCACTGAACAGCGCGGAGCGCGTCGAAATTTAATGACGCCATGGACATGCGTAGTTGAACAGTTCCGACTGGACCGACTGGCACCAAATCATCCACATTTCGAGAGATTAAACCTTAATGAAACAAAGTCACTTCAGCAAATTAGCCCCGTTCAATGTATATCCGGCGCGTTCATGCTAATGCCCAGCAGCGTCTATAGTGGTTTAGGGGGTATGGATGAGAAATATTTTTTACACGTGGAAGATGTCGACTTTTGTATGCGTGTGGAGAAGGCAGGAGGAACAATCCTATATGATCCGAATGTTAAAGTAATGCATCAAAAAAGCTCGAGTGATGTTTTTCCAGGTTTTATAGAGTGGCATAAAGCCAAGAGCTTCTGCACTTATTTTGATAAGCATTTTCGAAATCAATATCCGAAATGGATCCTAAATATATTCGCAACAGCTATATATGTCAGGTTTGGGCTTAGATTAGTTCCAACTACAATTTTTTGGCTCTTTAATAAAATAGGTTCCTCGGATTAAAATAAAGAGTTCAACTCTCTAAAACTTGCGTAATCCCCCTCGGCCAATAATGCCGTCTATTATACCGGAAAGAATAGCATTCAATTTTTTTTTCTTATTGTCCTCAATAAAAACAAGTTTCATAAAATCCTTACTTATTGATAGCATTTCAAAGATTAGGAAATTCGGAAATTCGAGGCCATATTCGCGAATGACCCTAATGCGGTTGCGATAAATCGTATATCGCCGAAATGCTGGATGCGCGCGGTAAGTCACCTTTATGTTACCGATGTGCTTATTAAAACTCTCTCCCAGACGATGTCTTAAGCTTGCAGCTCCTACCCCAATAATTTTATACCCCAATTTCCTGAGCCTGAATGAAAAATCATAATCGATATAATCTATCCAAAAGTCATCTCTCATTAATCCTACTTTCTGCAAAACCTTGGACGGAATTAAACTTCCAGACGCTAGTCCAAAAGCCAACATATCATCTACATCATTCGCTTTCATAAAATAACGCTGCAACCTAAAACCATATTTTACAGAGTAAGATGGGATAGAGGGCATCCCATCATCATCTTCATGTCTAGGCGTTATCATTCCTAAACACTCTTTATCTTCATACTCTTCAGCCGCACTCACCATTTTTTCAATCATGTCATTTGCTGGTATGCTGTCTTGATCCAGCAAAAGGATCCAATTTGACCCTAAATTGATTGCCTCCTTAATTCCTTGGTTTTGCGCAGTAGCAAGGCCTAAATTCTCGTTATTTGATATTAACTTTAGGGAGGTGTGAGTGTCATTTACGAGGCCTTCCAGCTTGGCTCGGGATAACCCGGTCGAGCCGTTATCTACTATCCAGATATTATCGACCTGCTTATCGATTGATTCCAACATTTCAAAAAACCTGTCATCCGGATAGAATGTTACTATGATCGCTGATATTGAGTCTTCAGTCGTCACGCGCATAAGTTCTTACTCTTGAATTAATGCGGACAAATTCAGGAATCGATCGGCCATCGCTAGATCGCATTAACAATTTTCCAATTGACCACGTCATAGACTGCGCAAATTGTATGGCACTAATTTTTCGACATAATTGAATGGAACGACGTTGCCTCCAAATCTCTGGCAAATTGCAAATTGCATCCCACGATGCCCTCGCGCGAATTTTAAAATCTCTGCCTCCGATTGCGAAACAAAGCCTAATTAAGACTATAGTGAAAAAACTAGGAAGTAACATTATTAAAAGTGCTGCAGGTAGACACCGAATAAAAGTCCATATTTTATTTCTACTGATGTAATATCTAGAGAACTCAGAATTAGTTCCAAAGGTCGCAGAGCCAACATGCCTAACCCTTGCATTCGCTAATTGGATACAAAGATGTCCCGCAAGGCGAAACCTCAATGCTAAGTCAACATCTTCATAATAGCAGAAAAAAGACTCCGCCATACCTCCTAATTTTTCAAATACATCTTTTTTTAAAACAGCAGCAGCTCCGCAGGGGCCCATTACTATAGTATCCTCCGAGATACTATCTACGGGATATCCTTTCGCACCGCGCCATGCTGCACCAAATACGTGGTAATGGTCGCCCGCACCATCCAAAACATTTGGATGGTGATAGTTAATCTGAGTTGAGCCAAATATAACTATGTCCGGGTATCGGCAGACAGCATTAAAAATTTCCAACAACCAATCTTTCTCAGGTACCGCATCCGAATTCAGCAATACCAGCCAATCCCCTTTAGCCTCCTTCGCGGCAGCATTATTCCCAACAGCAAAGCCTTTATTTGAAGTTGATTTCATTATAGTGATATCTAAACTACTGGAATTGATAGAATGTGCAGATCCATCTTTTGTGCCATTATCAAAAACTATGATTTCAAAATCCTTGAAGATTTGCTTCTCAAGAGCGTTCATGCATTCGTCAAGATAATCACCAGAATTGAAAGCCACAATTATCACTGTAAAATAGGGCTGTTTAGTAATCATTTTTAGTTCAATCCAATATAGTCATCTTTTCATTAAAGAAAGAGTGAAAACATGTGACCTCAAACACAAAGATTGTATAAGACTCTATCTAGTTTTTCTATTTTAATCGACCCAATTGAAGTAAGACTAATCTCTCCTCTTCATTATTGCTGTCTAAAAATTTCAAGAAATATGCGCCTTAATTCGTAGTAAATGACCGTTGAATGGAACCTTTGCGTTAAAGCTTCTGTATCCTGTCATATTTTGCCAATTGCTATTTATTCTATAACACCACGTTTGTAGTTTTTCACCTGCAGTGATGTTGGTTGAAATGCTTTTCGTAAAACTGGAACCGCTGCCGCTGGCGACACTTGCCCGCACATAAATACATCCAATGCCGCATAGTCTCTCTCCGGCCAAGTATGAATGCTCACATGTGACTCCGCTAATAACGCGACCCCCGAAATACCACCATTTTCGGTAAATTGGTGCAGATGAATGTGCAGCAACGTTGCGTTACATTCATTTACAATATTTTCCAATGTAGTTCTTATATAGTTAATATCATCCAAATTCGAGGCGCCCCATAAATCTATGAGTAAATGTTTGCCCGCAAAAACAACCCCATCCTCAGCAATAAAGTGATCGCTACCTTCGGAGCATTCTGCAACGTTAGAGACACTGCTAAATTTAACGGGAGACCTTTTTGAACTATTTGTTTTTTCTTCCTTTACGCCCCCCACATAATTAGAAACAAGGGCTTTTTTCATCCTAACGTCCACATTCTCAAAAGTTTTGGGTTTTTATTTTGTGATAAACGACACCACTAGATTGACCATGTAAAGACCTTAATGGAGAAGCTTAAAAGAAATTGAGTTAGCTGTAGCTCATACACTCTTCATTTAACCATAATATCCGCGTTTCTGTCGTTGCTGACGCCTTGTTACCCTGCGCCTGTCCATGCCGGCATCAGACTGGCGCTGTTTAATGCTGTCCAGTACTGCCAATTTTTCTGTTCCAGAATAACGAGACCAGTGAGCCACTTCCCGCAAAGTCCGCCAACACCCTAAACAGAACTTTGTTTTTGAATTTATCTGACAAACGCCAACACAAGGGGAGGGTATTTGATTAATATTCTCCATGCGTTTTTCCATTCTACAACATTCTAAAACGTTACTGGTTAATCCCCAACCACTGCATCGCTAAGACAAATTTGTTCTCACGCAGCTTCAGTTGCTTCTTTTTCATATTTAGAGACCTTAACTGAAAACTCCGAAACCAGTTCTTCCAACTTGGCAGAACCAGATCCAGTGATTAAATTTTTGTCCAACATAACTGCCTGATCAACCCAATTCGCGGAGGCCGCGATTAGATCACTTTTTACGGTGCTAGAGCTTGTGAGCGAGATTCCTACGGCCTGTTCAACCGCAACCAATAGTTTCACACTATCGCCAATTAACAGGACTGGCATATCTGCTTTTAAAAACGCCTTTAAAATTCTTTTTGCGTGTGGGTCATTAAACAATTTGTCAACGCTCCTAATACCACCAGGAATTATCAAACCGTCAAAGTCTATTGCCAATGTATCCGAGACATCTGCGTGAACGGGAAAGAAATGACCCCAATTACCTTCATACCAACCATTTACCAAATTTTTTACTCTTGAAACCACCTTCACTGCGGCCCCTAATTCAATTAAACGTTTTTGTGGGTCAGTGAATTCTACCTCATCAAAACCGTTTGAAACCAAAATCGCTACGGTGCGCCCATCAAGAAGTTTTTCATTCATACTTCAGTCCCGTCCCTGCAAATGAACCAAATAGCCTATGATTTGGTTAAGTTTAGGAGTAAAATCAATCTTTTAAACTTGTTTCCATTAAACGTCTCACAACAACTCGACCAAAAGCACAGATTAGCCGTAAGAGATCACTGTCAATATAAAACACCCTTTTCTGTAGAGTAGCGCCGTAATGCGATTAGTATATACCAAGGGATATCAATCCACGTGAACTACATCGGCACTACTATAATTTCAACCCCTTGATAGAATAATCCTCAAATAAAAGAGGGGAATCTAATAAATAATAAAACAAACACTTCGTTTTGAGTATTACTTAATAATGGCTTTTACTTGATAAGCTTGAGAGATTTTACCCTTAATGGCTTTACTTATTTAACTTCTTAAAAATATAAGAAAAAATTAGTTATAATATGCAGGATACTTATTATAACATTTTGAATATCATTCAGGTTATTTTATCTCAAAAATAGAACCACAGGGGGTAATAGGGTGTATTGTCAGACTACAAAGTCTATCCGCGTTAGCGTCAAGACAACCTTTCTAGAGAAACAATCGTCGCCAAGAGAGTCCTATTTTGTGTGGGCATATGAAATAAAAATCGAAAATTTGGGGAGTGCCAAAGTTCAACTTTTGAATCGGAAATGGTCTATAACCGATGCATATGGTCAAACTCAGATAGTGAAAGGGCCGGGGGTGGTCGGAGAACAACCCGTTATTCAACCCGGAGGGAGCTTCGAGTATACCAGCGGGACGCCTTTGAAAACGCCTTCTGGATTAATGGTAGGGGTTTATGAAATGGCCGACTCCCAGGGCATTGGGTTTGATGTTAATGTGCCAGCGTTTTCTTTGGATAGTCCCCATCAAACGGTAAAATTGAATTGAAGGAGGATATGGATTATCTCGTAGCTATGGAGCGAGCGAGTACGTCAGTGGTGATAGAGAACCTGGACATGATTCTATGAGGGCAATAGATCAACCTCAGTATTAGCTTTGCCGTTGAGTAATATGTAAAATCGCAATATAAAGAATTATCTAGTTATTTTGGCACGTCTTTTCTATTTCAATAACTTCGATTGGAACTGGCTTGGTAGCCTTTGGACCTGTTCTCTTTATTATCGGCTTGCTAATGTCTCTTTTAGCAATTGCGATGGGATTACCCGCAATAGCAGACTTGGCAACAGATAACGCAGACTGGCAAGTGTTTGCAGGGTCTGCTGCTGTAGCATTGTTTGTTGGTGTATCACTGATGCTGGCTACAAAGACTAGCTCCCGGTCCAACCTTAATTTAAGGCAAGCATTTTTACTGACAACGTTAAGCTGGGTGGCCGTGGCAGCTGTGGGAGCTCTACCTTTTATGTTCTCTGAACTAGAATTAAGCATAACGGACGCATTTTTTGAGTCTATGTCGGGGATTACCACAACAGGGTCAACGGTAATCCTAGGTTTAGACCACGCACCCCCAGGAATTCTGCTTTGGCGGGCATTACTGCAATGGCTAGGCGGAGTTGGAATTATCGTTATGGCAATGGCTATGCTTCCGATGTTGAGCGTAGGAGGCATGCAACTATTTAGAACGGAGGCTTTCGATGCACCAGATAAGGTTCTTCCAAGGGCGGCTCAATTAGCAGGTGGAATTTTTGCTATTTATTTGATAATGACAGGATTGTGCGCACTAGGGCTCTGGACTGCTGGGTTTAATGGTTTCGATGCTATAACGCATTCGATGACCACGATTGCGACGGGTGGCTATTCAACGAAGGATGGATCCATTGGATATTTTAATAACCCGGCCGCAGACTGGATTATCATAGCTGGAATGATTATTGGTTCGCTTCCCTTTGTATATTACCTCCGTGTAGTGCGGGGTGATTTGTCACCCATCATCAATGATAGTCAGGTAAAATGGTTTTTAGTAATTGTTCTTGTCTCAGTATTTGTTATCACCCTCTGGATACGGGATGTTTCAGGCTTGGAAGGTATGGATAACTTTAGGCATGCAACTTTTAATGTCATTTCAATACTGACCGGCACCGGTTATGTCACACAAGACTTTGGTCTCTGGGGTGGTTTCCCTATAACTTTTCTTCTGTGTTTGATGTTTGTAGGTGGCTGCGCTGGATCAACAACTTGCGGAATAAAAATATTTCGCTTTCAAATTCTAGCTGCAACAGCTCAAGCGCAATTGAGTCGCCTATTAGTGCCACATGGAGTTTTCATACCATATTATAATCGGAAAGTGATACCGGAAACTGTGTCTAATGCGGTAATGGGTTTCTTCTTTTTATATATTGTTTGTTTTGCTGCTTTGGCTGCAGGGCTTTCAGCTCTGGGGCTTGACTTTATGACAGCAATATCTGGGGCAGCTACAGCAATAAGCAATGTTGGACCCGGCCTTGGAGCTACAATCGGTCCTACAGGAAACTTTTCCAGTTTACCCGACTTAGCAAAGTGGATGTTAGCATTTGGAATGCTTTTGGGGCGGCTGGAATTATTTACTGTTCTAGTGATGTTTTCGCCGGCATTCTGGAGTAGGTAACTCAAAACTTGTAAGTGGCAACTTAATGACAAAGCATCTCGATAAATCTAAGGAATGGCTAGAACGATTAATTTCATTCGATACCACTTCCCGATTAAGTAATTTAGAACTAATAAATGATATTGAAACCTATCTGAACGCACTGGGTATTCAAACTAGGCTGACGCATAATAGAGAAAAGTCAAAAGCAAATCTATGGTGCACAATCGGGCCTGAACAAATAGGTGGAATAGTCCTTTCTGGACATACCGATGTTGTTCCAATTGATGGTCAAGCATGGACTAAGCCAGCGTTTAAAATGACTGAAGAAAATGGCAAACTTTACGGCCGAGGCACTTCGGATATGAAGGGATTTTGTGCGATTTTATTGGCTATGGCGCCAGAAATGAAAAAGCGAAAACTAAAAACACCGATACATTTTGCGTTTTCCTACGACGAAGAAGTTGGGTGTGTTGGAGTAAGGGGTTTGATTAGTGATGTGGTCGAAAATTTGCCGTTACCAAAAGCCGTAATAGTGGGCGAACCTACTTTAATGAAGATAGTAGGCGGAAATAAAGGAGGACGAGCTTTTAAAACCACAGTGAAAGGTGTGCCGGGACATTCCAGCGAACCTAGCCGAGGGGCTAATTCGATAATGGCAGCGGCACGGATTATTAATTACATTGAAGATCTGCAGCATGAACTTGAAAGTCAGGCCGAACCTGATTGTGTGTTTGATCCCCCCTACACTACGTTTGACTTAGGAGTTATAGAAGGTGGCACGGCTAACAACATCATACCTGAGTACACTCATTTTAATTGGGGTTACCGAAGTTTGCCTTCTGAAGACCCAAATATTTTAGAACAAAAAATAAAATTGTTTATTTCCAAAAACATTGAACCTAGATTGCAGGCAATATCAAGACAAGCTGGCGTCACCACAGAATTAAGAAACGATACACCACCCCTAATACCTGATCATCAATCAGCTGCTGAACATTTAATCCGACATTTAACGGGGCTGAACGAGTCAGGAACAGTAGCTTTTGGAACAGAGGCAGGTTTATTTCAGCAAGCTGGAATACCCGGAGTTATTTTTGGGCCCGGATCAATTCAGCAAGCACATCAACCAGATGAATTTATAGAAGTAAGCCAAATTTCAGAGTGTATAAACTTTTTGAATAAGCTTATTGATTGGGCTGAGAATAACAGTTCAGCATGAATAAAAGTACAGATATAAGAAGCCTCGTCAGAACTTAAAAAGGTTAGTATATGAGCACCTATCATACGTTAGATCACTTTTCTGCATCAGGGAAGCGTGTTTTGGTGCGCGTTGATCTAAATGTGCCGATGCAAGGGGACATAGTAACTGATACAAATAGGGTTACAAAAACTCTACCCACTCTTAAAAGGCTATCAGCAGCTGGCGCAAAAGTAATCATATTATCGCACTTTGGAAGACCAGAGGGTGTATATCAATCAAATATGTCCCTCAACAAAGTGCTACCGGCTTTAAGAGATGCCTTGGACGGCTATAATGTCTCTTTTGCATCGAGCTGTATCGGGAAAATCGCCCGCGCGAATATAGAAGCTATGAATGAGGGTGATATTTTACTCCTCGAAAACGTTCGTTTTCATGCCGGCGAGGAGTTGAATGACCCTTTATTCGCATCAGAACTTGCAAAGCTAGGAGATGCTTTTGTAAATGACGCCTTTTCTGCTTCTCATAGAGCACATGCCTCTGTAACCTCGTTAGCACAATTACTGCCATCTTATGCGGGACTCCTACTTCAACTAGAACTGGAGTCATTGACCGGGGCACTCAACGACCCCCAACGCCCCGTAGGCGCTATAGTTGGTGGAGCAAAAGTATCTACTAAGTTGGAACTGCTAAACAATTTGGTTAAAAAAGTCGATTTTTTGATAATCGGTGGAGGAATGGCCAACACTTTCCTTTTTGCAAGAGGCCTAAATATAGGCAAATCATTAGCGGAAAAAGAGCTGGCAGAAACCGCAAGGAAAATTGAAAATATTGCGCTAAAGTCGAAATGCAAAATATTACTACAAACTGACGCCGTAATCGCTAAGGAATTGATTGCAGGACAAAAACCAGAAATTATTGGTATATCGCAGATACCTGAGGACGCCATGATATTAGATGCTGGCCCCCAATCCACGGCTAATTTTTCTGAAAATTTAGCTAACTGCAAGACTATTATCTGGAATGGCCCCCTTGGCGCCTTTGAAGTTCCACCCTTTGATCAATCAACTATTTCGTTAGCTAAGGACGTTGCATTATATACGAAAAATAAAGATATTATATCGGTCGCCGGTGGAGGAGACACTGTAGCTGCACTCACACATGCGGGCGTCAGTGAACAGTTCAGCTACCTGTCAACAGCCGGTGGAGCATTCTTAGAGTGGCTTGAAGGGAAAACACTACCCGGAGTAGCTGCGTTACAAGACTAGAAGTCAAGGGTTGACTCAAAAAGGCCGAATATTTAATCTTTTACGGAAAGGGAGTGTTGACAAATGGTACAACCAGTAGCACCGCAGGCCACTGCAACCAATGCATCAGTGACAAATGTTGCGGTACCCCCTCCCACCGAGCAAATCAAGACCTCCGGTATTAAGACAACCCAGGCGAGCAGCGTTACCTCAACAGAGGAAGGAAATACGACTACTCCAGATAATGAAAATCGACAGGCAGAAGATAACGCAATCCAACGGCAAATCCAGGTAAACTCTTCGGAGCGTGGGACTAATTTAGATATTTTGGTTTAAATCGGAGATTTACATTTAGAAAAAATAATAGGTGTAAGCTTTTTAATGGATATGCCTTGCGGTATAGGTATCAACGCTGCACAATAAAAGCATGTCTTCTAACGCATATAATAATCGCATCGGCGGCCCAATAAATAGACGTATACCTGCTGATGACACGCTGGAGCGACTTGTTTGTGACGAGTGTGGGTTCATAAATTATATAAATCCAAAAGTCATAGTAGGAGCAGTCTGCACTTGGGAGGATAAATTTCTGCTTTGTAGGAGATCTATACCTCCTCGTTTAGGCTATTGGACTATGCCCGCAGGGTTTATGGAAGAAGGTGAAACCACCATTGAGGGCGCTATCCGAGAAGCAAAAGAAGAGGCATGTACGGATATCACTATTGATGCCCTATTGGGAATTTATAACATTGCTAGATTAAGCCAGGTCCACCTCATTTATAGAGCACAGCTCGTCTCACCACAGTACTCTGCCGGGACAGAGTCCCAGGCAGTTGATTTATTTGAATGGGATGACATTCCTTGGGAAAACCTTGCATTCCCAAGTGTGCATTGGGCACTGGCTCATTTTAAAGAGGTCGAAGGAAAAAAGGATTTCACCCCTCGCCCAGAAGGCAACGTCTAATTTTTTACTCTAAACCAAATTGTAAATAAAAATGCGACCCTTCGGGATATTGGAAGGTGGCTCAATACGCATGTGTGACCAAGCGGTTAATTCTTGGTCACTCACTATAATTGACTCTCGCTTCATTAAACCCAACACAAGTGGACCTATCTGGTCCGCAAGTTGTTGACTGGCTTTCTTTTCTCCGGTCCCAATATCTAAATGAGCTAGGACCGAGTTGGCTCCTAATCGTTTGTTTGCCTCGGGTAAACTGTCTCGAAAATCGCCCAAAAACTGGAAGTTTGTTTCTGGA
>PAQA01000060.1 GCA_002709155.1 Rhodospirillaceae bacterium
CCTCAGGTCTTGCCGAAGCTCAAGCTTCTATAAAATCGTCAGGAAAACCTGTGGTGATATTAGAACATGCGGATCGAATGAACGACTCAACATATGTGCTACGAGAATTGTTAGAATTATCCGGAATAAAATCAGCCGCTCCATATTTTTGGGACCCACAAGCGGCCAAAAAGGCTCTATCCAAACGTGTGGGTTCAACCATACAGCTTTCAATTGGAGGTAATAGTTCAAAGAAAGCGGGAGAACCTATTTCTGTATCAGCAGAAATCATTTGGTCTGGTCAACCAAGCTTTGCTATGGGCGGCGTCATGGGCAAAGGACGCCCTGTAAGCCTAGGCCCTACCGCAATAATACGAGTAAACCAAGTTTTAATATGGTTAATTTCCGCAAATATAAGTGCTATAAACTTAGACCCATTTGAACAGTTTGGCTTCGACCACAAAGACTTTGATATCGTATTACTCCGTTCAAAAACTCACTTTAGAGCTATATGGGAGAAAGAATCCGAAAAAATAATAATAGTGGACACGCCCGACTGGGGTCCTGGATTATTAGACACCTTACCATACCAAAACGCGCGAAAAGGCGTGTTTCCAATTACATGAAGTTGTCATTCAAATTTCCGGTATTTATTTCGTTCGTTTTTCTACATCCTCAAAGCCATCAATACGGCGGATAGAAGGAAAACAACGAAACCATATTCCAGTGACACACAAGGTTGCAATTCCCCCAAGCAACACTGCCGGAATCGTTCCAAGGCCAGCGGCGCACAAACCTGCTCTGAAATCTCCTAGTTCATTAGAGGCATTTATTGATACCGAATTGACCGCACTAACCCTACCCCTCATTTGATCTGGCGTTGCCAATTGAACAAGGGTTAGACGAATATAGACGCTAACCATATCGGATGCGCCATAGATAGTTAAGGCGATCAATGATAGCCAAAATACTTCCGAAACACTAAAAACAATGATTGAAAATCCAAAAATGAATAAAGAAATAAATAAAGAGGGCCCTATGAACCTCGGGGAGACAATCTGCGTGAGCCACAGTCCCATAATGAGGGAACCAACACCCGGCATCGCTCGCATAATTCCTAAACCGTCCGCTCCAACGTTCAAGATATCACTGGCATAAATTGGTAATAGCCCCATAACGCCACCAAGCAAAACTGCCATTAAGTCGATTGAAATAGCCCCAAGAACTATTTTGTCTTTCCATATAAAATTAAACCCTCCAAGTAGGGTTGAAAACGTCATTTTGTCTGGAGCCTCGAGTTTTAATCGAGCGGAAATAATGATCGATGAAAGTGCAGACAACGCAAACATCGATAAGGTAACGTAATAAGTCCAATCTCCTGCCCAGGCTATTAGCCCACCGCCGAGTGCTGGGCCAATTAATTGCGCTGCTTTATTTACAGAGGATGAATATGCAACCGCTTTTGGAAAAGCTTCCGTAGAAACAATATTAGGTAAAATAGCCTGACCGGCTGTATGGAAAAATGCCCGCGCCGCCCCATGCAAAACAAGTATTCCGAAGACTATGCGCACATCATTATATTCACCCCAAAGCGCTAACATGAGCATAACAACAACAATAAAATGGGCTATATTACAAAAGAACAATATGATTCTGCGGTCGTATTTATCGGACACATAACCCGCGATGAGAAACAAGAACAAAGCTGGCAAAAATTGAGCGAGACCTATATAGCCCAGGTCCAACGGATCACGTGTGAGTTGATAGACGTGCCAACCGACAGCAACCGTAAGTATTTGAACTCCAACGACATTAGAAAACCTGCCTATTATAAAAAATAAGAAATCCCTGTTTCGAAGGAGATAATTTAAACTGGTGTCACTTCCTACCATCTATCGCTCAATAAAAAAAATCATCCGAAATGTCAGATAAATTGACATCAGTTAATTTGGAAAACAAAACACCATTTAATTTGTTGATATGAAGGCTTTTTCAAAATTAATTCAATCATAAACACGATTACCTAATCAAATTTTCTAGCGTAACACGAAATAGTATTTCAACGAATATCTAATAGCATTACTGTGATGGTGATGCGTTGCAAGCTGCTACGGCTGCTAGGGTAGCCGAGAAAGTTTGGCAAAGAGTGTAGATAGAACGGCAATGAGTGACAGCAGGTCTAGGATGGAAGCAATATGATTAATATTCAAACTACGGGAGGCGCATGCGGCGCAGTAGTTAGTGGGATAGATCTATCGAAAGATCTAACCGATGATATAATGTCAGATTTGACAAAAGCTTTATATGATCATCGATGCCTGATCATAAAAAACCAAGAAATAACCAAAGACACATATTATCAATTCGCCAAACAATGGGGAGATTTGATACGTCACGTTTTAGATTATCTGCGCATGCCTGGATATCCAGAAATGATGGCGATTGGAAACACGGAAGAAAAAGATAAAGACGACGCTGTTAGAAATGGCGCAGCAGTTTGGCACACAGACGGTTCCTACATTGAGGACCCTACTACTGTAACAATGTTGCATGCAATAAAGATCCCTAAAACAGGGGGTGAAACACTAATAGCCGATATGGTTCAAGCATATGAAAGCCTGGAACCAAGTCTGAAATCTAAGGTGGATACGTTAACTGCCAAACACTATTATGGACGCGCTCAATTTGATGAGGACGAGCATGAACCTGTACCGATCAGAACGAAACAACAAGCAGAGACAAATGAAATCTGTGAAAAACCTCTAGTTTTAAAACACCCTGTCTCAGGACATAAGGCCTTATACGCGGTAGCTCATTCTCCTTTCCAAATAAATGGGATGACTGAAGAGGAGACGCAAGGTTTCCTTGCTCAGCTTAAATCTCATGCCACGCAGCCCAGATTTGTTTATGCCCATCGTTATGAAGTGGGAGATATCTTGATCTTCGATACTTTATCAACAATGCATAGAGCTAAGGAGCAAATGGATGCTGCAGAAACTCCTGAGGCAGACAACGCTAGATTATTATGGAGATTAAGCACCAAAGGCAGTCCACTAATTTATAGAAAATAAGTTTTTTTGATCTTATCGAAATCCTAGTAAATCTATTTCAAATTTCAAATCGAGAAATTGGAGGGTCTCAACCTGCGAACGACTTTTCGATATTTGGCACAATGGCTGCAGGCGTTCAGCCAAAATAGTTAGAAACCCCTAAAAACTAAACAACTTCCACTAGAAATCTACTTCATATAGATATACAAGATATGCTAGAGGAGCGAAGAATGGACACAACATCTGCGCAAATAAGTGAAACTAAATTTGCAGACGCGCTTAGCGAAAGATATTTGGCTTACGCACTTTCGACAATAATGTCGAGATCTTTGCCAGATGTACGTGATGGGCTTAAACCAGTACACCGCCGCTTATTATTCGCCATGCGACAATTGCGCTTAGCGCCAGATGATGCATTTAAAAAGTCGGCACGAGTTGTTGGCGATGTGATGGGCAAGTTCCATCCACATGGCGACACCGCGATATATGATGCTATGGTGCGCTTAGCACAAGACTTTTCTCAACGTTACCCGTTGGTTGACGGACAAGGGAACTTCGGAAATATAGATGGAGATAACGCTGCGGCCATGCGTTATACCGAAGCCCGATTAACTACCGTGGCAGAGAGCCTTCTTCAAGGAATAGATGAAGACGCAGTTGATTTTAAGAATACTTATGACGGAGAAGGAAATGAACCTCTCGTTCTACCAGCCGCCTTTCCAAACCTTCTGGCAAATGGAGCACAAGGCATTGCGGTGGGCATGGCAACTTCTATTCCACCCCACAATGTTGAAGAATTATGTGATGCACTTCTCCACCTCATAAATCACCCAAATACGTCATTTGAAACTCTCTTCCGGTATATTCCAGGGCCCGATTTCCCAACCGGCGGCGTTTTGGTTGACACTCCCGAAACAATTATCGATGCATATAAAACTGGCAAAGGAAGTTTTAGATTAAGGGCACGCTGGGACGTAGAAAAATTAAAAAATGGCACCTACCAGATAGTTGTCACAGAAATTCCCTACCAAGTCCAAAAATCGAGATTAGTGGAGAAGCTAGCCGAATTACTTGAAAATAAAAAATTGAACCTTTTAAGTGACGTTCAAGACGAATCTGCTGAAGACCTTAGACTGGTTTTAGAACCCAAAAGTAGAAATATTGATCCTGCTCTCTTGATGGAAAGTTTATTTAAACAGTGCGACCTTGAAGTACGTATTAGCTTAAACCTTAACGTTTTAGATGCAGAGCAAACTCCAAGAGTAATGTCTTTGAGGGAGGCCTTAAACGCTTTTCTGGCACATCGACATGAAGTTTTGGTCAGACGCTCTAATTTTCGTTTAGGTAAAATAAAGAGCAGATTGGAAGTGCTTTCGGGTTACCTTATAGCCTTTTTAAATATCGATGAGGTTATTCGAATTATAAGAGAAGAAGATCATCCAAAACAAAAAATGATGAACGATTTTGAGCTCACCGAAAATCAGGCAGAAGCAATTTTAAATATGAGACTCCGATCCCTGAGGAAGTTAGAGGAAATAGCAATCCGTAAAGAATTTGAGGAGTTGACGGCTGAAAAATTGGATATAACGGCCCTTTTAAATGACGAAAAGCGAAGATGGAAGATAATTGCCGCGGAGATAAAAAATGTCAAAAACGACTTTGGCAAAAATTCTATTTTAGGTCCCCGGCGTACAGAAATTGGTCAACCACCGTCTGCGATTATTATCCCTATTGAAGCAATCGTAGGGAGGGAACCAATAACTATTATATGTTCAGATAGAGGATGGATTCGAGCGGTCAAGGGACATTTATCGGATACCAGTGACTTAAAGTTTAAAGATGGCGATACATTAGGCTATATCCTTTTAGCGGAAACAACAGATCGTATACTGATATTCGCAAGTAACGGACGCTGCTATACTGTGATGGCAGATAAACTCCCACGTGGCCGCGGCCATGGAGAGCCATTGCGTTTAATGATTGATTTGCCAAACGACCACTGTTTGATATCTCTAGACGTCTTTAAACCCGATGGGCAATTTATCCTTGCTTCGAAAGACGGCAGGGGTTTTATCGCTGCGTCGAAAGATTTAATTGCACAGACAAAAACTGGCAAACAAATATTGAATGTTTCTGACGACACCAAGGCTTCGATATGTGTTCCTGTTAACGGTGACAGTATTGCCGTTGTTGGAACTAATAGAAAATTACTTATCTTCTCAAAAGAAGAATTGCCGCAACTAGCGAAAGGTAAAGGCGTAATTCTTCAAAAATATAAAGACGGAAAACTTTCTGACATAAAATCTTTCAATGTCAGTGATGGTCTATCATGGCACATGAATGGGGGGCGTCAAAGAACTGAGACTGAACTTGGTACGTGGATAGGAAAAAGAGCTTCTGCTGGAAGGATACCTCCCACTGGATTTCCTCGTCCACCCAAATTCAATTGATTCCAGCATTATGAAAACTATGCCTGATCGTCGTATTCCAACTGAATAGCTTCCGGCTCATTCTCGTCAGGATATTGTCTGCAATTACCCTCAAAAAAAGCACCCGGCTCTATCGAGAGGCGGTCCTGGATTAAATCGGCTATGACTTTAGCTCCTTTTACAAGAATAACATGCCGAGCTTTTATCTGACCCGTGACACTTCCCGCGATAGTTACCTCCTCGGCATCGATAGTGCCTCTGATAACGCCTGATTCACTGACAGTTAGGGTAAAGCTTTTGATGTCCCCATCAATTGTTCCATCAATTTGCATATCTCCCTCACTCTCTAAATTTCCTGTAATAGTGAGATCAGAACTCAAAAGGGAGGGTGCGGTTCCCTTTGATGGTCCGGGTATCTTCACTCCATTATCTTTTTTTGAATTATTGAACATTTCGCGTCGCCCTTAGAAATCTTCTGGGATTCATAAATTTACCATTATGCCTAATTTCATAATGTACATGGGGCCCCGTGCTTCGTCCTGAATTTCCCAATAAAGCAATGGTATCGCCCATTTTAACTTTCTGCCCTACTTTCACACGATATCTATACAAATGAGCAAATCGTGTCATCAATCCATGTTGATGTAGAATATCTACTGTTCGCCCGTATCTCCCCCTGCGGCCAACATAACTAACTATACCGGGGGCCGTTGCCACAACTTTAGATTTGTAGGGCGCCACAAAATCTATGCCTCGGTGCATTGCCCAACGACCATTGAACGGATCTTTGCGCCGCCCGTAATGGCTTGAAACATAACCTCTCCGAACAGGAGCTACTAATGGAAGAACAGAAACTGTATCTCTTAGCTTCTCAAATCGGTTTAATCGCAGTTCTAACTCAGATTCTAACAACACGTTTCCATCTGAATGCTTCATATCTGGATGATATGGAATAAAAGGCCCCCCCATTCCCATTATCATACTCTTTGGTAACGGGGCGATATCTTTTAAATTTAACCCTGTCCTGTTCAAAACAGCTTCCAGGCGATGAATATTCTTCAAAGCTCGGCTTGAAATATCCCTAAGTTTCGCCTCATGTTGCAAGGACTGCTCTTCCTTAGTCGATTCAAGCTTCACTACTTCGGCACGAAGAGCCTCATTTTTATTTTTAATTTGATCTTTCTCGACCATTACTGCCCGGAGGCTTGCACTGAGAGCCTTTACTTTTTTATTGAGTTGCTCCGTTTTAATATGCGAATTTTCTAGATTGTTGTTTAACGACCATAATTGGTCACCCATTGCTTCTCTTTCCGCAACCATTTCCGCCTTTTCAGCCTCTACAGTCTCAAGGTTCCCGCGGAGATTACCAATATGGCTTTCCAACGCATTATTCTTACCCGTCATCCTGCGCAGTTCCTGTCCTATGAGTGCAAACTGTTGGCCAAGGACTTCTCTTTTCTTATTCTCTTCACTGGGCAGCAACCCGCCATTTGCCGATTTTTTTATACCCTCAGAAATGGACGTAATACCGATCTCTTCTTTTTTAAAATGAGAAAGCAACGTTGATTGAGTCGCTTTCAGATCTTTAGTAATACCCACTATTGATTGTCGATATTCTGACACCTGATCCAAAAGTTGACTGTAGGAATTTTGTGCGCTCCAAATTGCTTCATTCTTATCAGAGATCTGAGACACTAAACGCAGATAATCTATCGAAGAATACGTTACCCAACCGGTTGTCGCCACTCCAGTCGAAAGTAAAACTATCAGAACCCAGCTCTTAAGCGAAAAATACGTGATTTTTCCGGCAGAACGAACAATAACTTCTCGATCACGAAACACATGCTTAAGTATTTCGGTGATTTTTGTACGTTTTAAGTTCCCTAATTCTACCATAGGAATATTCTCCCATGATCCGTTGTACCTATGTTGGTGGTATTAGACAAGGTTTCACACTATATTTAAATCAAAAATAAGCTCTGCGCAGAATATGAAATTCAATAGACAAAACTATCTTTCTCGCTAAACAACTATTTATCCCAAGGCTGACATTAGTTACAACTATATTATATCTATAAAAAGTAAGGTTACTTTAACTTATCAAAAATAGGCTGCCCCTTTATGAGTAAATACTCCGTTCTGAGTTTAATAAAAAATGCTTTCAGTGATAACAAGAATTGGGAACGCGCCTGGAGAGATCCAGAACCCAAAAAATATTATGACATTATAATTATTGGCGCAGGCGGCCACGGCCTTGCTAGCGCGTTTTACCTCGCAAAGAATCATGGAATAAAAAATATTGCAGTTTTAGAGAAAGGGTATCTTGGTGGAGGCAACACAGGACGTAATACCACTATCGTGCGCTCCAACTACATGCTTGATGAAAACGCGCTATTTTATGAAAAATCACTTAAGTTATGGGAGCAATTGAGTCACGAGTTGAATTTCAATGTAATGTTTAGTCAACGAGGCGTTCTGAATTTAGCCAATTCCGACAGCCAAATGGATGCAATCACAAGACGCGGTAACACGATGAGGCTAAATGGCATAGATGCGGAGTTGTTAGACAGGCGACAAGTTGAGAAAATGATCCCTTACTTAGATTTTTCCGATACCGCTAGATTTCAGATTAAAGGTGGCTTACTTCAACGACGAGGGGGAACAGCAAGGCACGACGCTGTGGCCTGGGGCTTCGCAAGGGGTGCAGATCAACTTGGCGTTGATATCATTCAAAATTGCGAAGTGACTGGATTTAAAACGAAAGGCAACAATATAGAAATTGTTGAAACGTCAAGGGGGCCTATCGGTTGCGGTAAAGTTGGCTTTGCCGTTGCTGGCAGCACAGGCCATTTAGCCTCAAAACTAGGCATGAAACTCCCTATAGAAAGCCATGTATTACAAGCGTTTGTATCAGAACCACTCAAGCCGGTTATTGACCACGTTGTTACCTTTGGTGCAGGCCATTTCTACATAAGCCAATCCGATAAAGGTGGTCTGGTGTTTGGCGGTGATATAGATATGTACAATTCATACGCTCAAAAAGGCAACCTTCCATTGATAGAAGATGTTGTGACGGCTGGGTTAGCAATGATACCCGGGCTTTCACGATTACGGATTGTAAGGCACTGGGGTGGAATTATGGATATGTCAATGGATGGCAGTCCTATAATCGGCAAATCGCCTATTGATAATCTCTATTTGAATTGCGGTTGGTGTTACGGAGGCTTCAAAGCAACGCCTGGTTCCGGCTGGGTATTCGCGCATACAATTGCAAATGACGCCCCACATGAGCTGAATGCAGGTTTGAATTTTGACCGATTTAGAGTGGGACGTTCTGTTGATGAAAATGGCGGTGGCCCAATTCCGAATAGACATTAGAAAGTTTTAAAAATGATTCGCATCAAGTGTCCTTACTGCGGACTTCGAGACCACTCCGAATTTAATTATATTGGAGATGCGACGAAGTTAAGACCTATTAATCCCGAGCTTGCTAACGATGACGAGTGGTTTGATTATATCTATATCAGAGATAATCCCAGAGGCGTTCATCAAGAGTACTGGCAACATATTTCTGGCTGTAGAAGCTACGTAAAGGTGTTGCGTGATACTGTTACGCATGAAGTATTAAAAACCGGATTGCCCTCGGATGATCTTCTCTTTAGTTACGAGGCAGAAAAATAATGTTCTCTAAAAAAAATAAACAACAAATACGGCGGCTGTCTTCAGGGGGCTTAATCGATAGATCTAAACCGATTGGTTTCAAGTTCGATGGAAAACCGTTAATGGGCTATGTGGGAGATACGTTGGCATCGGCCCTATTAGCGAATAACGTAAAACTTGTTGGAAGGAGTTTCAAATATCATAGGCCACGGGGAATATACACAGCTGGCACAGAAGAACCGAATGCATTAGTGGCATTAAGAACTGATGCGAGAACTGAGCCAAACACAAGAGCGACAAATATAGAGCTGTTTGACGGACTAGAGGCTAAAAGTCAAAACCGATGGCCCAATTTGTTTTTGGACGTAATGCAAATCAACAATCTCGCTGGGCCATTATTTACTGCAGGATTCTATTATAAAACGTTCATGGGAATGCCAGGCTGGCATTTTTATGAATATTTTATTCGGAAAGCCGCAGGTATGGGGTCGACCGAGCTAGAGAGAGACCCGGATACTTATGATAAGAAAAATGCATTTTGCGATATTTTAATTATTGGAGGCGGGCCAACTGGATTATCAGCTGCATTATCGGCTGGCCGTACAGGCGCTAGGGTCTTAATAATCGATAGTTCAAAGCTATTAGGGGGTCAATTAATCTGGGAATTAGATCAAATTGACGACAAACCAGCCCTTCAATGGATTGAATCGGCTCTGAAAGAACTAAATGAAATGAAAAACGTAACCATAGCACGACGAACAACCGCGTTTGGTTATTATGATAGTAATGTTGTTAATGCCATAGAAAGTGTCTCAGATCACTTACCAACACCAGAACCCCATACGGTTCGACAACGCTTATGGCAAATTAGGGCCCAAAAAGTGATCATAGCAACAGGGGCAACGGAACGACCATTAGTGTTTTCAAACAATGATCGACCTGGAATTATGTTAGCCTCCGCGGCTCGCCGCTATGCTAATCAATTCGCAGTCAAGCCGGGAAATAGAGCTGTTATATTCGCCAATAATGATGACGGTTACAAAACTGCTGTTAATCTGGCCGAAAAAGGCATAGATGTTCGCGCAGTAGTAGATAGTAGAACCTACGTTAATGAATTCTGGAAAACGAAACTCGATGAACTTGGTGTGGAACTTATCTTAGGTTCAGCGGTGATAAACACTCATGGTCATTTTGGTTTAACTGGTGTCGATATAGCATCTTTAAGTTCTGATCAGAAAAGTACAAGTTCTCAATCGACTTTCATCTCTGCCGACCTACTCGCTATTTCTGGAGGTTGGAGCCCTAATGTCCATTTATATTGCCATGCAGGAGGCAGACCTCAATATGAGGCAAGTATCGCAGCATTTGTCCCCGGGTTAAGATCCCAGTCGGAATATCCGGCCGGAGCATCAAACGGCGCTTTCAGTTTAATAGATTGCATCACCGAAGGCACAAATTGTGGGATCCAACTAGCAACGGAATTAGGTTTTTCAAAGACAATCTTTTCTATACCCCAAACAGATGAACCAAGTGTAACACCGATCAAAGCGTTGTGGCGAATTCCGGGAAAAGGAAAAAAATTCGTTGATATTCAAGACGACGTAACTGAATCCGACATAAAACTGGCGCACCAAGAAGGCTATATATCGGTAGAGCATTTAAAACGCTACACCACGTTAGGCATGGGTACAGATCAGGGCAAGACAAGTAATATGAATGGCCATGCTATCATGGCAGAGGAAAGAGGAGAAGCTATCGAAACAGTAGGAACTACAATGTTCAGACCACCATACATACCTATTGCAATGGGACCTCTTGCTGGTAGAGATATTGGTCAATCATATTCAGCAAAAAGAAAATCGGCGATACATAATTGGCATCATGAAAACGGCGCTATTTTTATCGATGCGGGACAATGGTTACGTCCTCAATACTATCTTCGAAATGGCGAAGCCAACACAACACAAAATATGGATCTTGCAATAACACGAGAAGTCAAGGGAACTCGAGGGAACGTGGGAATGGTCGATGTTTCCACATTAGGAAAAATCGATATACAGGGTGCAGACTCAAGCGAATTTTTAAATCGTATTTACACCAATGGCTGGACTAAACTGGCTATTGGCAAAGCCAGATACGGCCTAATGCTTCGCGAAGACGGGATTGTTTTTGATGATGGCACAACATCGAGGCTCTCGGAACATCATTATTTTATGACAACCACAACGTCTAACGCCGCATCAGTTCTAAGTCATATGGAATACTGCCTGCAGGTTCATTGGCCCGATCTAGATGTCAAAATATCGTCGATAACCGAGCAGTGGGCAGCCATGGCTATTGCAGGACCAAAAAGCCGCGATGTTCTTCAAAAGACTATAGATGAAGAAGATCTATCCGATGAAACATTACCATTTATGGGGGTAAAACAAATATCTATCGATGGTATCCCTGCCCTTATTTTTCGGATTAGTTTTTCGGGAGAGCTGGCGTACGAGGTAAATGTACCCGCTGATTACGGAGAATATGTTTGGCGGCGCATTATGGAAAAAGGAACAACAGATAACATTATTCCATATGGAACCGAGGCGATGGCAATTATGCGTATTGAAAAAGGTCATGTGGCTGGCGGTGAGCTCGATGGCAGAACGACACCTGATGACCTCGGTATGAACAAATTAATAAGTTCTAAAAAAGAATTCATCGGCCGTAGGCTATTGCAACGCGACGGTTTTCTAGATCCTAAACGACCAAAACTCGTAGGGCTAATTCCAACAGATGGGAAATCAAGAATAAGGACCGGTTCAATTTTGGTTAAGGATCCAAACGCGAGCCTTCCAATGCCAAAATTAGGGCATGTATCCTCTGGCGCTTATCTCAGCCCAACATTAAAACACCCAATATCTCTTGGATTAATTACCGGAGGCTCAAAAAGAATTGGAGAGACTGTTTGGGCTACCAGTCCGCTCCATGGAGAGATAAATGAAGTTAAGATCGTAGACCCTGTATTTTACGATAAACAAGGGGAACGACTAAATGGTTGATAAGGATTATAATCTTCCTTCAATAAAACGACAGTCTGCGTTAGATGGCCAGATAGAAAGTGGACGTTTTGGTAATTGTAAAACTGAGCCGGGAATTTTTATAGAAGAAAATCATCCACTTTCAATCGTTCAACTCGAAACTAGAGAGCCACCCCAAAAAGATTTTCTTAACGTCATCCAAAATCTGTTTAACTTTGATGTTCCCCTCGCCCCGAACACATCAAAAGCATCAGATAAAACGCGTATCATTTGGACTGGACCAAATAGGTGGTTAATAGTGGAACCCGAGACCCGGGACCTTACATCATTGATAAAAAGCCAGATAAAAGAAACCTCGTTCTCTATAGTTGACCTTAGTCACGCGAGATCATCGATAGGGATAGATGGCTTTATGACAAGAGACCTTCTTCTTAAAGGCGCAGCAATAGACTTCCACCCAGAGGTCTTTTTAGTTGATCATTGTGTTCAAACGACTTTCTTTAATTTATCAGCGCTAATTTGTTGCCTTGATGAAAATAGGTTCAACATTTTTATTGCCCGCGGATTCGCCCTGGATTTGTGGCAAAAGGTTCAGGAAGCCGCAGAAGAGTTTGGTTATGAAACACTCTGACAAACAACAGGTATCCTCGCATCTTCATTCAGCTAATATTTCCTGTGAAATTGTTTAATAGGTCCTGTTTTTTCTGATCCCTTGACCTATTTTTAGGGTCGCCATATCCACCGCCGCCCCCTGTTCTGACCACAAGGCGATCTCCTTCAAGCAGAGAAAAATGTTGTTTCGACTCTAATTGTATCTTTTGTCCACCCCTCTCCACAAAAGTCTCCGCTTTCGCACCAGGAAACCCCCCCTCTATCCCTTCAGGAGCAATTTTAAATCGATCTCCATACGTAGCAAAAGTTACATCCTCCTTAAGAATTTTGTAAATTCTTTGAAAGCCCATACCTCCTCGGTTTTTCCCATCCCCACCCGACGTTGACCGCAGGCTATAGTCCTCAACCCTAAAAAATGGATAATCGGACTCCATGCTCTCTATTGGAATATTTGAGCAATTGGATAACATTGAGTCTACCGCGTCACACCCATCGTTATTTGGCCCTGCTCCAAATCCACCACCAAATATCTCAAGATAAATATTATAGCCTGTTTCCTTTCGGTGGCTCAAACACGACACCGAGGTTGTATCAAAACCGGGGGCGATGACGCGCTCTGGAACAGCTTGCGATAGTGCACCCATAACCGCATTAACAACTCTATAACTAGGAATCAGCCTTGCCCTGACAGGAGCAGGGGGTTTGGGGTTCAAAATTGATCCGTAAGGTATGTTAACACTAATCGCTCTTTCTGCCCCTTCATTGAAGGGAATATCCGGATCAGTCAGGACTGCTTTAATACACGCTATTGCTGACGATACTGAAGAAGCAAAAGGGCTATTTAAATTTGTTCTGACTTGCTCAGAAGATCCCTTGAAATCAACTATTATTTGGTCGTCATTAATCACCACTTCCGCTTTTATCAGAACTGGCTCTCCTCCGTTACCATCGTCATCCAACCACGCTTTTCCGTTGAAAGTGCCATCTGGAGCATTTGATATCGCTGTACGAATTCTTCTTTCGGAATAATTCAGCATTTCCTGCATAGCAGAAACCATCGTTTTTTCGCCAAATTTGCGATGCAAATCTTTTAATCGCTCTCCACCTACCGCATTTGCCGCAAACTGCGCATTCAAATCCCCTATAGTGGCGTCAGGCATTCTAACATTTGCCCTAATTAATCTTTCAAATGGCCCCCCTTTCCAGTCATCTTCTATCGAATATCTGCTGGGTGGTATTGTTATACCTTCCTCATGCACGTCGGCGGCATTCGGGTTTAGCCCTGGAGCCCCACCACCAAGGTCAATGTGATGAACCACTGTTGCTGTAATACCTATGAGGGCTTTTTCATAAAAAATCGGCGTGAATAGAAAAATGTCCGGTAAATGTTGGCCACCTGAATAGGGATCATTGTTTATTAAAAAATCTCCATCTTTAAGAGTATCCAAAGGATGGTGCTTCAGACACGCCTTGAAGGTATGCGTGATAGATCCAAGTTGTATTGGTATTAACTCTGCCTGTGCGACTACCCTGCCATCGCGATCCAGTATCGCCGCTGAGCAATCTTGTGCCTCGCGCACTACAGGAGAATGAGCCGAGCGGATCAGTTTAACACCCATTTCGTCGGCCGCAGCCACTAGAGCCCGGGTGATGACAGCTTGATCTACAGGAGAAACACCCATTCTAATTTTCCCTAACCAATATAACATTATCTTCAGAATCTCTTGATGCCTTCCATTCATGTGGAACAAAAATAGTGGCATTAGTATCTTGAATCAGCACTGGGCCGTTAATAGCTTCAGATGTCAGCTCCGACCTTTCTTTTAAATCAGCTGTTAGTTCTTTGCCGCGCTCCATCATTTTTACTTGTCTAGACGCTGGAGTGTTACCAGACGGAAGCAAAGTTTCGTTTGCAAATGGGACCTCCGGACTTACCTTGGCGCCAATTCTAAATGATATAATTTCTACAGGATCCCCTTCTGCTTTAGAAAATTCGAAAATTTGATGATGCGCATTGGCAAATAGTTGGGATAATCGTGCAGTTGTAAGCTTATTTATATCCTCATTTTTTATATCAACAGATACTTCAAAAGCCTGCCCTACGTACCGCATCTCTAATACTTTATCGTACTCTATCTTTCCACCTACATTCAGGGACGTTAGATAATCCGCAGTTTCATTTTCAAGATCATTTATTATTTCCTTTACGTCCTCGATATTTTCATCCTTTAAGGTCAAGCGTCGAGTTCTTGTTCGATAGTGAATGTGATCTGACAACAACAAACCGGAAGCAGATAAAACGCCTGCATTTGGCGGCACCACAACTTTTTCAATGTTTAAATCTTCGGCAACACGGGCGGCGTGAAGTGGCCCGGCACCGCCAAATGGCACTAAAACAAAGTCTCTTGGGTCACTACCCCGTTCGGTAGAGATTTGCTGTATTGCTCTGACGATATTAGCTTCAGCTAGCCTTATTGTGTTATCAGCAATTTCTTCTATCGGCAAACCAAAAAACTTGCCCAAATCTGAAAATGCATCTTGAGCTAATTTGACATCAACATTCATTTTTCCACCAAGAAAACTATCAGCTTGCAAAGTACCTCTAATTAGATGAGCATCGGTCACAGTTGGCTCAAGACCTCCTCGGTCATAGCAGGCGGGGCCCGGGCTAGCCCCTGCAGATCTTGGCCCAACCCGCATCAGCCCTCCATCATCTTTCCAGGCGATAGACCCGCCGCCTGCTCCAACAGTAGCTATATCAATAACCGGAGTTTTTACAGGAAGCCCATCTATCATAGTCATCGGCGCAAGCTTGGATTCGCCGCCTGAAACTAAGGAAACATCGGTGCTAGTACCTCCCATATCAAGCGTGATTAAATTATCATAACCCGCAGATGATATACCTCTGATAGCGCCGACTACGCCGGCGGCTGGTCCCGAGAAAAGAGCAGAGATGGCATTCTTGGCCATGGCTTCCGCTGGCATTCTGCCACCATTTGACTGCATAATGCTAAATCGCCCCCTAAAGCCTTGCTTTGCTAAAGACGCCGAAAACCTTTTTATATAACCCGCAATCACTGGCTGAACATAGGCGGCTAATGTCGTTGTTGAAGCACGCTCATATTCTCTAAACTCTCTTGTTACGTCGCAAGAGCATGTTATTGGTAAACTGGGAAACTCCTGATGTATTAACTCTTTTAAAAGCCGTTCATGTCGCGAATTAGTATAGGAGTGCAAAAAGCAGATAGCGGCCGAGTCAAAGCGTCCATCCCTCAGGGCAGTTTTTATCTGTTCTCTGGCATTATCTTCATCAATGTCCAGGACAATAGAGCCGTCGGGAGATATTCTTTCTTTAATTTCGTAGGTGTCATGACGAGCGACTACCGGTTCCGGTTTCTTGTAATGTAGATCATAAATAGAACGCCGATCATGTCGCTGCAGTAAAAGAATGTCTCTTGTGCCCTTAGTTACGAAAAGACAGACCCTTCCGCCCTTCCTTTCTAAAACTGCATTAGTCGCAACGGTGGAACCGTGAACTAATTCTTTTATTTGCGGAATATCTAGTTCGGCTGCTCTAATGGCATTCATTGCACCTTCATCTGGCTTTGATGGTGTGCTCGGGACCTTCGCTGTTTTCATTTGATGGCCGTCGCTGGCTACCAAGTCGGTAAATGTCCCTCCAACTTCAATTCCAACCCTAAATTCATGTTTATTCATTAAATTACCTCAATTTACATATCACTCTAAAACAGAGCGTTACACAAAACTCCAGTTTTTTATCGATTTGAGTTCATTAATATATAAGAGGAATCTCCGAAGGAGCCCTAATTGAAAGCAACTCCGGTTCACCATCCCTTATAAGAATATTTTCTTCGTGAACCATAATCCGTCCATCTGCAAATTCGATACTCGGTTCTAGCGTCATAACCATACCAGGCAGCATCGGCGTTTTATCGCCTTTCATGTTAGAGGGATATTCTGTTAACTGCATCCCTAACCCATGGCCAAGTCTTCCAACAGCGTTTTTCGAAGGGGTAGATTCACTCAAAACATCGGCCATAACCTTCCATAATCCCTCCGCGGTGATCCCAGGCCTAGCCGCTTCTAATCCAGCATCCGTGGCGCGATAAACTAGGTCATAAGCTGCAGCAACGGTCTCATCAACACTACCAAAACAGAAATTACGATCAAAATCCGAAAAATACCCATCAAATACTGCGCCTGTATCCATCATCAACATGTCACCTTTTGTCAAAATCCTATTGGAGGGCATGCCAATTACTTCTGTTGGGCCGCTGGGTCCAGATCCACCAACCAAATATGGCACTTCGTCTGCCCCCCTAGCAAGCAAATCAATTCTGAACTTTCTGAAAACTTCCTTCTCTTTGTCACCAAGATTAGCAATTTTAGGTAACTCCAGGAATCCCTCCGATACTCGCTGACAAATATATCTAATTTTTGAAACTTCCGCTTCAGATTTTATTTTTCTTAATTCTTGGATCAAAGGAGTGGCATCAACAAGCTGAATACCACGAATATTTTCCTGGAATTTCTTAAAATCAGAAAAAGGCATTCTAATGTGGCTCTCAGGGCCCATAGGCACCCCAATAACACCACTCATCTTCTTCAGTCGCTTTATAGTTGCTGTTAACTCAGTAATGCCTTCATCATTGGGCCTAGGTGCCGGCCACACTACAATATCATCCAGCCACGTCTCGCTCATCCTAGCTCCACCAATTTCAGGAATTACCGCGATCGGTTTCCCCTCCCTTGGCACTACCAAAAACCATGGTCTCGTGGGGCTTAACCAAAAGGCCGTATAAAAACCAGAAAAATAACGAACCTCCGGTTCGGTGGTTAACAATAACCCGTCAACATCTAACTTTCTCATTAAACGCTGAGCTCGTTCGGTTCTTAGCGCAAACTCAGAAGGTTCAAAGCCAGTTTGAGGTATATCTTGGTTCACGCTAGGTCTGTGTTAGAAAATTGCATCAGCAACAAAACCAAACCGTCTTTGCCGGCTTTAACTTCTAATGGCTCTTCCCTAAGTGAACGATAAAATCCTGAGAGTCTGGTAAGGTCTTCTTTTTCACCAACTGCGAACCCATCAACAACAATAGCATATTGCCCGCCAGCTATCTTGTCGGTGTCGACTAGCGTTACTTTCCCAGGTGGAATTGTATAGAGATAGGCGCATGTACCATCATCATCCAACGACATGACTTCTGTTCGAATAACGCTGTCTGTTTGGCACATAACGTCTGAATTGGGTAGCTCTATATCTGCCGCCATTCGATGCTTACGTTTCACTTTCTTGAGCTTATCTCGCGCTCCAGGCATATATTTCGCCCCAGAATCCCAACGAGCACGTAGGGTAAAATAGACAACCCCTGACGGTCCCGCGGTTATTGGTCCATACGGTGAATGTCCTCGGGCGTAGTGAAGTGATAGTGGACTCGCCAAGTGTTTGCCAAGACGCGCTCCACCCTCAACAAAGACCTGGTATTGTTCATGATCGTGGAAGTGAGGGGGTGTCACCGAATTGGGTGGCTGTTCTACGAGAAAACCTTGCGGCAGACCATCATCATTTTTTTCGTTTCCTGGAATATAACTACCTCTTAATGGGGCGCTGCCCACATATGGACTGAGATGGTAAGTTTGGCCATGTACATCTATTGCTTTTCGACTTGCTTGGGCATTAACAGCTGAAGTTATATAAGGCATGATTTAATCCGATAGAAACTTGGCAAACTATTGAGTAGATCCAAAGTAACACGCTTAATGGGAACAGCAAATCAGAATTCGGATAAGATTGAATATTGCTAATAAATGTTTACTTGCTTATAGAACACTATGAGCGATGGGGTAACTAATCTCAGACACGATTTAAGAGTTATAGGGCTTGTAGGTTCAGCTCATGCTTCAAGTCATTTTTTCCATTTAATTCTTCCCCCTTTATTTCCAATACTAAAGTTGGATTTTAATGTCAGCTTTGCAGCACTGGGGTTATTACCTACTCTCTTTTATGGGGCTTCCGGAATTGCACAAACATTCGCTGGTTTTTTGGTAGATAGGTTCGGTGCCCGCAGGGTTCTTCTATTAGGTCTAACATTACTGTCACTAAGCGTTATTGGATATGGTTTTTGTTTTAGTTTCTGGGGGCTCATGTTTTTTTCTATCACAGCTGGACTTGGCAATAGTGTTTTTCATCCGGCAGACCTGTCAATTTTGACAAATAAAATAAGCACCGGAAGACTCGGAAAAGCATATGCTATCCACGCTTTCAGTGGCAACATAGGTTGGGCCTGCGCCCCCATATTCATCGTTACCTTGGCTGGTTTTTGGGATTGGCGCACTGCAACAATATTGGCGGGTTTAATAGGCTTGATTATAGTTTTAATGTTTTTTCTTAGCGGCGAACTATTAATAGAAAACTCCAAGGAACATAAGGCAAAGGACTCTGAACCTTTAAAAAGAACAAATCCATTATTTAGCCAAATTATCGCTTTGCTTTCATCAACAGTGATATCATGCTTTCTCTTCTTTACTTTTCTAGCGGCGGCATTAATTGGAATACAAACGTTTGGTGTATCCGCTCTACAGGTTCTATACGCTTTGACTCTTACAAGCGCGACAGCAGCTCTCACGGCATTTTTAATAGGATCTGCCCTTGGTATTCTTATTGGGGGCGTGATCGCAGATAAGGTTAAAAAACACCAAATTGTTGCAATATTAGGCGTTGCCCTGGCAAGTCTTGTTCTAGTGATAATTGGCGGTAATTTTATTTCACCATATTTCGTGCTACCTGCGTTAGCTTTGTCTGGTTTTTTCTCGGGTATAACAGCGCCATCACGAGATATGTTAGTTCGAAAAATCACTCCTCCTGGGGCCTCGGGCCGCATTTTCGGATTTGTTTACTCTGGTCTCGACCTTGGCTCTTCCATAATGCCGCTTTTAGTCGGAGCACTTATGGACGGAGGAAAAGCAGATATGGTATTTTATTCCTGCGCTCTAATGTTCGTTATCGCTATCATTACAGTTCTTAAAATACCCGATAAATCCAGATCAATAACAGTTTAATTTCTTTAAATAATAGCCCTGTATAAAGCCTGCTGCGCCTATGGTTAGAAATTGAAATAATTATTCAACTCTTCTACGATAAATATTTTGTGCTATTTCATCTATTTCAATTTGTTCTAGGGTTTGCTCTCTTTGTTTTTCGTTTTTCACCGCTTCATCACGAACAATTTCTGCTTTTCGCATCTCCCCGTAGGCATGCGCAACCTTCTCCCGCGAACTTTCATATTCTTCTTCTTTTACCTTGATGGCAGCGGTCAGCCATTCTCTCTGACGAATTACGCCACTTGCGAACTCGTTATAGAGAAATCGGGCCTCCAAAGACTCTGAAGCCACCTTTTGCTCGACTTTTAGGCTTTCATTTAATCTATTCATTTCATCCTGCAACATATTGACTTCATTTAATATATCGCCTGATTCACGTCGTCTCTCGTCAAGCTCAAACTCCCGCAGCCGAACAAGTTTTTCGAATTGGCTCACGTTGTTCTAGCTCGTTTGTAAATCATCTACTTCCACACTTTCATCAATTAGCTCCGGATCACTGACTTCTATAGATTTTAATTCTGTCTCAATGTGAGGATCATTAAAATCCAATATTGCCGATAAATTTGCATAGCCTTCTTCAATGTTAACCCTCTCATTTTTTTCCTGAGTTAAAAATTTTTCTATTTCAGGATAGTGCTTAATCGCCTCATCTAAAAGGGGATCACTGCCTCGACGGTATGCCCCTAATCTTATCATATCAGCCATTTGTTCATATGATGCCATTAGTCCGCGAGCCTTACCAACAATCTCATTTTCTTGTGGAGAATTACAATCAGGCATCATCCTTGAGACACTCTTTAAAATATCAATAGCTGGATATCTTCCCCGGTCTGCGATTGATCTGGATAACACTATGTGCCCGTCGAGTATTCCGCGCACCGAGTCGGAGATTGGTTCATTGAGGTCATCTCCCTCGACTAAAACGGTAAATAATCCAGTTATTGTGCCCATACCTTGAAGACCTGGGCCAGCGCGCTCAAGAAGCTTTGGTAATTCAGAAAATACCATTGGGGTATAGCCCTTACTTGCAGGAGGTTCTCCTGAAGCTAATCCTATTTCTCTTTGCGCCATAGCAAATCGTGTCACACTATCCATCATACACATAACATTCTTTCCCGCATCTCTGAAAAATTCAGCAATTGCAAGGGTCATATATGCGGCTTGTCTCCTCATTAGTGGTGACTCATCGGAAGTTGAGGCTACGATAATACTTTTAGCTAAACCATCTTCTCCTAAATAGTCTTCTATGAACTCTCTAACCTCCCTTCCACGTTCGCCAACTAGGCCTATGACGTTAACTTCTGATGATGTAAACCTTGCAATCATTGCCATTAAAATGGATTTTCCAACGCCTGACCCTGAAAAAACCCCCATTCTTTGTCCATGACACATCGTTACGAAGGTGTTAATTGCTCTGATGCCGACATCCACCTTGCCTCCCAACCGCTCGCGTTTATGCGCCGGAGGCGGAGCGCCTCTGATCTCATATCCCCTCGGCCCCTCTTTGAGCGACGCCCCCCCATCCATCGGCTCTCCCATCGCGTTAACCACCCGACCAAGCCAATTCTCATCCGGGTATACTAACGGGTCTAAGTCTCCAATTTCCGCTTCACTCCCGATACCGATCCCGTCTAGAGTGCTAAATGGCATGGCCATGGCGCGTTCATCTCGGAACCCTACAACCTCACAAGGTACTTTGTCCCCTCGCTTACCTCTTAAATGTAAACGGTCTCCTATTGATAAAGCACGCTCTATCCCCCCAATCTCAACCATCATCCCCAGAACTGAAGTGACGCGACCGATTACCAAATAATCTGGTAATTTTTCAATTTCTGAAGCTAAATCACTTAAAATGGTTTTCATAGATTTCACGCACGCTTTGTAGACAACATAGGCATCGATGTTCTGCTTATAGCATGAATTTTGGTATATTAAAAAAATTCGGAAGACAGGCACCCAAAACGCGCTAATACGAGGTAATCTTTGAAATAAAAACTATTGTTCTGGATTTATTAGAACTTAGTCACAAATCTTTGTGCTATTATGATAAAAGTTTTTTTAAATGATTCTTACCCAAACTAACTTGGTATATAGAGAAGTTAAGTTCCAAAACGAGTTGGTTAATTATAGAGTTAATAGTATTAGACATAGTACCAAACATTGAATGGAAATACTGGAATGTCCGATATTTCGGCTCCTGAGGGAGTTAAAAATGGTTCTGCCGAAAACAAAGGAAATACAAATTTCCAAAGAGGAAGCGGCCAAGGTAGACGTAAGGGGCGCCCTTTCCTAAAGGGCCGTCAGATTGACCCTATAGCGCTTGCTGAAGTAAAAAACACGCTTGGCCATCGCCCTAGAAAAAGAGAACTGCTGATAGAACACTTACATCTATTCCAAGATAAATTTGGTCATTTGTCTTTAGCTCATCTGGCGGCGCTTGCCCACGAAATGAAAATGGCGATGGCAGAAGTGTATGAAGTCGCTACCTTTTATGCCCACTTTGATGTTGTCAGAGAAAATGAGCACCCTCCACCGGCAATCACATTGAGAGTTTGCGATAGCCTCACTTGTTCTATTTTTGGCGCAGAAGGTATTCTCACAGACCTCAATGCCGTATTGGGCAACGATTTTCGGGTTGTCCGAGCTCCTTGTATTGGAGCCTGCGATAAAGCTCCCGTCGCAGCTGTTGGACACAATTTGATAGAGAACGTTAACTCAGAAAAGCTGATTGCAAATGCCAGAGCAGCATTATCAAACGAACTACCGCACAGAAAAATAAGTCCAATTAAATTGAACGAATATTTGGAGGCAGGTGGATATAAACTATTAAAAGAATGCCTATCTGGCCAGAGAACCCAGGAAGGGCTAATAGAAGAGTTGGGGAAATCCGCTTTAAGAGGCTTGGGCGGGGCAGGTTTTCCAACATCAAAGAAATGGGATTTAGTTCGGTCAAATAGTGGTAAAAAAGCCTTAGCTGTGAATGGTGATGAAGGTGAGCCAGGAACCTTCAAAGATCGGCTCTATATGGAGAGTGATCCTCATAGGACATTGGAAGGGATGCTAATAGCTGCATGGGCTGTGGGAGCGGAAGATTGTTATTTCTATCTCCGCGATGAATATCCTGAGATCCGTCATATCCTAGAAGAAGAAATTTCGTGTATAGAAACCGAAGGTTTGGTGGCTCACACAAGAATACACCTTCGGCGCGGCGCCGGAGCTTATATTTGCGGTGAAGAGTCGGCGATGATCGAGTCTATTGAAGGCAAACGAGGATATCCTAGACACCGACCACCCTACGTCGCTCAAGTGGGAGTTTTTAATCGGCCTACATTGGTGAATAATATCGAAACGCTTTTTTGGATAAGAGATATAATTGAAAAGGGTCCAGAATGGTATAATCAACAAGGTAAAGAGAAACACCCCGGATTTAGAAGTTATTCTGTATCCGGAAGGGTAAAGAAACCAGGAGTTAAAATGGCTCCAGCCGGGACCACTGTTAGGGAGTTAATAGACAACTACTGCGGCGGTATGTTGGATGGCCACGCTTTTCATGCCTATCTGCCGGGTGGTGCATCAGGAGGTATTTTACCAGCTAAAATGGGAGATCTACCCCTAGACTTTGGCCAATTAGAAAAGTTCGGATGCTTTGTCGGTAGCCATGCCGTTGTTATTTTATCGGATAAAGATTCCGTGAAAGAAGCGGCTCTAAATTTACTTCGCTTCTTTGAGGACGAAAGTTGTGGCCAGTGCTCCCCATGTCGAGTGGGCACAGAGAAAGCTGTAGCACTTATGAAAGGTGACAAGTGGGACAAGCCACTATTAACAGAACTGGCAACCACGATGCGCGACGCATCAATTTGCGGCCTGGGTCAGGCAGCAAGCAATCCACTTACCGCCGTATTACGATTTTTTCCCAACGAAACCTGATAAGTCAAGGTGCTTGGAAATTTTATTTATATAATAGATTTAATGGTTTATGATATTGTATCCAAGTAGGCGATGCGTTTTGGGAATAATGAATAAAATATGAGTAAACTCATTAACTTTGTTTTGAATGAAAAACCAGTATCGGCTGACGAAACCGAGACTATTTGGGAGATATCTCACCGATTAGGTATCGAAATCCCTCATCTATGCCACAAGCCTGCGGATAGTTACAGGCCAGATGGAAACTGCCGCGCATGTATGGTGGAAATTGAAGGCGAACGAACTTTAGCAGCATCATGCATTCGAAAGCCAACAGAAGGCATGAATATTTCAACAAATTCAGAGCGTGCAAAAAAATCCAGGGAAATGGTATTAGAACTATTAACTGCAGATCAACCAGATAGAAAAGTAGCACACGATCCCGATTCCACTTTCTGGAACTTTAATGAAAAAAGGGCAGCATCTCCTAACAGATTTCCGGCACATACAACGCCTAAACCGGACTCAAGTCATCCGGCTATTGCTGTTAATATGGACGCTTGTATTCAATGTGGTTTGTGCGTTCGAGCCTGCAGGGAAATTCAAGTTAACGATGTAATCGGGATGGCCGGTCGCGGGCCCAAAGCTCATATTGTTTTTGACCTCGGTGATGATATGGGGGAGAGCACATGCGTAGGTTGCGGAGAGTGTGTCCAAGCATGCCCTACCGGTGCTTTAATGCCAAAAACGGTTCTAGACGAAAAGGGAGTATTATCCAAAACCCCAGATCGTAAGGTAGATAGTCTTTGTCCATACTGTGGAGTAGGTTGCCAACTGACTTTCAATATCAAAAATGACGAGATTATCTCAGTTGATGGAAGGGCGGGCCCTGCGAACAGGAGCCGTTTGTGCGTTAAAGGTCGTTATGGTTTTGATTATGTGCACAACCCGGCACGATTAAATGTTCCCCTTATTCGTAGAGATGACTCTCACAAGACCGCAGAACTACCCAATGACCCCCTCTCTAATTTCAGGGAAGCAACTTGGGAAGAGGCTCTAGATAAGGCTGCATCGGGCCTATCAGAAATAAGGGATCAAAATGGTGGCAATGCGTTAGCTGGTTTTGGTTCGGCAAAAGGGTCTAACGAGGAAGCGTATCTAGTTCAAAAGCTAGTAAGAACTGGTTTTGGAACTAACAACGTAGATCATTGCACACGTTTGTGCCACGCATCGTCGGTCGCCGCTTTGATGGAGACCATTGGTTCTGGTGCAGTGACCGCGCCATTTGCTGAGGCCGAAAACTCTGAGGTAATCATCGTTATTGGAGCAAACCCGACTGTAAACCATCCGGTCGCGGCTACATTTATTAAAAATGCTACCAAAGCCGGGTCGACACTGATCGTTATGGACCCAAGAGGACAGGCTTTAAGTCGTCACGCTACACATATGATACAATTCAAGCCAAGCTCAGATGTAGCCATGTTGAATGGTATGATCAACACAATCATAGGAGAAAGCTTGTATGATCAGCAATACGTAGATGGTTTTACGGAAGGTTTTGAAGAACTCAAAAACAGCACTAAAGAATTTACCCCGGAACGAATGTCAGCCATTTGTGGAATTGAACCTGATACCATTAGAAAAATGGCTCGCATATACGCTAAAGCAGAAAGTGCTTTGATTTTTTGGGGAATGGGCGTGTCTCAGCACACTCATGGAACAGATAATGCACGATGCCTAATTTCTCTTGCATTGATCTGTGGACATGTTGGACGGGCTGGTTCGGGTTTGCACCCATTACGCGGACAGAATAACGTTCAGGGAGCGTCAGACGCAGGTCTTATCCCAATGTTTTATCCCGATTACAAACCCGTGGGAGACGATAACCAGATCAATAGATGGGAGAGCTTTTGGGGAACTCAGCTCGATCATGAAAAAGGTCTCACTGTCGTCGAGATTACCGAGGCAATGTATGATCGACAAGTTAAAGGCGCATATGTAATGGGTGAAAATCCAGCGATGAGCGATCCCGACCAAAACCACACCCGGGAAGCATTGTCTCGTCTAGAACACTTAGTAGTACAAGATATATTCATGACAGAAACCGCGGCGTACGCCGATGTTATTTTGCCTGCCTCTGCATTTCCAGAAAAAGACGGCACGTTCACAAATACAGATCGCAGAGTTCAGATGGGGCGGAAGGCAATTGATCCACCAGGGCGCGCAAAACAGGATTGGTGGATTATTCAAGAGCTTGCTAACAGAATGGGTTTAAATTGGAAGTACTCACACCCAAGTGATGTCTTCTCTGAGATGCAGCAAATGATGCCATCATTAAATGGAATTACGTGGGATAGGCTTCTTAGAGAAAGCGCTGTCACATACCCCTGTGCTGATGAAAATTCCATTGGGGAAAGTATCATTTTTGCTGATGGCTATCCAACAGCATCTGGTCGAGGAAAGCTCGTTCCCTGCGATATTCTTCCACCCGACGAACAACCTGATACGGACTTCCCATTTATCCTAACAACAGGAAGGTTATTAGAGCATTGGCATACTGGAGCGATGACCAGAAGAGCTAGTGTTTTGGATACAATTGAGCCAGAACCTTTTGCCCATATAAGCCCAACAGATCTCGTTAAATGGTCAATAAAACCTGGTGAAAAGGTTCGAGTAGCAACAAAACGTGGAATGATAGAACTCTCAGCTCGAAGCGATATAGGAGTTCCTGATGGGGTGATTTTTATACCATTTTGTTATAGTGAGGCAGCCGTAAATTTTCTCACTAATCCAGCATTAGATCCCTTTGGAAAAATCCCCGAATTAAAATTCAGCGCAGCCTCCCTTCAAAAAGTAGATCAATATGTCGCCGCTGAATGATAATTAGAACGTCATTCAAATAACTTATCGAAAATTGAATTAAGTTTGGATAATATACGATGTCTATAACTTATTTAGGCTATTTTTTTATTGCTTTGGTAATTGGTTGCGGGGGGCCCGTTCAAGCGGGAATTAATAGCACTTTAGCCAAAACTCTGGGGCACCCATTACTTGGAGCTATTACGAATACTACAATTGCGACACTTGTTATTTTTATTGTGATGATAACGTTCCGCGTTCCATTACCATCTATAAAGACAATTTCCAGCGCACCATGGTGGGCTTGGCTTGGTGGTTTTATTGGTGCTTTTGCTGTTTTCGGCGCCCTAAATTATGCCCCTAAAATGGGGGCCGCTGCTTATGTCTCCGTGACCATTTTAGGAATAGTTAGTGCCTCCTTATTACTGGATCATTTTGGCGCGATAGGTTTTCAAAAGAACCCAATCACTGTATCCAAACTATTCGGCGCAGCACTAGTTGTCTGCGGCATGACTATAATACAATTTCAGCGGTGATATCGTTAAATGGTCTCAAACAACTCAATTCTTGGTCTTAACAGCTTTCTAACCTGCATCGACGACAGCAGAATAAAGAGGCTTACAATTGGTCCATACTGGATAGTAGTCGAAGCGGAATGCGGGACTGGGTTGGTTGCCAACCCTCAAACCAAGATATCGACGGATTCAGTTAGACAATATCAAAGAAGATTTGGTGGTAGCTCACTGTACCAACTCGCATTACGTGTAAAATCAGAAGAATTAATCGAGCGCGCTATCGGATGCGCTGCGATCAATGCCAACACTAATCATTATGGATTAAAGTTAACCCAAGATAACGGGCTTAGTTTGCCTGATAAGAAAGGAGAAAAAATAGTAGTTGTTGGCCGCTTCCCCAATTTGGAACAAAAACTCCCAACTGCTATCGTATTAGAGCGAAACCCTGGCCCGGGAGATCTTCCCGAGCATGAAGCGCCAAACGTAATACCTGGCTGCACACAACTCATAATAACCGCATCCACTTGGGTGAATGGAAGCTTACCTGGTTTACTAAAATTAGTCGATAAAGCGCATGTCAGCTTAATTGGTCCCGGCACCCCATTTGCTCCGGCATTAAAACAATATGGAATCCATAAGCTAGCTGGATTTTTGGTTCAGAAGCCTGATGAGCTATCGCGACTTATTGAAAACGGAGCGGGGGTTCGACAATTTAAACATCTAGGCGTTTTTGGAGTGTTGGAGCTTTAATTTGATTATTAAATTTCACCATCATTTTTAAGCATTCTTATCGCTTCGTTAAATGCTTCTGTGGTGAATTCCAAGTCTTCCTGTGTGTGGCTAGCACTCAACTGAGCGCCGGGTGAATTATTAAAATCCACCCCATTAATTGCCATTGCCAAACGAAGTTTAGTAATCAGGTCCTTATCTTTACTTTTTAAATCCGCATACCCGATCTCATTTGGATTAAATGTTGATTGATTTATAGTTTGACCATTTTTATTCATATATAAATGAACGCCAGAAAATGTTCCGTATGCAGCCCAAGGAACATTATGTTTTTCTAAAATATTATTAAAATTTTGGCGCAATATTGCAGCAGAATTATTGGCTTCTTCACAAGCATCCGTTTGCTCAATAATTTTAAGTGCGGCTATGCCAGCAGCAGCTGAAACGGGGTTTGCATTAAAGGTACCCGGATGCCCAATTTTTTCTCTCCCTTTAGCCGCTGCTCGCTCAAAGTCCAAATCGTCTAGAATATCTTTACGCCCCGCAACTGCGCCTCCAGGAAGCCCTCCAGCAAGTATCTTTGCTAGTGTTGTTAGATCAGGCTTTATATCAAAAGCCTGCTGCGCCCCTCCAGGAGAACAACGAAAACCAGTAACGACCTCGTCAAAAATAAAAATTACACCCTGCTCTTCTGTAAATTTGCGCACCGACTGGAGAAATTCTTGTGTCATTGGGACCATTCCAAATGAAGACCCCGTAGGCTCTACAATTACAGCAGCTATGTCGTTATCTGATTTTAAAACGCTTTTAATTTCTGAAATATCTTGCGGGGATACGAGCACGACGTTATCAGCTACACCATCAATTACTCCCGCCGTAGCTCCTCCGTCAAAATGGCTCGTGTAACCGGCGGTCATATGATCATGCCAACCGTGAAAATGTGTTTTAAATCGTACGAATTTATTCTTTCCAGTGAAAGACCGAGCAAGCCTTAAGGCCATCAGTGTCGCTTCGGTTCCTGACGAAGTGAACCGAACACGTTCTGCTGAAGGGACCATCTTTATAACCTGATCTGCCCACTCCACTTCACGGGGATGATTAGCTCCAAACTGAGTTCCCAATGCTAAAGCATTTTGAACCGCTGTAGTAACCTCCGGGTGGCAATGACCAAGCAATAAAGCACCATGACCTCCGAAATAATCTATATATCGATTTCCATCAACGTCCCACTTATGCGGTCCAAAGGCTTTATCTATATACAAAGCGTAAGGCTTCAAATAGCGCGAGTCGTGGGCTATACCGCTAGGGAGAACACTCTGTGCCTCACTTGCCAATTTCTCTGAACCAGGAGTTTTTTCTATATACGAGCCTATTATCTTGGAATTGGACAGTATCTGATCGGGCATCGGTTCAACCTTCAATTTTTATATATTATAAATCTCCGTATAATTACTCATATAGCAAACCAAAAAAGTTGCAAGTCATCAACGCCATTGATCCGTCTCAATTAGATCATTAACACAACCGTTATCTTCAAAAACTAGAAAATGTCCAACACATATTTCACGCTAGTCACAACTAGCCAACAGGCTAATTACACGATCGAAACCTGGCTATTCAAAAATAAGGTGCGATGCAGAAATACTTTGGAAATATTCTATTTCCTTTAATTTTTTTGATATAGGCAAACCTCTCCTCATTCCAGATACTTACACGATTTGCAATACTACTTTTTTATAAAACCCGATTGATATGCCAATCAAAAAAATGTGATGGTCATTTTTAAAGATCGTTGAAGAAAACATTTTAATTCAATATTTACCCATATTTATCAAAGTGAATGGGCTGAGATAATGACAAACAAGCAAAACTCCAAGACGCATATCAGCAACTTTTATGCAGCTATAGGAGACCGGCTCATCCATTTTAATGCCAACATTGATACTGGTAAGCTTAAACAAAATGGTTCTTTACGATTTGGATTGAATATCCAATATGTTTGGAGTCATCCCAACTTAGGTATTATTTATTTGGCGCTCAGTAATGGCAGTCCGGGAAATAAAGGAACCGAACATAAACTTTGTGCATGTAATCTAAATGCAAAAGATGGGACTATAGAAGATATTATTAATTCGGTAACCCTTCCCTATCGCCCCCTTCATTTGTCAATTGATCATCAAAAAAAACACGCATTGGTCGCTTATAATAACCCATGTTTTATTTCCGTTCATCAACTTGAATCAAGTGGTGCGATTAGTTCATTAATAAAACAAGATATCAATCTTGATGAAGGGATCTTTGGCCACCAAATAATGGCGACCCCTGATGGGAAGGAAGTGTTATTTGCCTGTAGGGGCTTTGACGCGCTTGACGGCCAGCCTGAGCAACCAGGCGCTTTGAAAGTCTTCGATTACGAGGATGGAAAACTTTCGTTTAAGCACTCTATCGCGCCAAACTGTGGGATAGGATTTGGTGCTAGACATTTAGATTTTCATCAAAATAAAAATTGGGTTTATCTAGCTGTGGAGCGGCAGAGTGAGATTCATTTTTTGCGAATTTGTGAGAATGCAACTAACAAAATCATTGAACAAAAAGTTTCGACCCTCTCACAAGATGTTCAACCTGGCGTCCGACAAGCTGCTTCCGCTATTCATATCCACCCCAATGGAAATTTCGTTTATGTATCCAACAGAGCCTATTTGGCAGAAAAATGCTCCCCTGAACAAATACTCCCTGATGGGGAAGACAGCATAGCTGTTTTTAAAATTAATAAGGAGACCGGCAGAGTCAATCTCATAGATAGCGTCGATACCAATGGTTCGCTCCCAAGGACTTTTTCAATTGATCCAAGTGGCCGACTACTGATTGCAGCTAATTCTGAACCCGCGCGTAAAAAGAATAAATTAGGGCAGGTAAGAGACTTACCAGTCAGCTTAAGTCTATTCAAAATCGGCGGTGATGGTAAATTAGAGCAAAGTGAAAATTTGGCTTTTTTAAATGAAGATCAATTATTATTTTGGGCAGGCTTTCTATAGCCGCCAAACTTTAGATGACAGTTCTCTATAATTAAATGCAACTATCAGAATACGGATTCTCAAATTATCAACCTAGGCTGGTAATTGTCCCTAGAGGAGTGGTACCCTATCAAAAGAAAAAAAGGAGTCGTTAAATCAATGAGTATAAATGGAAAAGCGTATATCGCTGGTGTCTATGAGCACCCAACAAGAAAAGCAGTGGATAAATCCCTAGCTCAATTACATGCCGAATCCGCGATGGGCGCCCTAGCGGACGCGGGCCTAACAAAAGACGATGTCGACGGTTATTTTTGTGCAGGTGATGCACCCGGACTTGGCCCACTATCTTTAGTAGACTACATGGGGCTTAACCTCAAGCATATGGATGCGACAGAGACTGGCGGATCATCTTATGTATTACATGTGGGGCATGCGGCTGAGGCCATAGCGATGGGAAAATGTTCGGTCGCTCTTATTACTTTAGCTGGACGTCCGCGTGCCGAAGGCATGGCAACAGGAACAGCCCCGAGAAATTATGGTTCATCCGCGCCAGATGTCGCATTTGAATTTCCATTTGGACCTACGGTTGTGAATATGTACGCTATGTGCGCACAACGGCATATGTATGAATATGGAACCACGAGCGAACAATTAGCATGGATTAAAGTAGCAGCTTCGCATCATGCTCAATATAATGAACATGCAATGCTTCGTAACGTTGTAACGGTTGACGAGGTAGTAAATTCACCAATGATCTCTGACCCCCTTCACCGTCTTGATTGTTGTGTAATTAGTGATGGCGGTGGTGCAATAATTGTAACATCTCCCGAAGTAGCAAAATCGTTGAAACGCCCCCTTGTGAAAGTATTGGGAGCTGGAGAAGCTCCAAAACATCAAATGGGCGGTAAGATTGATCTAACTTACTCAGGTGCACGTTGGTCAGGGCCACTTGCTTTTGAAGAAGCCGGAGTAAAACCCAGCGATATGAAATATGCATCCATTTACGATAGTTTTACTATTACTGTTCTCATGCAATTAGAGGATTTGGGCTTTTGCGAGAAGGGTGAAGGTGGAAAATTTGTATCAGATGGAAATTTAATTGCCGGAACTGGAAAACTACCATTCAATACTGATGGTGGTGGCCTTTGTAACAACCATCCTGCCAACCGGGGTGGATTGACTAAAGTTATAGAAGCAGTTCGTCAATTACGAGGCGAAGCCCACCACAAAGTTCAAGTGCCTAATTGTGATTTAGCGCTAGCACATGGTACTGGGGGCTCACTCGGTACTCGACATGGCAGTGCGACAGTGATTATGGAACGGGAGTAATTAAATGACTGATCAAAAGAAAGTGTTCCCAACGCCTATAGCCGACCCAGATACTGAGCAGTTCTGGTCCGCGGCCAAAGATCACAAGCTGATGATAGGTAGCTGTAAGTCGTGTGGCGAAAAGTATTATTATCCAAGGGGTATGTGCCCGCATTGCGGGGGATCGGATGTCGAACTAGTCCAATCCTCGGGCAAGGGAGAGATTTATTCTTGGAGTGTTCTAAGACGCGCTGAACCGCCGTTTGCAATCGCGTACGTGACGCTAGATGAAGGGCCAACAATGATGACTAATATCATTGATTGCGATTTAGATAATTTAAAAATTGGACAAAGGGTAGAACTGAAATTTTCTCCGACAGAAGAAGAGAATGGAGCTCCTGTCCCAACATTCAAACCTGTTTAATTGATTTTTGTGAAAAAATTAAAACGTTCTAGGTCATTTCTGGGACGTTTTAATTTTAGTCTTTTTCACCAAGTTAGCCGCTGATTGCCCTGCCAAATACCCAAGGCTAGCTGCCATTAGCAGACCGTTACCCGATAAATAACCCTCTACGCCTTTTCCGGAAACACCAACCGCAGCGCCGCCTGCAGCAAAAAGGTTAGGTAAAGCGCTGCCATTTTTCCTTAAAACTCTCGCCTCAGTATCAACCGCAAGTCCTCCTTGGGTGTGAAACAAAGCCCCTGTAACTTTCACTCCGTAATATGGAGGTCCATTTAAGCCAACCGTTTCCTGAAATTTTCTTCCAAATGGGCAGTGCTTTTTCCCGCTTTTAAATGCCTCGACATCTTCTATTGAACTCGCGACAACCTCAGCAGAAACGCCAATGCCATTAGCTAATTCATCAATCGAAGCAAAACGCTTGATTGCTCCATTTTCAGAGGCTCCCTTATAGTCATCAAATTCGAGACCAAGTTGGTGTAAACGCTGATCATAAATATTCCAGGCGATTCCACCCGGTTGTTGTAAAACTTTTATAGATTGTTCAGAATATCCCTCATGTTCGTTAGAGAAGCGTCTACCACGAGAGTTCAATTGGATGCCGCCCTCCATCATTATAGCCCAAGTGATTAAGGCCCCATGAGGGATAGCCACAGATCCATGACCTTGATACGCCGCCATATTTTCAACGCCAGCACCGAGTTCCAGTCCCCAGTTTATTGCATCACCCAAATTACCCTGATGTCCAAAGTACATAGCGTCTGCCATCTCTGGAATGTATTTAGACACCATGCCAGGGTTCCCCCCAAAACCATTACAAGCTAATATTAAGCTTTCACAGCCTATATCTTCACTTGAACCATCAGGTCTTAAAATCCTAATGCCGACAATTTCACTATTTTCTGAAGCAAATATATCAGTTACGGTAGCTGAATTCATGATATCTATCCCGGCCCGAGCAACAGCAGTGACCAGGCTATCTATGAATGCTTTACCTGTCCTTTTAGGATGGCAATGCATTCGGTGCACACTATGGCCGGGGTAAAGAAAACCTTCTATCAAGTCGAAGTTTTGTTCATGATTATCCGCTAGCCAATGTAACACCTCCCCCGATACCAGACATGATCTGTGAACTAAATGCTCATCCGCCTGCCCCTTATTTTTGCGTTTAATATCCTGGGAAAAAATTTCTACATTATCAATGACCTTGGCTGCGACTTGCCAGCGCGTATTGCATGCGGGGATCAGACCCGAGGATAAAGCAGTTGAACCACTTGGATTTGCATCTCTCTCTACTATTAAGACCTGTGTGCCGTTGTCCTGCGCGGCCAAACCAGCTATTAAACCAGCCGCTCCTGCTCCAACAACAACAACAGGTATACTTATGTCAAATTGGCCATAACGACCTCGTATAACGTGGTTCATTTTGCGATACCTGAAACAAACTCCTCACAGGTGGTTATTGTAGTAACCGGTTCTAAGGCTTTTATTGCTGTATCATGTGTGTCAATATCAAATGCAGCACATCCATCTGCCAGCAGGATTGTAGAGAAATCTCTTACATGTGCGTCCCTTAAAGTCGAAGCCACGCCACCATTTGTAACAATGCCTGAAAAAATTAAAGTATCCACATTGATCTTTCTAAGATACCACTCTAATCTACTCATATAAAATGCTGAAAATGCTACCTTTTCTATCTTTTCATCGCTTGGCTTCAAGGGATCAAAAAGGTCGTGCCCCCACCCTCCCGACTGAAAATCACCTTTTGCCAAAAAGGGTCTAACAGTCCTGAGATGATCCGAGATCAATGGCTCCCCATCGCGTCCTGGGACAAGTGTAAAATGAGTTGAAACAATCGAACACCCCACCTTACGCATAGCCTCAATTACACCCCTCATACGCCCAGGAACTGCCGCTATTTCTGGAGATGTAACACCACTTCTTCCATACGCTCCTTTTGGATGCAAAAAGTCATTCTGAAGATCGCATAAAATTAGAGCTGTTTTTTGCAAATTTAACCTATTTAAATCAATAGTCATGGTTTTATCACTATTCGAAAATTTCCAAATTTATCAACCACCCCAGTCGCATCATGCTCCAAAAATATTGTAGTGTCTGGTTGCTCAAGAATAGCAGGTCCATCGATTGCGGCCGCAACTGGCAAATCAAGCCTGTTATATATAGTTACCTCCACCCAATTTTTATTTATGTATACCTGTCTCTTTTCTTTTATGGCATTTTCAACCTTAGCATTTTTTGAGGGAGCCAAGACGGATAAATCAAAACGTGGACGCTCTCCTATTACTGCGACCCTTACGTTCATTATTTTTATTCCCAATCCTTCTAATAAACGCCCAAACTGCAGCTTATAACTTTCATCAAAAGCCTTCTTAATAACTTTTTTAGTAACATTGCTAGTCCCATTTTCAATTGATACGGGCAAAACAACCGAGATAGTATGGGTTTGACCTACATAGAGCATATCAAGTTCAATTTGATCTGCACGGCTGTCAAAAATCCCACCTGCATTGTCGAGAACCGCATGACCTTCAGTTCTTCTTCGAACTATTTCTTCATCTAATAAAATTATATCAAGATCGTCTAATGTTTTGTTAATAGTTTGAACCTGGTCATGCCTCATATCTGCGATCACACAACCAAGAGCACTAGTTATACCGGGAAAGCGTGGAACCAAAGCACAAGACAAACCGACCTCACGGATTAGAGCGCCTGCATGCAAAGATCCACCTCCGCCAAAAGGCATCGCAGCGAATATACTTGGATCATGCCCTCGTTCGACCGACACAAGCCTTATTGCACTGGCCATTTTTGCGTTGGCCACCCTCAATATTGCTTCAGCCGCATCCATTACGTCTATTCCTAAGGGCTTGGCTATGTGAAAATTGATTGCATCACGAGCAGCATTAACATCCAATCGTTCTAATCTCCCACCAATTGGACTTGCTGGATTGATTCTACCCAAAACGACATTTGCATCTGTCACAGTCGGGGTTTTTGTTCCCAAACCATAACAAACAGGTCCGGGGTCCGAGCCAGCCGACTCCGGACCAACTTGCAGTAGACCGCCAGCGTCAAGTCTGGCAATTGAACCACCACCGGCACCAATAGTAATGATCTCCACCATGGGCGATCGTACTACCATGCCAAAATCAATCGATGTCTGCGCTGAGAGTTTACTGTGACCGTCTGATATCAAAGAAACGTCAAAGCTTGTTCCTCCCATATCACAGCTAACAATATTTGGATAACCGGCGTTCATTCCAATATACGATGCAGCTATGACGCCTGCCGCAGGCCCAGATAACGCAGTTTTTATCGGTAGAACTTTTGCATTATCTACGGACATGACACCGCCATTTGATTGTACTATTAATACCTGACCTAAAAAACCTCTGTTGGTAAGCTTTTCTTCCAAAGCTCCAAGATAATGACTCAAAACGGGCTGTAAGACCGCGTTTAATGTCGCTGTAGATGCCCTCTCAAACTCCCGAATCTCTGGTAAAATTTCGCTTGATACCGTGATATGTTCATTAGGCCAAATATCTTGAATAGCATCTTTAGCAATTTTTTCATTCTCATCATTTGCGTACGAATTAATAAATATTATAGATAAAGCTTCACAACCATCCTCTATTAATTTTCTTGCCGTTTCTTTTATTTCATCAATATTTACAAGTTCTCTAACTGTACCATCTGCCAGAACCCGCTCTCTTACCTCTAACCGCAAATCTCTAGGAACTATGGGTTTAAATTCACCCCATAAACCCCAGGTATTAGGTCGATCTCTCCGACGCATTTCAAGAACATCTTTGAAACCCTTAGATGTTATTACACCAGTTTTTGCACCCTTCCGCTCCAATAAAGCATTGGTAGCAACAGTTGTTCCATGAATGATCGTAGCAACATTCGATAGTTCATCTATCTCACTCTGAATACCATTAAGAAATCCCACTGATTGATCTTTAGGCGTAGTTGGAACTTTAGCTACAGAAACCGAACTACTAGTCTCATCCAATATAAAAACGTCGGTAAATGTCCCCCCAACGTCAACGCCGACAATAAGGTTTTTACTCATGGCATTGTTTCAACTTTTAGAGTTCTATTTCGTTTGACTTGTGTCGCGAGAACGTCAATTTCTCCATCGGGCCCCAATTCTACTCCGTATTCTTTCGAGGCATTTTCAGGACTTATATATCCGAGCCGAATATCTTCGGTTATGGCGTCTATTGACCTTAGTAGAGGATCTCCATAACCGCCTCCACCGGGGGTTTCTAGCCTCACAGCTTGCCCATTCATCAACTGTATTCCAACCATTTTCGATCCCATAGGCGGTGTTGAGTCGCCCTCATTTTGTTCGAAATAAAATTCATTTAGAGCCGCTGACTTGCCCCCCAGCACACCAGGGGGAGCGTATTTTGCGCGTTCACCGAAAATGAAACCTTCTGCCGATTTTTCAAGTAATTCAATTTCATAGACAGCACCCAAACCGCCCCGGTTTTTACCCGCACCGCCACTATCTGCTCTCAAAGCCCATTGCCGAAACATGACCGGATAGGCTGCCTCCAGGATTTCTAACGGGGGAATCGTTGCTGTTGAAATGGGCGCATTTCCATGGCTCAATCCGTCGCCCTTCGGATGACCTCCATGACCTCCACCAAAAAATGAGAACATCACCCAACGTCGGCCATCTTCTCTATAGCCCGCCAATGACAATGCATTTATGGTCCCATATGCGCAACCATTTGTGAGTTCTGGCGCGGCTTCAGCCATTGCTTGAAAAACAAGATCAATGAGCCTTAAAATTGTTTCTGTATAGCCACCTACCGGTCGTGGCGCTTTTACCGATAATATAGACTCTTCTGGAATGATAAATTCGATTGAGTCTAGCACTCCAGAATTGGCTGGCACCTCTGGAAACACATGTTTCATAGCAACATAGCACGCGGCAATCGTTGTTGACCTCGATATATTTACAGGACCAAGGCACGCAAGCGATGAACCTCTGAAATCCAACGTCATCTGATTTCCAGCTATGCGAATTTTCAATTCCAGTTTTAATGGTTTATCAATTATACCATCATTATCCAGCCAATCGACCGCCCCGTATACACCATCTGGCAATTTCTCAATGTAAGATTGCATTAATTTATTCGCACGCCGTCGTAGTTCAGACATTGCGTTAAAAACAACATCGTCACCGTATTCGTCTAAAAGTTCGTTAATCCGGTTTAATCCCAACTCTAGGGCGTTTATCTGACCGTTTAAGTCTCCATATAAACTTCCAGGAAGTCGTGAATTCGCCAGCATTATATCAATTATATCCTGACGCAACTTTCCTTTTTCATATAATTTAACGGGCGGAATCAAAACACCTTCCTGAAAACTCTCCGTCGCTGCTGGATTATAATTACCCGGGACATTTCCACCGACGTCATGATAGTGACCTACAGACGCTATGAAGCAGAACACACTTCCATTTCGGTATATAGGTTTTACCAACCGAAAGTCCGATAAATGAGTTCCGCCATCGTATGGGTCGTTGAAGATATAAACATCTCCCTCGCACATATCAGAGTCTTTTTCAGCTTTCTCAATGACTGCTTTTACTGCAAAAGACATTGCACCAACAAAAATTGGAAGGCCCGATTTACCTTGAACTAAAGTTTCACCGGTTTTCCCGTCATACAATCCATGACTGGCATCATGCGCTTCTGCGATAATAGGATTGAAAGCACTCCGAAATAAAGTGGCGTCCATTTCATCGGCAATCTGTTCTAGACGACCGTTTAAAACTGCAAGTGTTACAGGGTCAATCAATGTTGCTATCTCTTTGATCAGCGTACTGCTCTCCTAAGGCCAGCATCTCCGGTGTTCCAATAAGAGAATTAAATTCTGTAAAGTCAAACATTCGGTTCTTCCAATTGGCAGTTGAACCTGTCTCTTTTAAATTCGCCATGTATTCTTGCATCACAAAAGAAATAGCCCGGACAGTCCCACCTGGGAAGATTACTATCGAATACCCTAGTGACGCCAAATCATCAGCCCCTGACACTGGGGTTTTCCCACCCTCTACCATGTTAGCTAATAAAGGTGCTCTATTTTTGAATTGTGAGTTCATTTTAATCATTTGATCTCTATTTTCGGGCGCCTCTATAAAGAGAACATCCGCTCCTGCCTCACTATATTCTTCAGCCCGATCTAGAGCAGATTGAAACCCTTCAACCGCGATTGCATCTGTACGAGCGATTATTAGCGTTTCTTCACTCCTTCTGGTGTCAACAGCTGCCTTTAATTTGCCCACCATTTCACTTGACGAAACTAACGATTTACCAGTCAAATGACCGCACCGTTTTGGGAGGCTCTGGTCCTCTAACTGAATTGCCGAAGCCCCTGCCCTCTCAAATTCTTTTACCGTTCTAATCACATTCAATGCATTACCGTATCCTGTATCGCCATCAACTATCATATCTACATCAATACGCTCTCTTATAGCGGTAACTGCATCCGCTACCTCCCTCATACCAATCAAACCAATATCTGGTCGTCCATATCTTGTATAAGCGAGTGAAGCGCCCGACAGATAGACAGTTTCAAAACCCGCCTGTTGCACAAAAAGGCCGGAAAGAGCATCATAAATTCCTGGGGCAACAATTATCTCTTTGCCATCAAGTCGTTCTTTTAATCCTTTAAGATTATGTTTATTTCCCACACGACACTCCAAATTTATTATGTATGATAAAATTTATTATGTATGATAAACTACGCTATTTTGTATAATTACCTTAACAATTGAAATAATCAAAATAGTTATGTGATACAATCGTATCTACCTTACACCATGAAAAAAGTATCTGTATTCCAGCTGCTAGCTGAAATTTTTCATAACAATCTACCAGTGGATTAGTCCGAGCAGTGACTTAGCTTTTTTTCATAAATCAAACAGCCTAATTATCTGGTTCTTTATATGGTCAAGGTCCACTTTAGTTTTTTGATATTATTGCGGACGATAGGCTCTCAAGAATAGAAGTCTCGAATAATTTAAGTAAGTTGTTTTGATGATTGAATTATATTTGGTAAAATTTAGAACGCATAATATAACTCAGTGTACCGTTATTTGCACTAACGTGGGACGTTTTAAATGATCAGAGTAGCATTTGATATTGGAGGCACGTTTACCGACTTTGTTTTAGAAGATGACATTAAAAACTTTGCCTATTTTCTCAAGGTGCCGAGCACTCCCTATGATCCCGGAGCTGCCGTCCTAAATGGGTTGGAAAAATTACTAGGTGAAGCCCGACTTGAAAACACCTCTGTAAACACCTTATTGCACGCCACAACGATCGCAACCAATGCCATTTTAGAACGGAAAGGAGCGGCCACCGGTCTGATAACAACTCAAGGGTTTAGGGATATTTTAATCATTGGGCGACAAAAGAGATATGAAACCTATGATCTCCACATCAACAAACCCAAACCTCTCATTCAACGTAGGCACATAACCGAGGTTGTTGAAAGAACTGATTTCAATGGTTCGATTTCCAATCCCTTAGATATGACGTCTGTAGATAAGGCCATAGAAAAAATGGTATCCTCAAATCTTGAAGCGATAGCCGTTTCCTTGATTCATTCCTACGCCAATCCGAAAAATGAACAACTCATTCGCGATAGGATCTCAGAAAAAGCACCTAATCTATCGGTTTCAATCTCATCCGAAATTTCACCTAAATTTCGCGAATACGAGCGAACTAATACAACCGCCGCTAACGCTTATGTTAAACCAATCGTAGGTCGTTACATTTCGGCGCTTGAAACCGCGTTGGCAGAACAAGACTTTGAAAATGACCTTTTTGTTATGCAATCCAGTGGGGGTTTAGTTTCAGCTAAAATTGCCAGAGACTATCCTATTCGTATTATCGAATCCGGTCCTGCAGCCGGCGTTTTAATGGGAGGTATTGTTGGAAAAAATATCGGTGAAAGACATGTGATTACTTTTGATATGGGTGGAACTACAGCAAAACTTGGGGCAGTAGATGGCGGCATACCAGCGATTACCCCAACATTTGAAGTGGGCCATATCCGGTACAAAAAAGGCAGCGGATTGCCGATCAATGTTCCCGCGGTAGAACTACTTGAAATAGGAGCAGGTGGTGGATCAATTGCAAAAATCGAGTTTGGTATGATAGCTATCGGTCCCGAGAGCGCTGGAGCCGATCCGGGGCCAATTTGTTACGGTAAGGGAGGGACCCAACCAACGATTACTGATGCAAACGTTGTCCTAGGTTATATCTCAGGTGATTGGTTCAACGCGGGGGAGATGCAGCTCAACATCAAGGCTGCACGTTCTGGAATCCTTGAAAATATTGCTAAGCCCTTAGGATTAACTTTAGAGCAGGCCGCTTGGGGTATTCACATGGTTGCCACTAATAATATGGAAAACGCTTTGCGTATTGTATCGGTAGAACGTGGTCGCGATCCGAGAGCTTATGCCATGGTAGCATTCGGTGGAGCAGGACCTCTTCACGCCTCCCGTCTTGCTCGTGGGATTGGAATACCAAAAGTCGTTATTCCGGCTGGTGCTGGGGTTGGGTCCGCGATAGGATTACTAGAAGCTGAACCAAGAATAGATGTATCCACAACACATGTGTTAAAGGTGTCTCCGGAAGTCTCAAGCACAATTCGGTCTATTTTCAATTCACTTGAACAAAGAGCTAATGAAGATATTCAGCGGCTAGCGGTCGCGGGTGTCACTAAGTGGTCTCGGTACGCATATATGAGGTATGTTGGACAGGGGTTTGAAGTTTTGGTTAATCTCCCATCTGGAACAATAGATGAAAAGTATACAAACGCTATCATAAACGCTTTTAATTCGGCTTATTCAAAAAAACATAAATTTCTAGACAAAGACGCCATTGTAGAAGTAGTGGACTGGTCTCTGGTGGCTACAATTCAAGAGGAACGAACTAAAAATTCAATATATAATTCGTTACTTTCCGGGCAATCTCGTGAAAAAACCGTGCGACAAGTCTGGTTTCCTGAAGTAGACGGCTTTGTCGAAACAACGATCATTGATCGTCGATCACTATCTGCCAAGGATATAGTGATGGGACCCGCTGTTATAGAAGATCCAGATAGCACCACACTTATTTTGCCTGGCGACAAAGTAACAATTCATGAACAAGGTCATTTGGTTATCGAAGTAACTCAAAAAGAACTGGCAAAGAATTGAAAATGACTGAGCAAAAGCAGATTGATCCCATAACCTTAACGGTTATTTGGAATACAATGCTGTCAATTGCTGATGAATTAGGAACGACCCTACGTCATACTGCGTTTTCTGAGGGGGTGCGTGAAGGCGACGATTTTTCGACTGCACTCTTTAATAGCGATGCCTTAATGGTAGCGCAGGGGAATTTTAGCCCCGGCCATCTTGGAGCAATGCCAACATGCGTAAAACACGCATTGAACTATTTCCCAGCTGAGTCGCTCAAACCCGGAGACTCAATTTTATTAAACGACTCTTTTTTGGGTTCTGGCCATTTCCCTGACACCTTCCAAATAATGCCTGTATTTATTGAAACACGATTGGTCGGTTTTGTAGCTTGTTCTGCTCATCAGGTAGATATGGGCGGCGCAGCACCAGGTTCTCAAAAAGTGCATGGAGTCACAGAATCCTTCCAAGAAGGATTAAGACTATTACCGGTTCGCTTGGTTCGAGGTGGTGATATCGAAGAAGATATTATGCGCATAATTCTAGGAAACGTTCGAATGCCTGATAAAGTAAGAGGCGATTTACTAGCACAACATGCGGCCAATCTAACTGCAGCTGAGAGGTTACAAGCATTATTTCGAGATTATGGGATCGATACAGTGGAGGCGGCTTATGAACTTATTTTGAACCGGTCAGAACAAGCCATGCGAGAGGCTTTATCAAAAGTACCAGCAGGAATTTACAGTTTCGAAGATTATTTAGATGACTATGGTCCAGGCACACAGCCCATTAAGATGGCAGTAGACATAACCTTTAGTGGAGATGGAGACGTCGAATTAGATTTTTCTCGATCTTCTGACGCCGTTCCGGCCGCCATAAATTCTTATATAAATTATACAAAAGCGTACGCCTTATTCGCCATCAAAGTTTTTTGCAACGCAACCCAACCACAGACAGAAGGGGCGATGCGGCCAATAACGATTAAGGCTCGAGAAGGTAGTTTTTTCAATCCAAAATTTCCGGCACCCTCTGGCGGAAGGGCTATACTCCAAATACGTATTTTTGATACTATCAACGGAGCGATGGCAAAGGCATTGCCTCAAAAAGCTATGGGGGCGTTTTCTCATTGGTCAAATCCAAATATTGGTGGAATTGACGATAGAACGTCCAAACCTTTTGTTATGTATGATTTATCCTTGGCGGGCTATGGGGGGCGCTATGGAGAGGACGGACCGGAAGCTCTCACCCCTGTTATGAATTGCACCAATATACCGGTTGAGGTTCATGAAACACATAATCCGATACGAATAAAATGTTTAGAACTTCTTCCGGATACTGGTGGCGCTGGACAATGGAGAGGGGGTTGCGGACTGAAAAAAGAAATTGAAATACTCAACTCAACCGCAACTCTTTCTCACTTGGCTGATAGACACAAGTTTCAACCATACGGCGTTTTTGGAGGGCAACCAGGCACTCTCGCAGGAACGTATCTTTTGAGAAAGAATGAAAAGAAAAGTTTAGCCTCAAAAGGCGTCGAAGAATTGCGTAAGGGCGATATATTAAGTTTTTTGCTTTCCGGCGCCGGCGGTTATGGGCCAGCTGAGCTCAGAAAAAAAGAGGCTATAGAAAAAGACATAGAAGATGGCTACGTAACTCTGCAAGGAGCAAAAAAGGATTATAACTGGACCCCTTAAATTTTTATAAAATCTAAAAAAAGTCGGGCCACTGAAAAACGCCTTGCCAAAACGGGCATTGCTCTGATAGATGAGAATGGATAAAGAGAATGAGAGAAACAACAAAATTTGATGACCTTCTAAATCATTGGTTTTTTTTCCGGAGGGGTGGCCGAGCGGCTGAAGGCGGCGGTTTGCTAAACCGACACTAATTCAACAAAATCAATGACTTATAAGGTACGAAAAGCCCGTTTTGCTCATAGAGTATCAATAGGTTGCAAGCAAAAGGGACGAAAAATCATAACTAAATTTGAGTTTGCTGAATGAATTGAGATCGAGCGATTATCGTTCTCTATTGTTCCATGAGTCAAAAAGACTAATTATTTGAATCTTAATTCTCTTGCATATCTATTATTCAATAAAAGTAACCTGTAAGTGCTAGAATCTGTTTTTGATGTCTACTTTTCAATAAATAGAGGTACTTTTCTAGATCCCCCTTCAATAGAAAATAAATTATTATCATTCTTTTAATAAGATTTCTGCAACTCCTATACCAGCCGCCTCGTAAGCATCATAAATTTCATTAGCACCAGACATTTTGAGCACTTCGGGATCTCCTTGTGATCTTGTTGGCACAATTATTTTGCCTTGGAAACCATTCTTTCGAGCTCTTTGCGTTGACCAGTTTTGAGCATGAAATTCTGGTAAGGCTAATACAATGGTAGTTAATTTCCCAAATCGAAGCTGCGACCAAAAACCAGGGTCTTCAGCATCTGCAAAAGTCACTCTTTTGCCATCTTTAAGATGAGAAATAACAAGTTCTGTATCGGCATCAAACCCAACCACTTTGATATTATTCTTGATCAAGTTTTCGAATATTGCAGTCCCTACGCGCCCCATACCAAGAATCATTACCTGTGCTTCCCCGCAAGTATGAGGTTCCTCATCTGGGTGATATGTCGATCGCTCCAACTTTATTAAGAATGGCTCTAATCGTGCATATATCTCGTGAACATATTTATTTAAAATAGATCCTAGAATGAAACTTAAACAGGTGGTGCAAATGATGACTGCTGAAATTTCGTCTTTTATTAAACCTGCCTTATTCCAGTGAGATACCACAATCAATGCGAACTCTGAAAACGTGGATAAGGATATAGAAATTAAAAATGCCGTGTAAGCCCGTAACTTAAACGCAAGCAGAAGAAAAAATAAAATAATAGATTTAAATATTAAAAGGCTTAAGATTATGAGACTGTTTACCAAAATTTCGTAATTCAATTGAACCGTCATACCTAGCCCAAGGAAAAATGCTAGAAGCAAGAATTCCCTCAAGCTCCAAATTCGTTTTGCTAATCTATCTGCCGATTCATATCCGGATAATAGAACCCCCATCACTAGAGCTCCTATTTCAGCGCTTAGGCCCAACGAGCTAAAAAGGGTCATTCCTAAAACCACAGCAATTATTATAGCAGCGAGTAATTCTAACTCTTCATTATTATGAAGCGTTCGTAATAGACCCTTAATCAACGGTATAGAAAAAGGCACCAGTAATAATACTGCAGATTCCACCATTAAATTATTTGGTTGACTATATAGTAACAACGCAAGGGCTAGAATATCCTGAAAGACTAAAATTATTACAGAAATTCTGCCATGAAATGTGCTTAACTCGCGCCTTGTTTCCAGTGCTTTAGAAGCCACGATTGTACTAGAAACACTAAGCGCGACACAAAGGCCTAATTTAATTTCAAGCCCAACATCTAGATGTAACAGGAAGTAAAAAAATAATGTGACGACGATACTATGAACAATAAAGACGAAGATAACATGTTTATTATAGAAATAGGATGGCTTAACCTTTAAACCAATAGAAAAAAGCAATAATCCTACACCGATCTCAGCGGGTAAGGTCAAATATTCTGTATTCTGAGAGAAATTCAGTAATGCTAAAACATAACCCGCAACAATGAACCCAGCCGACGTTGGAAGCGATAACAGCTTAAACGCATATCCACCGGCCAAAGCGCCAGTCATCCAGATTAAAACAGTTTCCATTTATACCAAATAAATTTAACTCAGACTCTAGTATTGTGTCCCATGTGTTTTGGGCCGACGCCATAGCTCGGAGAAGACTCATTGATTCACAAGTTCAACAAAGTGCGCCCCTTGGGTTTCAAACTCAAAAGATTATTTTAACACTATTGCTCTTCTAACATTCCCAGCAAATTTGGGAAATAGCGAACATGAAAGGAATTGCAGAGAAAAGGGCAATGATGATTTTATTTAGGATATCCATACTAATTATCCTTTAATAATACGGATGTCGCCACATCCCTATCCAGCCAGTTTCGTATAAGCACATAGAAACTTCCCTTGTTTTTTTTAACGGAGTTATTATTTCTCTAATTTTTCCTGTAATGTAGATAATAATGTTGAATTGAAATTGTATTCCTTCTTTTTCAGCAGAACTAAGCGGATTATTTGCGTTTGAACTTTTCATTTGTTTTTGACTTTCATAGTAGGCATAAGCTCTGGTCATAAACTTTTTAGCTAAATGTTTATTCGCAATTCACATGCCAGATTGATGCACATCAAATCCTAGTAAACACGGAGTTTTTGTTCGATACCTGCAACTATTTGCTTAGAGAACAAGCAATATGAGTTACATTTGATTATTCATTAATCATGTTAGGTACAAACCAATTGGCAATCAAAAACAAGAATTGCCTTACCACTCAAGATAATATTAATCGATGTTTTATCGTAATTAAATCAGCGAGGTGCCATTTTACTCTGGTCACTAGATCCATTTAAAAAGGCCTTGCCATGAGGGGCATTGCTCTGATAGACGAGAACAAAGTATGAAAGTAAAAGGTACGAATGACGGTACGAAAAGGTACGAAAAAAAACTAGCTACTGCTAAGTCATTGATTTCATTAGCAGGAGGGGTGGCCGAGCGGCTGAAGGCGGCGGTTTGCTAAACCGTTATACTGGGAAACTGGTATCGAGGGTTCGAATCCCTTCCCCTCCGCCAACTTAGCAAAAACCCCATATTGTCTAAAAATGTTTAATCGCAATAGAACTTGGCCAAAGGCAAGTAATCAAATGATGAATCGCTTAATCGCAAACGCTATGAGCAAAGCTTGACCTCCTGCAGGGCGGACCTATTTATTAGGTAGGCAGGAGTATGTAGGGATCAACTGAGCAACGCCATTTCTTGGGGAACACGCTTCTGCTTTATTAAACGACACCATAGGAGTGACCATGCAAGAGATACCAAACTTCCCCAAATGGATCGGATGGTACTATCTGGCAGGCTACGCATTGATCATAGCAATCGTAGCAGCCCTCACTTATCTCTAAAGAGTATCAAGGTTCTCTAGGCAAGTCTGATATGTTAGCCTCATGAAATGCAAACTATTAGAAGAAGAAAAAACACTCTACACCGCAAGCCATATTGAATGGTCTTGCGCTGTTCGCATTACCCATCACCTCCATACCTTATTTTCCTAAACCAATGACGTCAGCACATGCAAACTATACCCCACTAGTTGTGATCTAGGCTGTAAGAGATACCGTAACAGTAGGGTAACAAAGACTTTGTACCTGCAGGTGGAGATCAAAATGAACGACATGAACCCAATTACCACTGAGTTGATGCTTAAAGAGTTGAAGAATATAGCGCGTCCGTCTTCAGCTGCCGAAGGAGATAACGGTGAAACAATAATTATTGAAGGGCGCTATGTTTCCGTTGACGGAAAAAATCAGGAGATTAAACCTGCTCCCGCTTTCAATGTCCCTAATTGGCTAGTGGGTCAATATGCCTAAGCAAATTCGTTATTTTATTTGCCCTGATTGGCGAGGTTGATGGAATTTTGTTTTACAAATTTGCTTACATTTTCATTAGTGATTCTTGCGCTTGTTACTTTCTGTTCAATCAAGCGGCGGTTAAAGCCATTGAAATCGAAACAACCTCTAAAGCGTCCAATGTACAAAGCACCATACCGTATGTAAGAGGTCTAAATTGACGCGTTTACATTTGATAATAAATAGTCATTCGCTACTATACTAGGTAGACGCAGGAATCAGCCAATCTATTCCCAGCATTTAATTGGACGAATGTTATTTTAGGTGTTATATATAGTAGAGTGAATTACGAGGACTTCTTACGATGGATGCTGAAGATATTTGTTGCGCGCAGACTTGCTGTGCTGATGGCTGTTGTAGCGCAAACTGCGCTGAAAATTGCAACGCCTCTTGTTGTGCTGATGGTTGTTGCGGTGACAACTGCGCTAATTAGCTTTCTAACTATTGATTTAGTAACTGCTCATCAAAACAAGCCATCATATGTTTAGACGTGATTGGTACAGTCTAGAAGCTTCGTCAAATATCTTTTTAAAATATTAGTAACTTACCAGTGTGTTGAGCGCCCGGTTTGGGGGCCTTCCCCTCCGCCACTTCGCTAAAAATCCTATATTTTCTAGCATTTATTGACTTTAAATAAGAATATTTTTTAATGTTTTACTTGGCCTTGCTTTTAGTTAAAAATTATCTCTTATCTCATTTAAGAAATATTGGCCTGGCTCTTTTAAATGAAAAAAATTCTTTCTGCGATTTTAGCAGCTGACATGTTCGGTTACAGCCGCTTGATGGAAAACGGTGAAATCGATGTAATCACTCGCCAAAGCCAATATCTCAAAGATATCATCCAACCTGAAATCTTAAATAGAAATGGGACTTTAATTAAAACTACTGGGGACGGTTTTTTAGCTATCTTCAATACTGTTCAAGAGTCTGTTGAAAGTGCCATCGCCATCCAAACCCGTATGATTTTGATGGAAGAACCGCTGCCCCATGATCAGAAAATACAATACAGACTGGGGATAAATGCAGGAGATTTAATTCTCAACGATAATGATATTTTTGGCGATAGTGTAAACATCGCCGCAAGGTTAGAGGGGCTATCTGTGCCTGACGGTATTTGCTTGAGTGATATTATCTATCAGCTCATTAATGATGATACAAAGAACTTATTTGAAGATTTAGGTTCGCAGCGGGTTAAGAATATATCTCGGCCTATCAAGGTATGGCAATGGGACCCGAGATCTCAGAAAGTAGAAAGAAAGAAAAGCTCAGAGGAATTGCAACAGCAAGTTCAATTTTGCCTTTCTGAAGATGATGCCCAGATTGCTTTCGCTCGAGTTGGAACAGGAGCAACAATCCTGAAGGCCCCAAACTGGTTAAATCATATAGAGTATGAATGGCGAAGTCCTATCTGGGGCCCGCTTCTAAATAAGATCGCCACCCAACACGAACTAATAAGGTTCGATCAGAGAGGAGGTGGTTTATCCGATTGGGATGTTTCAAAAATTTCGGAAGATAGGATGATTTCGGATATGATCAATGTGGTGCATGCTGCAGGTCTAGAGAGATTCACACTACTTGGTATCTCTCAGGGTTGCGCTTTCTCAATAAGATACGCATTCGAAAACCCAGAAAAAGTAAATGGTCTAATTTTATTTGGAGGTTATGTGCGCGGTCGCTTGATGCGTAATTCAGAAGAATCAAAAATTCTACATGAAACTGCACAAAGCCTTATTGCTGCGGGATGGGGATCTAATAATCCCGCATTTCGGACTTTTTTCACCTCTTCGTTTATACCAGATGCTACAGTCCAGCAGGCGAGCAGTTTTGATGAACTACAAAGAGTATCAACCAGTGCCAAAAACGGGGCGCGAATTCAACAAATGAATGCAACTGTAGATGTAAGTGAGTTAGCCAAGCAGTTGAAAATCCCATGTTTGGTATTGCATTGTGAGGGAGATCAAATCACTCCACATGACGAGGGCCGAAGAATGGCTGCATTAATTCCAGGCTCTCAGTTTGTGACATTAGAGGGTAACAATCACGCTCTAATAGAAAGTACCCCCGCCTTTGACAAATTTGTGTTAGAGGTAACAAATTTTGTGAAAGGTCTATCCTGAATAATTATTCCAGTAAGTCAAATCTTGTGTGTAAAAAAATGCACCCAATGTTAAATTGGAAGTTAAGCGTCGGTTTTGAAACCGGGAAAGTGATTGGAATAGTAATATGGGGAGGTCGTTTTGGCGAATATAATAGGAACGTGGGCGTTAGTTAGAACTGAAGCTGTTGATGCCAATGACAAACCAACTAGCGTAGCCCCTTTTGGTGGCACGAATGTCATCGGAAGAGTCGTGTTTACAAAAGATGGCCGCATGTCGGCAGCAATTACAGACGCTCGTTCTGAAATTCCAAATGGAGAAACTAGAGAATATTCGTGTTATGCAGGAGCTTATACCCTAGATGGAAATACTCTTAAAACCAAGGTAGACGCCTGTTCTGACCCGGCAAGGATGGGGACGGAACAACAACGCACTGTTTCGTTCGATGGCGAGTTAATGATTTTACAGCCACCTCTTCGATCTTATGGCGATAATCCTCCAGAACGTCGAACTTTATGGTGGAGAAAAATCTCTGATATTTAAGTCCCTTTCAAGACATTCTTAGAATTTTATAAAAAAAACGTTAATTTTTAATTTGTTCTTCAAAAAGGCTGTCCAAACAACTTTGGTAAAAATTATTGGCGGGAAGAAGCACGGTATCATCCTTATAATCTTTTGGAGGGAAAAATGAATGAAGTTGCTGTAAAGGCCGCTAGGGAAGTGATGAACCGCCATATTGAATCTTTAAACTCGCTAGATGAGGATGGCTTGGCAAGTACTCTACATTTTCCGCATTACCGTTTAGTTGGAGCCAAATTAGATTGCTGGCAGAGTAAAGAAACCTATCTCACCGACTTTCGAGTGAGGGCGGGAGATAACTGGGCCCGTTCAGTTTGGAAATCGATTAAAGTAGAGCAATCCAGTCCAGACAAAGTTCATTTTTTAGCTCATATAGTTCGTTACGATAATAATAACAAAACTATTGCGGACTTTGAATCACTTTGGGTAATAACTGCGATAGAAGGCAAGTGGGCTGCTCAATTTAGATCCAGCTTTGCATCTGCCTAGTTACTCCACAACGATCTATCAAAAAATTGACGCCGACATTGCCATTAAATGAAGCGCCGCCGTTCGCAAACATTAGCTAAGAAAATGGAAACACATTTGATCTAATTTCAGTCTTATTGAACTTAGCACACTTCCATTACATGCTATCAAGATTTAGCACCAGACCGCGCTTTTTCTATAAATCGTTTTAGTACTGACTTGGAAACGCGAGATAATTGAATACTTTTAATGGCTTCCAAATTATGAAGATCATTCCCAACCACAATCAGGCCTAACATGCCCATGTCCGCATGCGGAGTACATCCATACAGATATACGCCGGGGGATTTAAATGTAACAGAATGAATTTCGTCGATCTCAGAGGTTAGGGGTAAAGAGCTCATGTCAGGACCCGCGAAAAACTCTACATTGTGCCCCTCGTTTTTTGGTAACCACTTTATGGTATCTCCAATATTAATATGGGCGACTTCAATGCTGTAAGAGTCATCTTCAGTAAATTCGATTTGAATAGTTTCTGCAAAAGCGGCCTTCGCAAGCGTAAGTGACAATATCGTTATGAAAATCTTCAGAAGGTGGTGCATTCTTACAATCCTGAATAATGAGGAAAAGTTATTTTAGACCTAGGTAATTCTATCGCCAAGATATGGAGTCCATTTAAATGTTACATGATTATGACATAGGTCGCTTGATATTAAATACCAGGGCTCTTGATTTTCATTAAAATATCGTCGTACATTTTATTAAAAATTATCTGCTGTTCTCAAATATTGAAAAATTCTTTATCTTTCGATCAAATGCATTTTTATTAAAAAGGATCCGTACCATGCCAAGTTTGTCCGTAAACGGCATAAACCTAAACTATCGTTTCGATGGCACTGAAGGTAAGCCTGTATTACTTTTTTCAAACTCACTCATGTCGAACCTGCACATGTGGGATACACAGATTAGTAAGCTGGAGCCTGATTTTCATATCCTACGGTACGACAGCCGAGGTCATGGACAGTCAGATGCGCCAAAAGGCGACTATACCATTGATATGCTGGCTGATGATGCGATTGGTCTGCTCGATGCTTTGGGGATCGAAAAGGCATATTATTGTGGCTTATCCAAAGGTGGTATGGTTGGTCAAAAACTAGCAACCCGCAATCCAGATCGACTTCATGCCGCAGTTTTCTGCGCGACATCGTCATATATGGGTCCTGCCAATCTGTGGCAGCAACGCATCGATGCAGCTCAAGCAGGGGGAATGGAAAGCGTCTCAGAAGGCACCTTAGAAAGATGGTTTACTCCTGCTTACCACAGTTCTCATGCATCGGAAATTGCCAAAATAAGAGAGATGATACACGCCACCCCAGTGGACGGGTTTGCAGGCTGTTGTATTGCTATAAAAGATATGGACCAACGAGAAACTATTAAAACTATTGATCTACCTGTTTTGGTAATCGCCGGCGCTGAAGACCCCGGAACCACGCCTGCAATGAATAAATTGATAGCCGATAGTATACCTGGCGCGGAATATGTCGAATTACCCAACTCTGCGCATTTTTGTAATGTACAAGCTGCTGATGGTTTCAATAATGCTTTAGCCGACTTTCTTTTAAAACATTAGCCATCTAAAGCCGCATCAATAAGGCGAGAGTGACTGCACAAAGCGCCATCTTAAACCGCATAGAGGATAACCATCAAGGCTCACAAAATTTAATAAGTTTCTTGTAAACAAGGAGTAATGAATAATGGCAGGCTTTATTAGCACGGTTAGGTTTTTGGTTAAGGATGGTTGCGTGGATGAATTCATTAAAACACATAATGAACCTGGCGGCATTGATCAGGCTGGAATTGGCTTAAATCAATACTTAATCCGATCTGGGGATAGATCTTTCACGTGGATAGGCATGTTTGAGTCTGAGAAAGCTATTGCTGAGGTTAGACCACACCTTGTGGAACAATTAGATAAAATACGTGACTTGCTGGAAGAAATATCTCCAGAAATTGGCATCTCAGATCCCGCTTCGGGCCCTGTTATTTGGACTAATTAAGGGGTAATTTTCTGAAGATATGATATTTCTTAAGAGCGTTAAGACCCAGAATGGAAACACTCAATCCGCGTTTTAAAGAATTTTTTGGGAGACTTTGATGACACGATTTATAAGTACTGTTCGGTTCTCGGTTAAACAGGACTGTGTTGAGGAGTTCATAAAACGCGAAAAGGATCTGGACTACTCTGGAATGGCTGAACAAGTCACATTAATAAAAACAGGTGAAAAAACGTTTTGTTGGATAGGCGTATTTGCATCAGAAAATTCGATAATAGCCTGTAGACCAAAAATGATTGAACAGTTGAATTCATTAAGGCACACGTTGGAAGAAATTTCCCCCGACCTAGGAGTAACAGACCCTGCTTCTGGACCAGTCGTTTTTGATTGGAAACCGGACTAGTCTAATATTAACCGAATGGAAATCATAAACGGTAAAGCATGAAAGTATAATATTAAAGTGTGGTTTTATATTCTCTAGTCCCGTTCCCGAAACCAGTTTCATTGCACCACTATACTGTCACGTTTACCTTATAAAGATTATACACTAATCGACCTGTTTCGAGATTTACGTTGCCCGCCGCAATCGCTTGGATACCATTCAACCAGGAGTATTTATCACTTCCAGTTTGAAAGGTTGGAGCAGTGGCTATAAGCCCGGTAGCCATATCCCCTCTTCCCTGATATTCGACATAAATGAATGCACCGTCGTCTGTTTTGAGAGTAAAACGCACATCCAGACAACCTATTTTCCCTTCATCTGCAACTGTTAGCCAATCCGCCGCATCATTTGTTGCTAATGATGCTTTGATTGTGTCACTTTGAAGATCAATCGATACGACATCAACTATAACACGTGGTCCTTTCGGCCCGCCTCCAACTTCAACCATATCACCGAGTTGCACATGCAAAACCCCCATTGGCTCTATAGTCGCCTGAGGAACTGTTGTCCCATCTCCCATAATTTTTTCCTTTATAAACGTTTATTTTTGAGTTTTTTGCAGTACACGAATACAGTTAGATTAACATGTGATTAGATTGGGCAAGTTTCAAATTTTGATGCGCTAGCCTTCACTTTATCGATTTCACCCACAGCATTTGCAATTTCAGAAATAGTTTTCGCGCTCGCAAACGGTTCGCCATTACACGCATCCCTCAATATTTCAAATCCCCCGGTTTCCTCAACCGTCCTCACAGACGTATAAAGGAATATATCTGCATAAGAACATTCTGCCCCAGTCAGAAAAGGCCCAGCTTTTACTTTAACTAAATGGCGTTCCAGAAATTCGAGGCGGTTTTTATGCAAAGTAGTGAGATTAGCTATAGCTGTCTCTTTCCCCTCACCCGCAAGGCTATCCGTCAAGCGCTGATTTCGCCAGAACACCTCGTTGTGCCCTGTAATAATGTCATGAAATGGGGATAGAACAAATGAATAGTAATCTTGAACCCAGGCCCAGTAC
>PAQA01000061.1 GCA_002709155.1 Rhodospirillaceae bacterium
TAGTTCTAATTTATTTGGCACCATACTGCTAGTTGAGCCGTTATTTTGTGATTCCAGAACACTATTTGAGTCATCCAGCACCTCGCCTTCCTCTAATAATACAGCAATTGTTGTGTTTACTGATACCCCCTCAGTTCCGGCTGCTACAATTATTTTTCCTAAACTCCCCTCGTCAACTGCTTCTACCTCCATTGTCGCTTTATCAGTTTCTATCTCGGCAATAACGTCACCCGGAGAAACAGAGTCACCTTCCTGTTTATGCCATGCAACAAGGTTACCTTCTGTCATAGTCGGAGAAAGAGCTGGCATTAGGATAGGGATCGGCATTTCTCTCTCCTTAACTGCGGTAACAAACAGCTTTTGCAGCTGATACGATATCTGCACTCTGCGGAAGTGCTAGTTTTTCGAGATTAGCCGCATAAGGCATCGGAACGTCAACACCAGCAACACGTTTGACAGGTGCATCGAGATAGTCAAATGCCTCCTCACATACCAACGAAGAAATCTCTGATCCAATACCACAGGTGGGCCAACCCTCTTCAACCGTTATTATTCTGTTCGTTTTCTTTACAGATTTAATTATAGTTTCCACATCCAACGGGCGTATGGTTCTCAGATCAATTATCTCCGCCTCTATACCTTCATTTGATAACTGCTCTGACGCTTCTAATGCTTTTCCCACCATTATTGAGAACGCCACTATTGTGACGTCCGAACCTTCTTTTAGCACTTTGGCTTTACCTATTGGCACTGTTACATTTGGATCGGTTGGAACCTCAAAGGTTTGACCGTAAAGGAATTCATTTTCCAACACTATTACGGGGTTAGGGTCTCTGATTGCTGATTTCAACAAGCCTTTAGCATCGGCTGCCGACCATGGAGCAACAACCTTCAATCCAGGGCAATGTGCGAACCAGCTCGTATAATCTTGTGAATGTTGAGCTCCCACTCTTGAAGCTGCGCCATTCGGGCCACGAAAAACAATCGGGCACCCCATCTGTCCACCAGACATATATAAGGTTTTTGCAGCAGAATTGATTATCTGGTCCATAGCCTGCATTGCAAAGTTAAAAGTCATGAACTCTACAACAGGCCGCAAGCTTCCAAAGGCCGCTCCAACACCTAGTCCAGCAAACCCATGTTCTGTTATTGGGGTGTCTATAACTCTTTTTTCTCCAAACTCATTCAAAAGTCCCTGAGTAACTTTATAAGCCCCTTCGTACTCAGCAACCTCTTCCCCCATGACATAAACCATATCATCGGCACGCATCTCCTCTGCCATAGCATCCCTAAGCGCCTCTCTTACTGTTTGAGATACTGTTTCTCCAAAATTTTGCACGATATTACCTGACCCTTTGGTGTTTTCTTGTTTGTTTATATTCTTAGAATACGTTTCATCAGCAATTTGCTCATTAACCACTTGTTTTCCAGTCGGTTGATCTGCGTCTGTGTCTGTCATTATCGCTATAGGCGTATTAACAGGCACATTCTCGGTGTCTTCTGCGACAAGTATTTGTTTTAAGAAACCCGGATCTACTGCTTCTACTTCCATAGTCGCCTTATCTGTTTCAATCTCAGCGATCGCATCCCCAGGCTCCAAATAATCCCCTTCAGACTTCAACCACTTTGCTAGTTTGCCCTCTGTCATCGTGGGAGATAGGGCAGGCATCAGTACTTGAATAGACATTTCATTTCACTCTCTATTTTGCACTATAGGTAGCCAATACTTCTTTAAACTTGGATAAGAACATCTGTGTATAATTCTGATGGATCAGGCTCCTCGCTTTTTTGAGCAAATTCTACCGCCTCCGATACTGTATCGCGGATTAACTTATCCATCCCTTTCAATTCTTCTTCCCCAACCTCAGCTTGGATAAGTCTCTCCTTTACATTATCGATTGGGTCGCGCTCTTGTCGCATTCTATTAACTTCTTCTTTCGTTCGATATTTAGCAGGGTCTGACATTGAGTGACCGCGATATCGATATGTTTTCATTTCTAAAATAAATGGCCCTTTTCCCGACGCAGCATGCTGCACTGCCTTTTTACCCGCTTCTTTAACCGCTAGTACATCCATGCCATCTACCTCTAATCCGGGTATACCGTAAGCAGCTCCTCTACTGGCTAATGTTTCTCCCGCGGCTGCGCGAGACACCGCAGTTCCCATGCCATATTGATTATTTTCGATAATATAGACACAAGGAAGAGACCATAAAGCTGCCATATTAAAGCTTTCATAAACCTGTCCTTGATTTATAGCCCCGTCTCCAAGATATGTAAGACAGACAGCCTCTTCGCCTTTGTATTTGTGCGCAAAGGCTAACCCGGTGCCAATAGGAACTTGCGCGGCTACAATTCCATGTCCACCAAAAAAGTTCTTTTCGCGGCTAAACATGTGCATACTTCCGCCTTTACCTTTCGAATAACCGCCTCTTCTTCCTGTAAGTTCAGCCATCACGCCTTTCGGGTCCATTCCACAAGCAAGCATGTGTCCGTGGTCTCGGTAACTCGTAATAACTGAAGAATTTTCGTTTATGACCGCCTGCATTCCAACGACAACAGCTTCCTGACCGATATAAAGATGGCAAAAACCTCCGATGAGGCCCATCCCGTATAATTGGCCCGCTTTCTCCTCGAAGCGTCTTATGAGCACCATATCTTTGTAATAGTTAACCAACTCTTTCTTCAACTCATCAGAGATGATAGCAGACTTATTTACCTGCCGCCCTTTCTGTGCATTAGTTTTTTTGGAAGATTTAACGGTTGGTGTTTTTACCATACTTTTTCCCTAGAAATTTGAGCGCCGAGCATCATAAACTCAATTACCTAAATTTAAGCTAAAAAAGAAGTAGTTTCAAGGAAAGTGAATAACTGAATTACATCTATGAGTTATCTACACACCTTAGATGAAGCAACTGAAGCACGTTTTTGATAAAAACGCTACTTAACGCCTGAAAAAATTACTATGACATCGTCTTTGTGGGTAAAATTTAACATTCGTCTACTCTGTTCTTCTACCATATCAAGATTAAGAGTACTTGGACGCAGCATTATCACACTTTGTTCCAACTCTGCTTGCTTCGCCAGAAGACTAGCAAAAGTTGCTTCAGCTTTAGTAATCTGAATATCAAGCTGACGCCATGCTAATATGCCATGTTGTCCCTGTATTGAATGATAAACAAAATAGGTGAACAAAAGGATGCCAAATAATGGACCAGCTATATGGTTAAACCGCCAGCGAATATCGTTTAACATCGACAATCTCGTTCTCCCAAAAGTTCCTTGAGAGTGAATCACTGGAGATTCTGACGGTCAACGGGAACAAACCAAGAATCCTTCCAACTTTAGCGAAAAAATAATAGAAAGTGGCAAATAACGACTCACATTACCTTGGGGAGATCTGCCCATCCAGCGTATTTTGCCATTGAACCCAGTTCTTCTTCTATTCTGATTAACTGGTTATATTTTGCTATACGGTCAGACCTTGATAAAGATCCAGTCTTGATTTGCCCTGCATTAACAGCAACAGCTAGATCTGCTATTGTTGTGTCTTCCGTCTCCCCAGAACGGTGTGATACTACAGTAGAATAACTAGCTCTTTGAGCGATCGAGATAGCCCCCAAAGTCTCGGTTAAAGTTCCTATTTGATTTAATTTTATTAGAATCGAGTTGCCAATTCGCTGTTTTATTCCTCTTTGCAATCGATTTGTATTGGTGACAAAAAGGTCATCGCCGACTATTTGAAGACGATGTCCTAACTGGTCTGTTAGGTTCTTAAATCCTTCCCAATCATCTTCCGCCAGAGCATCCTCTATAGATACTATTGGATAGCGAGAACACAATGAGGCGTAAAATTCTATCATTTCCTCTGAACTTAATTTTTTTCCCTCACCGGCCAGAAAATAAACACCATCATCATAAAACTCAGTGGCGGCTGGATCTAACGCGATTACTATATCCTCTCCCAATTTATAACCAGCAGTCTCTACAGCATTTGATATGTATCCTAATGCAACGTCTGTACCGGCTATGTCGGGAGCAAACCCACCCTCATCGCCAACAGCGGTATTAAAACCGGCATCAGTTAGAAGTTTTTTCAAAGAATGAAAAACTTCAGAACCTATCCTGACGGCTTCGACCATACTATCGGCCGAGACAGGCATAATCATGAATTCTTGAAAATCGATTGCGTTATTTGCATGGGCACCACCATTTATAATATTCATCATCGGTGTGGGTAGAACGTGAGCGTGTGCTCCTCCAATGTATCTAAAGAGGCTTGTCTCAATTGCATTTGCCGATGCTCTTGCGATAGCCAAGCTTACACCCAAGATTGCATTCGCTCCTAATCTCGATTTATTTTCTGTTCCATCCAGAGCTATCATTATCTTATCAATATCCATTTGAGCCGTCGCATCAAGACCAGATAGTGCGTCAAATATTTCCCCATTTACTGACTCTACAGCGTTTAAGACCCCTTTACCTCCATACCGCGAGGAGTCCAAATCTCGTAATTCTGACGCCTCGTAAGCACCAGTCGACGCGCCCGATGGAACAGCCGCCCTGCCTCGGGTATTTCCTTCAAGCAATACGTCTACTTCCAACGTGGGGTTCCCTCGACTATCGAGAATCTCTCGCGCACTTATATCCACTATCGCGTTCATACTCTGTTTCCAAACCTATTAATGGGCCAATTTAAAATTTTAATGCAATTAGTTTTACCAATATAAACAAGAGGAAATTTATGAGAATTTTGTATCTAAGACTAAGTCTTTCTTTGAAATAGTATCTATTTCACAAACGGTATTTATGAGCTTTGGCATCTCGTCAATTTGGACCATATTAGGTCCGTCGCTGGGGGCATTGTCAGGGTCATCATGTGTTTCGATAAATAATGCAGCCACGCCTACAGCCGCAGCCGCTCTAGCTAGCACAGGCACGAAATTTCTGTCGCCCCCACTTGATCCACCAAGCCCCCCCGGTTGCTGCACAGAATGTGTGGCGTCAAATACAACAGGACAGCCTGTAGTCCTCATTTGAACAAGGGACCGCATATCTGAAACTAAAGTATTATATCCAAAACTGACCCCACGTTCCGTCAATAATACATTTTCATTCCCAACGGAATCGAGTTTTTCAACTACATTCCTCATATCCCATGGAGCTAAAAACTGCCCTTTTTTAACATTAATTGCCCGCCCCGTTTTTCCTGCTGCAATTATCAAATCTGTTTGACGACATAAAAAAGCAGGGATTTGTATAACATCGACCACGTCAGAAACGATGTCACAATGATATTTTTCATGAACATCTGTCAGGACAGGACACCCAAATTCGTTTTTCACACGCTGAAGAACCCTTGTTCCCTCCTCCAGCCCTATGCCCCTTCTTCCGGCAATACTACTTCTGTTAGCTTTATCGAATGACGCTTTAAAAATAAGCTTAATCGACTGTTTTTCGCAGACAGATACCAGCTTAGCAGCAATCATGAGAGTATGCTCCAAACTTTCAATCTGACAGGGCCCTGCGATTAGAACAATCGGCAAGTCGTTTCCGACATCGACTGATCCGATCGAAATGCGTCTAGTTGGAAACGACATTTTAAACTAATCTCGATTGGTATACTGCAGCACTTACGAAATGCTTGAATAACGGATGCGGATCAAACGGCTTCGACTTTAATTCCGGGTGAAATTGCACTGCAACAAACCATGGGTGATCAGGTATTTCTACAATTTCTGGTAGCTTCCTATCTGGTGACATTCCAGAAAAAATTAGTCCTGCCGCTTCTAATCGCTCTTTATAATCAATATTGACTTCATACCTATGACGGTGCCTTTCACTGATCCTATCAGTACCGTAAATATCGCGCACTCGAGAATTTGGTATCAAATCACAGTCATAGGCGCCTAGCCTCATTGTTCCACCCAAATCGTCTTTATCGTGGCGTTCCTCTGTTATCCCTTCTCTTATCCATTCTGTTAGAAGACCCACAACTGGCTGATCACAGTTTCCAAATTCCGTCGATCCAGCCCCGTTAATTCCGCTAAGATTCCTTGCGGCTTCTATTACCGCCATTTGCATACCAAAACAAATCCCAAAATATGGTATCTTGCGTTCTCTCGCAAATTGTACTGCTGCTATCTTGCCTTCGGCTCCACGTTCTCCAAATCCGCCAGGCACGAGAATGCCATTCACACCATCTAAATGATGAATGGTGTCTTCTTTTTCAAAAATTTCTGCATCTAGCCAGTTGATCTCTACTTTTATATTATTTGCGATACCGCCATGGATTAATGCTTCTGCCAATGATTTATAAGAATCAAGAAGGCTGGTGTACTTACCAACAATGGCAATTTTTACGTCCCCTTCTGGCTTTTCAACGGTTTTAGAAATTTGTCTCCAAACAGACAGGTTCGGTTCGGGAAAATTATCTAGCAGATCAAAATGTCTGCACACTTCATTGTCAAATCCCTCAGCATGGTAACTTAATGGCACGTTATATATTGAGTTCACATCTAAAGCGGCTATAACCGCGTCGGGTCTTATATTACAAAATAAAGCAATTTTTCTTCTTTGCTCCTCTGGTATATCCACTTCCGAACGACACAATAGAATATCGGGTTGTATACCGACGCTTTGCAACTCTTTGACAGAATGCTGGGTTGGCTTGGTCTTCAGTTCCCCCGCCGAGGCGATAAATGGAACCAATGTAAGATGAACAAATAGGGATTTCTCTCTACCTAATTCATTTCCAAGCTGCCGGATAGCCTCGAGAAAAGGAAGACTTTCAATATCGCCTACCGTACCTCCAATTTCGCAAAGAACAAAATCTTCGTCTGTTAAATCACTTTTTGCAAAAGCCTTTATGGCATCAGTCACATGAGGAATAACCTGAATGGTGGCCCCTAAATAATCGCCACGCCTTTCCTTGGCCAAAACGTCCATGTATAATTGCCCGGTGGTCACATTGTCAGATCGTTTGGCTGGGACACCGGTAAATCGTTCGTAATGACCTAAATCCAAATCTGTTTCAGCCCCATCGTCGGTCACATAGACTTCACCATGTTGATATGGGCTCATTGTGCCTGGATCCACATTAAGATATGGATCTAATTTCCTTAATCGAACCTTGTAGCCGCGAGCCTGAAGTAATGCACCAAGTGCTGCAGACGCCAATCCTTTTCCCAACGAAGAGACCACACCACCAGTTATGAATATAAACTTAGACATGGACAATTTGTATATCGCAAAAGATAAAAATGTAACACTGTTAATCTAGCTTTTATCAAAAAGGCTAGCGAGGCATGCCAGGGAATGGCTAAATACTGAGCAATTGATATTGTTACTTGGACACTGGTGCTTGGGGTGCTTTTGGTATTGATGGAGTTTCTTCCGCTCTAATCTGATCAGCAATCGAATTTTTCCGACCCGAATCGGCTATAATCGCTAGCGTCAAACTAGTAGTAAAAAAGCAAGTAGCCAAAATAGCAGTTGCCCTCGTTAATAAATTGGCTGTTCCTCTAGCAGACATGAATCCACCCATTCCGCCGCCGCCACCACCACCGCCACCGATACCTAGCCCCCCACCTTCACTTCTCTGCAATAGAATTATAACAACTAAAGCTGCTGCAATCATAAGATGGATAGAAAGTAAAACTTCGGTCATGAGCGTCCCCGAAAAATTCAAATTATTTTAACGTCGCCGACGTCGATTGCTTCGTTCTATCGTTAAACTTAATTTTTTTCTAGTAAAAACCTTTGAAATACTAGTTTTTGGCTCCAGCAATACTAATTATTTGGCTAAAGTCGGTGGCTGAGAGGCTTGCCCCCCCAACCAAAGCACCACCAACATTCTCTAGATTAAAAATTTCAGCGGCATTCTCAGGTTTCACTGACCCACCATACAAGATGCGTACTTTATCGGCCTTGGGGTTAATAGTAAGAATTGTCTCTTTGATAGAGGAGTGCATTTCTTCTATATCGTTGAAGGTCGGTGTTTTTCCGGAGCCAATTGCCCAAACCGGCTCATAGGCTATTATGAACTGGTGGCTATCCAACTCATCTGGAATACTCTCTTTTAGTTGAAATGAAACTGTTGAGATTGCTGTCCCTTTATTACGTTCATCCCAAGTCTCGCCAATACAAACTATGGGACACAAATTACACTGAATAGACACTAAAACTTTTTTCTTTATAGTTTCATTCGTCTCAAAATGGTTCGTTCTCCGTTCTGAATGCCCTACAATTACGTAATCGCACCCAACATCTTTCAACATTTTAGCAGATATATCACCGGTGTGCGCTCCCTCCAACTCTTCATGACAGTCTTGCCCTCCTAGTTTAATGTTATCAGATCCTATTAGATCGCCTACCTCAGTTAACCAAAGCGATGGAGGAAAAACCGCCACATCTACCTCTTTAAATGTGCTTTGGCTCTTGGTTAGCGCGTTAGTAAGTTCAATCGCTCCCGCCTTATCTAAATTCATCTTCCAATTACCAGCAATTAATAAACGGTCGACCATCACAAACTCCAAAACTCGTTAAAATTTCATAAAAAGCTATTTTAAAATAATATTAAAATATTTTTCCTTTTTTGTTTTTTATTCCTAATCTTAAGTTTAAAAGAAAACCGTGTTGCGGTGAACCCACCCAACCGCTTAATATATCGACGAGAGTGCATTTGTTAATTTAAATGCCACATCTTTCTGTGTATCGGATTTAGCATGCTGCAATTTATTCGTTCTAAAGTAACATCAATTTTTATTAAAGTCTTATTTGGCATACTTATTTTGAGTTTTGCTATTTGGGGTATAGGTGATATTTTTTTAGGCAAACAAAAAGCAGAAACTACAATATCTATAGGAGAGATTGAATACGACTCTGATGATCTCAGACAAGAGTTTGAAAGAACTCGTAAAGCCATGCGTTTACCGCCAGAATATCTTTCCTTGGTAAGGCCTCAAATTTTGGACACAGTCATTAACTCCATGGTTAATAACGGTCTTGTTGCGGCAGAGACCTCCAATATGACGCTCATAGTTAGCCAAAACCAATTAAAAAATTGGGTTGCTAAATCGCCTGCCTTTAAGGACGAGCTAGGAAAGTTTAGTCCAGAACTATTTCGAAGAAATCTCTATAATGCAGACTTGACCGAAGAAGCATTTTTTAAAACTCTAAGAGAAGAAATCAAACGAAATCAACTTTTTACAGCATTGGGCGGATTTATAGAGCCAAATGCAAAAATGATAGAGATGTTGCTTCGCTATCGTTACGAAAAACGAAAAGTTCATGCTGTGGTTATGTCACTGAATGATGTGGCCATAACGACTATGCCAAAAGAAGGAGAATTGAAAAAAATTTATGATGAAACTAAAGATGAATTAACGGCACCAGAATACAGACGAGCAACGTATATTCATCTGACACCAAAAGAGATAGCCAAAGAAATTTTAATCCCCGAAAAAAAGTTGAAGGAAAGTTACCAATCTCGGAAAGATGAGTTTACAAAACCTGCAACGAGAAAGATAAAGCAGTTTGTCTTTAACAGTAAGTCTGCTGCTGTGAATGCAAAAACCAAAGCAGAAAAATCAGTGGATTATCTAACTGTATTAAATTACATGACGAAAACTGTAAGTAGCGAGAAGCTTACATCCTTGCGTGATATCACGGAACCAGAATTCAATAACGAACAGGAAAAAATAGCAGCGTTTAAGACATCAGTTGGACAACTAAGTGAACCCGTAAAAACCGCATTTGGCTGGAAAATATTTTTGATAGAGTCAGAACAACCTGAGATTGTTGCACCTTTTAAGGAAGCCTCCGCAAAAATTCAAGAGGAATTAGCTGGCGAGAAAGCACTTGATGCTCTGTTTGACTTAACCAACCAATTCGAGGATTCATTGGCTAGCGGAGCGACGATCGAAGAGGCGGCTAGAACCATAAATGTTGAGCTGAGAAAGCTTCCCTACACTAATCCTCAAGGCATGAGCCAATCCAATACAGCTCAAAAAGGTATTCCACAGAGCAAACAATTTCTTTCGACACTTTTCTCAACAGTAAAAGGTGAGCAAAGTGATTTAATTGAAACAGAAGAAGGTGGATACTTCTTACTCAGACCAGACGATATTTTAGAAAGAAGAACATTAAGTTTCGCAGAAGCGAAGACGCAATTAAAAACGCAATGGGAATCCGCACAACAACAACAAATAATCATGGATAAAGCAAAATCTTTGGTCGACTCGAGTAAAGGGGGAATAGGGTTAATAAACGCCGCTGCCAGCTACGGGTACAAAGTTAACACAACTAAACCATTTACTCGTTCAGCCGATGGTTTGAATATGGCCTTATACCCTGTAGAACTTGCTAGTATCGCATTCGAACTCTCTACTGGGGATGTGGGTATGGTAGAAGGATCAACAAAAGTGGCCATCATTGAATTAAATGAAATACAGAAGGCGACCATAGATAGAAAAAGTGAAGAATGGAGATCGATAAAACAGGAAATTCAGGCGTCCATGCAAGAGGATTATATTGAGACTACACTTCAATTGTTAAAAACAAAGCATAATATTGCAATCAATCGTCCGCTTATCGATCAACTAACAGCGGCTCAAGAATGACCAGTCATCCCTCGAAAAAAATAATATCTGACCTCTACCGAGCCGGTAAACCTCAAGTCGCCTGGACCACGTTAATCGCCGATTTAGAAACCCCAGTTTCCGCAATGCTTAAATTGGCCGATGGCAGACCAAACTCATTTCTTTTAGAATCTGTCGAGGGAGGGAAAGTTCGAGGAAGGTTTTCTATTATTGGAATGAATCCAGACATCATATGGAAATTCAAAAAGAAAATAGCTCAAATCAATCGCAGAGCCAGGATGAATACAAAGGAATTTGAAACGTGCCCCGAGGAACCTTTACAGTCACTTAGGGCTTTAGTATCGGAATCTAGGATCGAACTTCCAGAGGGTCTTCCACCAATGGCCTCCGGACTCTTTGGGTATATGGGATATGACTCTGTTCGCTTAAACGAAAATATACCCGATAACAACCCGGATGATTTGATGGTGCCAGACGGGTTATTTTTAAGGCCAACGCTTATCTGCATCTTCGATAGATTAAAGGATATTGTTACTATCGTCACCCCTATATGGCCTGATAAGGACGTTCCAGCCGCGTCTGCATATGACGCAGCCATGACTAGACTTAATGATGCAACGACTGATTTCCAGAGAAGCCTACCCTATCGTCGTGAAAGATCTTCAGATCATGCAAACATAGCTGAACCCGAATCTAATACAACTAGAGATGAATTTCACGATATGGTTCACAAAGCCAAGGATTATATTAATGCGGGTGATATTTTTCAGGTCGTGCCATCACAACGGTTTTCGATTCCTTTTAATTTACCTCCGATGTCATTATACCGATCATTAAGACGCTTAAACCCTTCACCATACTTGTTCTTTTTCGATTTTGGAGAATTTTCAATTGTTGGTTCAAGTCCTGAAATTTTAGTGACCCTGCGAGATAATACAGTCACTTTAAGGCCTTTGGCAGGAACAAGACCCAGAGGAAAAGATTCAGAAGAAGATAAGGCCTTAGCAAAAGAACTTCTGGAAGACCCCAAAGAACGTGCCGAGCACCTTATGCTTTTAGATTTAGGCAGAAACGACGTCGGACGAGTAAGTAAGATTGGGACTGTAAAAGTCCGGGAGCAATTTGAAATAGAATATTATTCACACGTTATGCATATAGCCAGCCATGTTGAAGGTGAGATATCCCCGGAATACGATGCCCTAGATGCATTAGCGGCAGGTTTTCCTGCAGGAACTGTCTCAGGAGCACCAAAAATAAGAGCCATGGAGATAATTGATGAACTGGAAAAATCAAGGCGTGGAGTATATGCCGGTGCCGTTGGCTATATCTCGGCAAATGGAACCATGGATACTTGTATAGCCCTTAGAACAGCTCTTGTGAAAGACAATCAAATGTATGTTCAGGCAGGAGGCGGCGTTGTAGCAGATAGCGATCCCGAGGGCGAATATCAAGAATCCATTAATAAGGCCCGCGCATTATTTAGAGCGGCCCAGCAAGCGGTGGAGTTTGCCTCTAATTCTTAATCCGAACCAGATGACAAGATCATTTCTCTAACCTCAGAATCTGTTCGTCTTGTTTCAGAGGGCAGGCATGATGCGGTAATCACTGCTATTAATGCAATTACTGTAAGAATAAAAAACAACCAGATAAATTCACCCGTGGCCTCGAAAACCCATGATATCAGTGGGATTGAAACTGAAGCGACACCCAACGCCAAAACAAATTTTATACCAAAGGCTGTCGCTCTCCATTTAGGTGGAGAATATTGAGCAAACAAACTGTTTTCTGCTGGTGAGGCTATCGTGTTACTTATAACCATAGTCGCTAGGATCGGTATCAATAAACTGTTGTCAATAACTGCCCCCAGGGCAAGCAACGGAACTTGTAGTAACCAACAAACCAGATACACTCGTGTTAATCTAAAGCGGTCCGCTAGCCATCCTCCAACAAGCTGAGCCCCACCAGATAGGAAATAAATTATTGAAACGACAGCTCCAACTCCTACCAGCCCCTCACCCAAAACTTCCGACAAGCGTAATTCAATTAGTTTAGGCAATGCAAATGACGTTGCCTGGTAAATCAATCCGGTGCAGGCTACTGTTACCAGTAACAAGAGCAAACCTCTTTTCATCTCACTTGCTGTAGCTTCCTTCGGCTCTTTTTCGCCAATGGCTTCGCCATCGGTTATGAAACCTTTTAGAAACATCACCGCTAAAATAAAACCAAGCATAATACTAATTATACCCGGTAGAATAAACGCAGCTCTCCACGACCAAAAGTCTGTCAAACCAGCCGCTACTATAGGAGCCAGACCAACCCCTACGCTCCCAAACACCCCATTCAAACCTAGTGCCTTACCTCTATTTACAACCCGTCTCGCCACCCAAGCTATTCCAACTGGATGATAAATAGCACCAAATAAACCCACTATCGCAAAACCGGAAGCAAGCTGCAGTTCCGTACTGGCCAAACCCACAAGAATTGAACCGACGCCCGTACCAACAAAGAATAAAATCATGAGTCTTACGGCGCCCCACTTGTCTCCTAGATATCCCGCAGGTAAAGCAGCAGCCCCAAATAAAATATTTCCAATTAAAATTAACCCAATTAATTGATGATAAGGAGAAGAAAATTCTCCTTCTAGCGCAATAACAACCGTTGGGTAAATTAACATGAAAAAATGGGAAAAAGCGTGTCCGGTATTAGAAAAAATCTGAGCTAACCGAAAATTGGTATCTGCCATTGCTTCCATGTCCAAGTAAAATCGATTAGCGTCCTTAACATGGTCGGAGCGGCGGGACTCGAACCCACGACCTCTACACCCCCAGTGTAGCGCGCTACCAGGCTGCGCCACGCTCCGACAGGCATCAATCTATACCTGTTTTTGCAATGAAATCAAGCATTTAGTTGTGATCCCGGCAAACAAGGCACGGGAAATAAGGGGTTACAGGGTGTTTGCAAAACTACAAGGAGTTACAAGGGGTTACGCTACGCCCGCTTTTCTCTTTTTTTCTCGTGTGTGACCATATGTGTGACCAAGAAAAGAAATGGGAGATGAATACTAAAATTTGATCGGTAATTATTTTAATAAAAAAAAACAAAGGCTGAGGCAGTTTCAGGAGATATTAGCGGTGAAAACAGACAAAAAACAATTAACGGAGCAGTAAATAATCGGTGTTATCTGCAACAACGATAGCGCAAATGTCAAAGTTATCGATGGTAAATATTACACTATCAGAGATCGCAGTCATAACCTGTTAATATTTGAACAAGTTAAATTCCGCCTTCTCTTTCTATAAATTGAACAATTTGTTCTACACCAGTACCCCTCTGAAGATTGGTGAATACAAAGGGTCGTTCTCCTCTTTGTTTCCTCGTATCACTTTCCATAATACCAAGATCTGCTCCAACCAAAGGTGCCAGATCTATTTTGTTTATAATTAAGAGGTCTGATCTCGTAATCCCAGGCCCTCCTTTTCTGGGAATTTTTTCACCTGCCGACACGTCAATAACATAGAGGGTGAGATCCGCTAATTCTGGACTAAACGTTGCGGCTAGATTGTCACCTCCTGATTCAACTAGGCATAAATCTGCCAAAGGAAATTGGTTATTCATTGTTTCTATAGCCGCTAAGTTTATAGAAGCATCTTCTCGAATAGCTGTGTGCGGACATCCTCCAGTTTCTACGCCCATTATACGTTCAGCTGGAAGTGCTCCCGTTTGTGTTAAGATTTCCTGGTCTTCACGTGTATATATATCGTTTGTAATGACTACGATGTCGTGAGATTCTCTCATAACCTTGCAAAGACACTCTAATAATTTAGTTTTCCCAGATCCAACGGGACCCCCGACCCCAACTCGAAGAGGCCCATTTGATATAAGTTGTTCAATCATGATCTAAAAAGCCTTGTTGTTTGGGTTTCATGTTTAATAGACATCAGGTCTATCATTAAAGTAGCTGTTCCTAGCTGATCAATTGCGGAGACAATCGATCGATTAGCAGATTTGAAAACCGAATTTTTCAACTCCGCTATAATAAGTTGACCATCCGTCTGCCCAATCAGCCCGAGGCGGATACCGGCTGAGACACCATTCATTACAAAAGCCTGCAGATATGCTAAAAGAGAGGCTAAAACAGGTACCTCATGTTTTGCTGCAGCGATTGCCACTGCCACTGGGTAAACAATTTTATTATTAGGTAAGTATTGTTGAAGATATGATAAATCATCATGTGGCCACGCTGACGTGATAACACGCCAAAAAGCATTTCCCTGAACAATGGACTCATCAGTGAGTTCCGATGCGACATTTAGTGTTAACGCTATACTTGAAAGCTCTTTGAGTGAAATGTAATCATTTCTAATAGTAGCTTCATATATTTCCTTTAATATGATGGCATCATTGTTCGGGGAGCCAAAAAGCAGTGCTCCTCGGAGCCATTCCATCAACGAATTTTTACTGTCAACTATCTTATTATCGATAGCCGCCTCTAACCCATGGCTATAAGCAAAACTACCCACAGGGAACCCAGGAGAGAACCAGGCCATTAAAGTGGTTAGATGGATATTATTAATGTCCATGGTCGGCCTTAGAATGTTCCGATACGGTTTGGTGGTGGTTATGTTCAGAGTATGCGCCACCTTCAGGTTGGAAAGGGTTAGATATTTCTTCCACCCTAGCGCCTAATCCTTCGAGCATTTCTTTTAAAACATGGTCAGGCTTAATGATTATGGTCTCATCTCTGATATCAGCAGCCACATGGCGGTTACCCAAATGCCATGCGAGCCGAACAAATAGACTTCTGTCTTTTGTTGAGATTTTCAATACTTGCTCGGATGCAGCGATAACCTTTATCCAATGACCATTCTCCGTCAATAAGCCATCCCCCCCGCGCATCGCAACAGCCTTGTTTAAATCCAATAAAACTTCTTCACCATTATCGAGGTCTAAACGCAATCGTCTTCTATGGCGAGCTTCGAATTCCAAGGTTATGGACGTATAGGTTTCATGTTCGGGCCAAAACCCAGAAACAATATGTTGAACCACTCTTAGCATCAGAAAAGAAAATACCTTTGCGCCATGGGAAGACTTTCAGCAGGCTCACACGTTAATAGTCGGCCATCAGCTCTCACTTCATAAGTTTCAGGATCAACTTCCATGGTGGGAAGTAGATTATTAAGTTTCATAGAACTTTTTGATATATTTCCTCGAGTATTTTCTACAGGAGCTGTATCTTTGGATATTCCAAGCTTTTCACCAATACCAGAACCATGAGCAGCACCACTCACAAAAGTCATGGCCGAGGAACCCGTAGCACGTCCAAACGATCCAAACATAGGCCTAAAATGCGTTGGCTGCGGGGTTGGGATAGAGGCATTAGGATCCCCCATTATTCCCCCCGCTATTGTCCCTCCGACTAAAACCATATCTGGCTTTACACCAAAAAATGCCGGAGACCATATCACGAGATCTCCTCTTTTTCCAACCTCAACGGAACCTACATATTTGGATACACCTTGAGCGATTGCCGGGTTGATTGTGTATTTCGCAATATACCGTTTGGCTCTTTCATTATCGTTATCGGCTGTATCCTCTCGCAAACTTCCAAATTGCCTTTTCATTTTGTCTGCTGTTTGCCATGTTCTAATAATAACTTCTCCAACCCGACCCATGGCTTGACTATCTGATGCCATTATTGAAAAAGCCCCCAGGTCGTGAAGAATATCCTCTGCTGCGATCGTCTCTTTTCGTATACGGCTTTCAGCGAAAGCTACATCTTCGGGGATCTTAGGATCAAGATGATGACAAACCATTAACATGTCTAGATGCTCATCCAATGTATTCACTGTGAAAGGTCGCGTCGGGTTTGTGGACGACGGCAAAACATTATTTTCACCGCAGACTTTTATAATATCTGGCGCGTGACCGCCTCCTGCTCCTTCTGTATGAAAAGCATGAATAGTGCGCCCTTTAAAAGCCTTAATACTGTCTTCTACAAATCCCGACTCGTTGAGTGTATCCGTATGAATCATCACCTGAACATCCATTTGATCTGCAACCGTCAAGCAATTATTTATTGCCGCAGGTGTAGTTCCCCAATCTTCGTGAAGTTTTAAACCACATGCACCTCCCTCAATTTGCTCAATTAATGGGCGATCTAAGGAAGCGTTTCCCTTGCCAAAAAAACCAATATTCATTGGCCAAGCATCGGCAGCTTGGATCATTTTAGCAATGTGCCAAGATCCAGGCGTGCA
>PAQA01000062.1 GCA_002709155.1 Rhodospirillaceae bacterium
ACTGTTACTGAACTTCCGTATTCATCACCTTTACAAGCTTCATGACAAACAGCTAGATCAGCTAATGTCATTAATAATCCTCCGTGGGCAACCAAATTGCTATTACATTGACTGCGGCCTAAGCGTATTGATAAGATTGTTTTTCCATCTTGATTGCCAAGATAAAAAGGCCCGCTCTTCATTTCGAAGGGATCATCTGGATAGGGGATTACAAAACCATTATTAATAAATTCTGATTCTGTATTTTTGTTTATAGTCATTTACGGCTCGAAGATTGTTAGAGTGATGGTTCAACAGAGTTATTTATAATAATATTATTCGCCCGATAGCAAATCATTAAAAAGGATCAATTATGAAGGCGTATCAAATCACCAATTGGGGACAACCGCTCGAAGAACTTGAGGTTCCCATCCCAAAACCAACAGGCTCTGAGGTTTTAATTAAGATAACTTCATGTGGTGTTTGCCATTCTGATATTCATATTTGGGATGGTTTTTTTGATCTAGGTGGAGGAAAACGGATAACACTTGAAGAACGTGGTCTCGGGTTGCCGTTTACCATGGGGCACGAACCGGTAGGAGAAGTTGTTGAACTTGGTCCAGATGCGACAGGGGTCTCCGTAGGTGACAAACGTATTGTTTACCCTTGGATTGGTTGTGGTACCTGCAATGTATGCAAAGATAACAATGAATTACTATGCAATAATCCAATAACAGTAGGTACACGGAGAAATGGTGGTTATGCAGAATACTTATTAGCCCCGCATGCTAAGTACTTAGTGCCCTATGACGGCGTCGATGAGGCATTTGCGGCTACAGCGGCATGCTCTGGCATTACTGCTTATAGCGCTCTAAAAAAATTGAAGCATTTAACGGCTAAACAGACAACATTGATCATTGGAGCCGGCGGAGTTGGGTTAGCTGGTATTGGAATGGCGAAGGCTATTTTGAAAACCAAAATTATTGTTGCTGATATTGACCCAGAGAAAAGAAAAGCGGCTATAGAACTTGGAGCTGATGAGGTTATTGATAATGGTGCTGTGGATGCGTTAAAAAACCTAATGGTTATGACAAATGGCGGGCCTGATGGGGTGGTAGATTTTGTCGGAGCCCCAACTACGAGTACTTTTGGATTTCAGGTTTTGGCGAAAGGTGGGACTATGGTTGTTGTAGGACTCTATGGGGGTGGGATGGAGTTACCATTATCTCTCTTACCGCTCAAAGTTGTGGATATTCGCGGTTCTTATGTTGGCACACAACAGGACCTTGTAGAGCTTTTGGAATTAATGAGGGAGGGGAAAGTAAAATCAGTTCCAATTATAAAGAGGCAGCTGAGTGAAGCCCCGTTAGCTATTCAAGATCTTAGGTCGGGTAAAGATATAGGGAGATACGTTCTGATCAATTACTAGTAAAGATTTAAAAAAGTTAGTGATAAAAATTCAGACACCTAACTTTTCCTCTAGCATATCTTGCTGTAGCAAAAGTTGATCCGAAGACCCGTTCCAAGTAACCTGACCTTTTTCAATAATAAAATGTTTATCAGAAATTCTTGTTAGATCCCTGATATTTTTGTCGATGATTAAAATGGCGATGCCCTCTGTTTTTAATCTTTCTATACATGCCCAGATTTCCTGACGGACCATTGGTGCTAAACCTTCTGTTGCTTCATCCAGAATTAATAATTTAGGATTCGTCATGAGCGCCCTACCAATTGCCAGCATTTGTTGCTCACCACCTGACAACAGATTCCCCATGCTGTTGAGACGAGATTTCAACTGAGGAAACATTTGCAATACAGATTCTGTCGTCCATGGATTAGGGTTGCCACTTCTGTTTGCGGACGTCGCTATTAAATTTTCTATAACACTCAAGTTAGGGAAAATTTGTCTGCCCTCTGGAACTAACCCTATGCCAGAACGACTAACCTTAAAACTGGGCATGCCGTCTATTCTCTTATTTTGAAATAGTACTTCTCCTGATGATATTGGAGTAATACCCATTATGGAGTGTACTGTCGTGGTTTTCCCCATGCCATTTTTACCTAGTAGGCTAACGACTTCTCCCTCTTCAATTGTTATGGAAACACCAAACAAAGCTTGGCTTGCACCGTAAAACGTGCAAATTTCTGATACTTTCAACATGTTTGTAGCTCTTCGTCTCCCAAATAGGCGGCTTTCACTTTCTGATTTGCGCGGATTTCTTTTGGAGACCCCGTAGCTATAATTTTGCCATAAACCATAACGGTGATTCGATCAGCTAATGAGAAAACAGCATTCATATCATGCTCAATGAGGATCATTGTTTTGCCAGTTTTCAACTTCTTAAGTATCGTTATTAATTTTTGAGTTTCCTCCGCACCCATACCAGCCATTGGTTCATCGAGTAACAATAATTTGGGTTGAATGGCAAGTGCCATGGCGATTTCTAATTGTCTGTGTTCTCCATGGGAGAGTTCCCTCGTTATTATGTCTTTACGCCCCAGAAGGCCAACCTGCCTCAGTACCTTTAGGGCAGGTTCGATTAGTTGATCGTCTTGACGGGCGTTCTGCCAAAAACGATATGAGTGTCCACTATGAGCTTGAACGGCGAGTGCAACATTATCGAGTGTACTCATATCCAGCATCAAGCTAGTAATTTGAAAGGTCCTTGCTATTCCTAACAGACTTCTCTTATTTGAAGGCATGTTAGTTATTAAATTACCTTGAAAAATAATTGCTCCGCTATCAGCTTTTAGATCCCCAGATAGTTGGGAAATGAGCGTCGTTTTACCTGCACCGTTTGGCCCAATTACAGCATGTATTTCGCCCTCTTTTATGTCCAGGTCGATCTTATTAGTTGCAGTTATTCCGCCAAATTGTTTGCATAAGCTGGTTATTTTGAGGATTGGTGTCATTGCTTCCTATTTCCTAAGTAAGTCACAATTCCACTAATTCCACCTCTTGCAAATAGTACGACCATTATTAAGAGTGCGCCAAAGATAAAATGCCAATATAAAGTTAAGCTTGATAACCACTCCTCTAATATCACAAAAGCGGCAGCTCCAAAAACAGGCCCGAGGAGAGAACCTGTGCCACCTAATATGACCATAAAAATCAATTCTCCTGATGCCGCCCAGTCCATCATCTCAGGGCTGATAAAATTAGTAAAATTACCTAATAATGCTCCAGCGTATCCGCAGATACATCCCGCGATGACGTAACAGATGAGGCGATAACGGTAAGTATCGAAACCAATCGATCGCATTCGTTGTTCATTACTTCTGGATCCTTCAATAACCATCCCAAATCGTGATCTAGTAATTTTATGGATTAAAAAGAGACAAACAATTAGTGAGATTAAAATGAAGTAGTAGAGATTAATATTATCCTCAATATTTATAAAACTACCGAAATTGCTTCTATTATCAATTACTAAACCATCATCACCACCATATTCTTCAACGCTCACGATTCCAAAAAATACCATCTGGGTAAATGCCATAGTGATCATTATGAAATAAACCCCCTTCGTTCGAAGGCAAATAGCCCCTGTTATGAGTGCAAATATTCCAGACGCAGCTACAGCCAGAAAAATTTGCAAAGGACCATTGTCTACACCGTAATAGGCAGGTATTCCTACGCAGTATGCGCCAATACCCAGATAAGCAGCATGACCAAAACTTATCATTCCTCCATAACCTAGGATTAAATTTAAACTGGCGGCTGCAATCGCGAGAATCATAAGCCGATTTACAAGGTCTAGGTAAAAACCATTATCGGTAAGGTCGGTATAGATTGGTAGCAAAAATAGGATAAGCAATATTACAAAGGCTATTTTGACGTGTAATGTAAACCGAGTCGCTTTCCCCATTTTATCGCCCCCTAGGAGGAAATAAACCCTGAGGACGAAAAATTAAGATAGTTGCCATCAAAATATAAATGAGCATGGCTGATAAAGCCGGAGCCGCTGTCTCTGCACTTTCAGCGGTTAAAAGAAGTTTTAAAAAAGTATCCAAAAAGGACCTTCCCATTGTGTCAATAAATCCTACCAAGATGGCTGCTATGAAAGCTCCTTTCACTGAGCCAATACCGCCAATAATTATGACAACAAATGCGACTATAATAATATCATTTCCCATGCCAATACTTGCTTCAGTTATAGGGGAGATCATCATTCCAGCGAGCCCTGCCATCGCGGCCCCAGCTCCAAATACTAGCGTAAATAAAGTTTTAATATCGATACCAAGAGCGCCAATCATTGTTCTATTGGAAGCTCCTGCTCGGATAAGCATGCCAGACCTCGTCCGGGTAATAACCAAATAAAGAATGATCGCTAAAGTGAGGCCAGTGGTAATTATCAGCAACCGAAACGTGGGAAATACAATATCTGGAAATATTTCAATTTGGCCATCTAATATGGCCGGCAGTGGAATAGCCATACCTTCAGGACCCCAAGCGAAATGAACTAGTGCATCAAAACACAGGATCAATCCGAATGTGGCCAATACATGATCCAGATGGTTCTGCGAATAAAGTCGGCGTATTATTATTATTTCAACAATAACTCCAACCACTGCCGTTGCTGGGATTGCAAGTATAATTCCATACAAAAAAGAATCAGTAATATCGGTAAAAGTGCCACAAAAATATGCCCCTATCATGTAAAGCGAACCATGAGCAAGGTTCACAAAATCCATGATCCCAAATATCAAAGTTAGACCAGAGGCTAATAGAAATAACAATACGCCGAGCTGCAAGCCATTTAACAACTGTGTGACAAAAAGAACCCAGTCCATGCCGTTTTCGCCAATATCCTAAGAGTTATTTACAGATTAAAAATATATTTTTGTTGCACCTGATAGCGATAAAAAGTTAACGGCGGCACTTATCTGCACCGCCGTTATCAAATGGATTACCAAATTTATCTACATCTTACAATTTTTAGCATATGTGTCCTGATGATTTTCTAGAACGACTTTCCGAACGGCTGTTGTCCAAACACCATCTGCGTCTGATACAACCTCCCTAGAATAAAAGTTTTGTATAGGGAAATGGTTGTTCCCATATGAAAATTTTCCTCGTACGGAAGGGAAATTTGCTTTTTTCATAGCAGCTCGCATCCCATTCATGTCGGAAAGGTTACCATTAACCGCTTCCACAGCACTCTTAATTAGAAAAATTGTATCATAAGATTGAGCCGCATAGAACGAAGGGTATCGTCCATAAGCTTTCTTGAAGCCAGAAACAAATTTTTTATTCTGAGCATTATCAAGATCAGGAGCCCAAAATTGCGTCATCATGGATCCCATTACACCGTTCATCTTAGCTTTCTGGAGTTTCGGTAGAGCAATAGAGTCTACCGTGAATACCGAGTAAAGTGGGATTTTCCCTTGAAGCCCAGCCTGAGCATATTGTTTTATAAATGCGCCGCCTGCTTTGCCTGGATAAAATACGAAAATACCCTCTGCCCCAGAAGCTTTTGCTTTTGCCAGCTCAGCGGAAAAGTCCAACTGTGCACCTTTACCCCATTTTGTTAAGTCTTTTCCAACAATTTTACCTTTGAATACACGTTCAACTCCGGCCGACATATCTTTTCCAGCGGCGTAGTTGGGTGCCATGATATAAAGTGATTTCAGACCTTTTTGATTTAATAGTTGTCCCATGGCCATTGGCGTTTGATCATTTTGCCATGAAGTGGAAAAGAAATTCTTATGGCAAAGTTTCCCCGCGATCTGAGATGGACCGGCGTTAGAACTTATCAAAAATTTCCCTGCATCTAGGGCAGACTTTTGGGAAGCCAGCAAAACGTGTGACCAAATAAAGCCAGCAACAAAATCTACATTATTTTGTTTGACTAATTTATCCGTTTTTTGCTTTCCTATTGCGGGCTTAAATCCATCATCTTCGATTATTAAATCAACTTCTAAGCCTCCCATTTTACCGCCTATATCTTTCACGGCAAGATTGACGGCATCCACCATATCTTTTCCGATTACGCCGGCGGGTGTGGTAATTGTGGTAACGAAACCAATTTTTACTTTATCGGCCGCCACAGCTGGTCCGATGGCCAGCATTCCTGCCGTTGCTAAAAGCATTAATTTCCTAAACATCTTTTATCTCCCTGTTTTGTGATCGTATGATGCCTGAAATTGGCGGAAATTCAATACACATCAACCTATTTATACGGATTAATTAGATCATGAATAACACTTGCATATTCTTGAGAGGATTGGATGCCTGTTGAACTAAGTTCATAAACTCCTCTATCTACCCTAGAAAACCAACCATAGAAATTTCTTTGAAGGATACTGGCAGTGTTATGTAACCCTGTTTTGTCGCGTAGTTCGGGGATGGTTTTATACCCGTTTTTCAATTCACTTACAATACGAAGCGCATTTTGTTTATATGCTGTCATCAATGGCGTGGCCGCACTTCCCCCCGTATTTGGGTCTCCATGTCGATTTTTAAATTCCTTTAGTAATCGGTTGGACTTTTTTTGATTACGCGGCCGATTTGGTAATGGCTCTAAAATCTGAGTCACATAACCTCCCGAATTTTTGGGAAGCGTAACCAATAAGATACCAAAACCAAGTATGCGGCAAAGTTTGATTATTTTATTCAGTCGTTTTTTCAAGCCAGACCGAGGTCCTTCCAAAATGGCCAAGTAAATAATACCAGAAACAGATAACCGTTCTACTCCTTGTAAAACTAATTCTAAACTAAACCTGGTTTTAAGTTCTATAATTGCTATGGGATTATTATTTTTGATCGCTACAACGTCACAGCCATATATTTCACTTTTGACCTCATAACCCTGTGCTTCGAAAAACATCTTCACAGGTTTGTACAAGTCAGTTTCGTGAATTTTTTGCATCATGATAGATTGATAACTCGGCGCAGGGATCTAATCAATAATGCCAAAACCGTTTAATCTAAGTTTATATCGCAAAATGAATTTTTATAGATAAAATTTAGTTATCTGAGCGTTAAACCTTGTGAGTGACTATCAAAAGGAAAAGAACAAATGGCGACTATTAAACCTCAAAAAAAACGTCCGCCGTCAAGTTCAAAAAAAAAGACCCAAATAAAATTTAATCCTACAAGAGCATTTATACGTCTAGTGTTTTTATTACTCATCTGGGGTACTGGGGTAGTAGGAATTCTGTTAGTGTACGAAACAACCCAGCTTCCAGATATTTCTAAACTTAACCTTAAACCACGTTCTGCTGGTACTCGCTTGATTGCTTCTAACGGGGTCGAGTTTGCTTCATTTGGCGACTTGTATAGAAAACCAATTTTATTCGAAAAAATACCAAAAAACCTCATAAATGCCCTTTTGGCTACCGAGGATCGCAGATTTTATAATCATTTTGGTTTTGATCCTATTTCGATAATTCGTGCAATGGCCGTAAATTTAAGAACGGGTTCGATAATACAAGGGGGTAGTACTCTGACCCAACAATTAGCAAAAAATTTATTCTTAACCCCTCGGCGTAGTTTTCGTAGAAAAGTTCAAGAACTGTTACTTGCCTTTTGGTTAGAACTTTCTTTTAAAAAAGATCAAATATTAACTATCTATCTGAACAGAGTATATTTTGGGTCAGGGACTTACGGCCTTCAAGCAGCATCACACCACTACTTTAACAAATCTGCCGAGTTTTTGAACTTATATGACTCTGCTCTCTTGGTAGGTCTTTTGAAAGCACCATCTCGCTATAATCCTATTGTTAATCCCAGATTGGCTCAAAAGAGAACGAGCCAAGTTCTAGTAAATATGGTTAACGCAGAACTTCTTACCCAGATTGAAGCTGATCTTGCGTTCGACAGTAAATCTATTATAGCAAGGGCTATTGTGAGAGGTAGTGGGCACCGCTATTTTGCGGACTGGGCGAGGGACCGCGCTGTTGCGTATTCTGGCTATACTGCTAAAGACCGAAAAGTCTACACAACTTTTAATCCTAAGCTGCAGCAACAGGCAGAAAAGTCTATTGCGGCTGGTCTTCGTCTTGGGAGTAAAAAAGGGGTGCAACAAGCAGCGATGGTTGTACTTGATAAAAAGGGGGCAGTCTTAGCAATGGTCGGAGGGAAAAGCTATACAAACAGTCAGTTTAATAGAGCAACCCAGGCTCTGCGTCAGCCCGGGTCGGCTCTTAAGCCTATAGTGTATTTAGCCGCATTAAACGAGGGGTATAAACCAAGCTCTATTATTTCAGATACACCATTAACAATAGGTTCCTGGTCACCAAAAAACTTCGATGGAAGGTTCCGAAAAAATGTGACTTTGACGGAGGCGCTTGTCATGTCCTTAAATGTTCCCACGGTTCGCCTATCTGAAAGAATTGGAAGACAACATTCTATAAATTTGGCAAGAAAACTTGGTATAACTTCAGAATTAAAAAACGAGCCAAGTTTAGCACTTGGTGCTAATGAAGTAACTTTATTAGAGCTCACCTCTGCTTACGTCGCATTCTCAAACGGTGGGTACCCAATTTCCCCTTATGGAATTGAAAATATTACCGTGCCGGGAGAGGGGATAATATACAAAAATCAAGCAGCTAATCAGCCATCTGTGGCAAAAATAGAGCAGATTGAAATGATTCATGAATTACTTTCTGATGTTATTCGGAGTGGAACTGGTAAAAACGCTGCTATCGAGACTGATGCCGCTGGAAAAACTGGAACAAGTCAGGGCTACCGTGATGCCTGGTTTATTGGGTATTCTGGAAAATTAATTGCTGGAATTTGGCTTGGTAGAGATGACTCTAAAAGCATGGCCAAAGTTACAGGTGGGGGGCTCCCTGCTGAAATCTGGTCGAATTTTATGCAAAAAGCTACAGCAATAACTAACTGACTAACTTGAACATTTTTTGTCGTGAACTAGTTTTCTCAAACCTTCTGAGATATCCATATATTCAAAGTTTGGAAAAAATTCGGTAGTGGACTTTATATCGAAAGGACGAAAGCCATTATGTGGCATTTCTCCGGCACGAGGAGTTTCGGTTATTTCAATCGATGGGTTTGTCAAAAAAACAATTTTTTCTGCAATAGCGCGAAAGCTTATAGTTTTTCCTGATGCTATATTAAGAATACCAGAACTCTTGTGACAGACTGCTTCGGAAATTAGTCGTCCCACGTCATCTACGCTAACGTGATCGCGTAGTTCCTCACCTTTTCCAAAAATAGAAATTCTTTCATTATTTAAGGCTTGCCGTAAAAAACGATTTGGACCATATCCGTTATGTGGGTCATTGAGACCATATATCAGCGTTGGTCGAGCTATAAATAAAGGTACCCTTAGTTCATCAACGATTTGGCTTTTTATTATTAATTCTCTTGTTCTATGCATTATACCGTGTAGCGATATTGGATTTGTTTCGGACTCTTCAACTAATGGCCTCATGCTATCACTATAAACAGCGTCTGAACTGATATAGATGAGATGAGATAAGGAAACCTGACGGGCGGAAGAAATAATAGGGCTAAGCATCCTAAGGTTATCTAGTAACATTGAGAAATCTCTAGCCGGTGCCTCAGCCGCTGCTATTACAACAACGTCATTTTCTTTCAAAATGTTGCTTAACTTTTCGGCACTGTCCTTGCTAAGAAGATCTACCTCAAGGCGCCCAATACTCAAGGTCTCTATATTTTTTTCAGTTAATTGTTTTACTATTGAGCTCCCGACAAAACCCTTGGCGCCAATCACAACTACTCTACTTGGCTTCTTGGCGGGTTCATTTAATTGTTCAATCATTGCAGACTCATATATCATTTTTCGTGTTGGGTTTTGCCTTAAAAAATATTATTTTTTGACCCACTAATCTCTAATTAAGGTTCGCTTTCAGAAGGTTTGGTCGTGCCTAGGCGAAGCCATTTGAAACCGTATTTACTTGGATTTTGATTTGAAAGTAATGATAAAGGATCAATGATGATTGGTCTTTTCATTAAGGAGTGAAGCGTTTTTAATTTGAGATTTTGATATTCAGGCCAAGGTGTAGTTAATATAAGGACATCAGCATTTTCAAGTGCTTCAGTCGGATTATCGACCTGTTTCAACCAGGACATGTTGAATAGTTTTACAACCGGATCATGAACGTAGACATTGTACTCTTTAATTTGATTGAGAAAATGAATCGCGGAGGAATTTCTGATACTATTGGTGTTTTCCTTGTAGGCTAATCCTAGTAAAGCTACTTTTAGGTCCTGACGTTTATCTAGATCTAAGGAAGAAAATTTGCTATGCAGCCAATTTTTTTGAATGTCGCTAGTCTTTACCCAACCTTTAATTTGTGTGTTTTCAATATTATATCGTGCTGTTAAATTATCTAAAACACTTAAATCGCGTTCCAAATTACCGCCAGCCAACCCTAATCCAGGTTTCAAATAAGCTTTTTCCCCAATGCGTTTATCTAGTTGGAGTGCCGGTACTATTTCTGACCAGTCCGCACCGATAGATTCACATAATGCCGACAACATATTCGTAGTAGAGACTTGTGAGGTTAAGATACTGTTGATAGAAATTTTTGCGATTTCTGCACTTTCATAGCTCATAGTTAAAACGGGACAATTGAATTTTTTTAAAACCTTAGCTAGTCTAGGATGTATTTCGTTACTGGGGTCATCACATCCAATAATAAAGCGCTCAGGACTCAAGAAACGGTTTACAGCTTCTCCTAAAACAAGAGTTTCTACTTGATAAAATAGACGACAGCCCGGAACATCTATACCTTTTGTAAAGCCAGGCGGTACTTGCGAAAGAATTACTAAGACCGTATCTTTTTCCAAACAGTTTATTACGGCTTTGATTATTTTATTCACCAATGATAAGTCAGAAGAGTTTGTTTCATCCGTTGGTGTATCCGATGCAATATAAATAAGCTCAGCATTTTTCAACTCTGAGCAACTTCTTACAAACTTTATATTGTTAGTATTTTTGGACAGTAATTCTGTTAGCTGGGGTTCTGAGATACTTGTATTTCCTGCCGTGATATCTTCAACATGTATAGCGTTAGGATCCCATGCTAAAATTTGGAAGCCTTTTTCTGCTAACCCAACGGCAGTTACCAGACCTAAATGAGAAAGTCCTGCTATCCCTATAATCATTTTTTTAGCGCCGAGGTTTCAATTCTTTTCAATTCATTATAGATCCAAAGATCGTGGGAAAAATTTGTAATTACACCGGTTGAGCATAGAAATTTGAAATGTTCATATTCTAGCATCCAAGTTGGGTCACCCTTGTCAAATTTGTAATTTTCCTCCATAGGAGGACCGCTAGGTAAGACTCGTCTATGAATAGAAAATTCTGCTGTTCCCCATTTGCAAAGTGATTTTATGTGAGCACTCCCATATTCAGCAAAAATGTCACACGAAAAATAATTCTTCCACGACAGTAAAGTCATCTCTAATTCAATACGAGGTGTACTGTTTTGAAAGAGAACCACAGCGTGATCGGGGCTTTGATTTTCAAAATTATTCATAGAAATTAATTCTAACTTCCCTTTGATATCGCCAAACCAATATTTTATTGAGTCTAGCAAGTGCGAGCCTAAGTCAATAAGTACCCCGCTACCTTTGTCCTTCCAGACAGACCCTCGAACCAATCTAGCTGTTCCGTTGCCATAAAAAATCCTGCAAGTATACAGCTCACCAAGGGCCTCCGACTCTAACAGAGTTTTCATTTTTATGAAGCTTGGTTCAAATCTATGATTGTATGCCGTATATATTAATATACCGGCCTCATAGGCTAAAGCTTCTACTTCTGCTAGTTCTGCCTTACTTGCTCCCCATAACGGTTTTTCAACAAGAACATGCTTTTTGTTTTTAATACAAAATCGTATTAAATTAATTTTTTCTTCATCAGGCACACAAATTAATACGCCTTCATATTCGGCAGGAGAAATTTCGGAGATATGTCTATAATCGGCGTCTAAATTTGCTGGATCAATCGTTGCGACACATTCTGTTCCGGCAACCTCTTTCCGCTTATACCCCTGTATTCCTAGACCGACAACCAAAACTCTCATTTCTATCTCCGGGAGGAAAAAACTTAATCAAAATGTAAATTTCGTTCAGCTAGATTTATTTTTTCTGAAACGTCCTCTGGTTTCACCGGTATATTCCCCTCTTTTTCACACGCCACCGCTGCTGCAAAAGAGCCCAATATCATCGCTATAGCGGGATTATTTCTCGTCAACATTGAGAGCGTTGCATACGCTAGAAACGCATCGCCTGCCCCAACGGAATCTAGAACAGTATCTGAAAAACTATCAATGAAAAGCGGCGCTCCCAATCCTAGATAATCTGGATCACAACATGTAAGTACTCCTCTTTCGCCGAGGGTCAACATCAAAGTTTTACAATTAGTCTCTTTGTATAAATTGGAAGCTAGTGCTCTGAGATTTGAGTCTTGATCGGAAAGACTAAAACGAGCTTCCCGTTCATTTGGAGTTATCAGGTCAAAGTTTTGGAACTCCGTGATGTTTCCCCATCTACTTGCCACCTGACTATCCGCAACACGAAACACTCCTTTGGGAATGGCTCTTGTTAATTCGGGTATGGTTTGTCTGTTAAATATGCCGTGCCGGAAGTCACTAAATACTATAGCGTCGGTTTTACTCTCGCTTATTGCAACTGTAATCTTCCTGAGGATTTGATCAGATATTTGTCGGTTATCAACCGTATCTATTTTCAATAATCTATAACCATCAGCAACGATAGCATTTTTATATGTTGTAGGGCGTTTAAAGTCAGAAAAATAATTTACTTTTATACCCATATTATTGAGGTCATCGATGACAAAGTTTTGTTTTTCATCGTCACCAAGAATTGTCGAAAAAATTACTTCCGCACCGGCAGAACGAAGATGTTTTGCTACTATGGCGGCCCCACCCACATAATCTGTTTGTTCCTCGTAGCGGACACTAATAGTTGGGGTTTTAGTTTGACCTCCAATTACAGATGTCCGCGTTATCCCATCCACTATGGTATCGCCGACCACATGGACAGCCTTTTTATTAATAGTTGAAAGTGTGATCCGCAGATCTTGAAGGGAAAGTTTTTCAGATGAAAGTAATACAGCTAATTTGTCATACTTAAGTTTGGGAGGCGATAGATTAATCAGACTACTTGACGAGTAAACTAGGTCACCAGGGGTGAAAATCATTTGGCCACCATAAGATTCAACTATAGACTTTTCTAAATGTGTCTTCGGGGGAGCGCCATCCTGAATATATTCATATCCTTTTGCAAAGTAATCTGGTTTTATGAGCTCTATATTTTCCAATGGAGTACTATTTTTATCAATAATAACGAAATCAACCACTTCAAAAGCGGCGATATTTAGCGACCTCAACTCCTCGGGAACGTGCGGTCGCAACTGCCCTTTATCTATATGAGCGTCACGGGTTATACTTACAATAAGGATATCCGCTTTTGTCTTAGCATAAATCATATGCCGAAGATGGCCCGGGTGTACTATATCAAAAACACCATGGCACATGATTACGGTTTTTTTTCGTGGTCGCGATCCAACTATTTCTGCGATTTCAGCAGAAGACTTGATTTTGTAATCGTATCTTTGCTTAAGTTCTTCCATATCTTCATTTACCTTTATTGAGGAAAGTAAACCAAGTTTTAGTCGCCTTTTCTATAGAGATAGAATCCCACAGAGGAGCATGTTCCCAGTTCTCTATACAGTCCAGCATTCTAGCTACGCCAGTTTCAAAAGAAATAAGAGGTTCCCAATTTAAGTGAGTACGGATTTTTTGTATATCAGCCCAAGTACATTTTGGCTCGCCGGGACGCTCGGGAATATAGATAATATCTCCACCAATTAGCCGGACAAGGTAATTTATAGTCTGCGGGTTTCCCGCTCCTAAATTATAAATCTCACCATTTTTAGAAGTTTTTGCTGCAGCAAGAAAGGCTCGTGCAACATCTGAAACATAGACAAAGTCTCTACTTTGGGAGCCATCACCAACAACTGTGAATGGCGCCTGTTCCAATTTTTGTTTCAGAAAAACACCAAAAACTGCACCATACAATCCTGTTGTACGAACACGTTCTCCATAGGCGTTAAAAATCCGAATACTATTTACAGATAAATTGTAAACTTTCTGCCAGTGGAAGGCAGCCATCTCCCCTTGATATTTGCTTAGGGCATAAGGATAGCCTGGGTTGATGTTATGGTCCTCTGTTGTTGGTGTTTTTGCTAATCCATAACAAGAGGATGAACCAGCATAAACAAATTTTTTTATGTTACCCGCGCGGGCACCTTCCAACATCTGAACAGTTCCAAGCACGTTAATAGACATATAGTCGCTAGGCTGATCGAGTGAAGGAACGATATCGCCTTTTCCTGCAAAATGAAACAAAAACTCACAATCCTTAAAAACAGAATGGGCTGAATTAATATCGCGAATATCAGCTTTTTCTAAAACTAAATTGGTATTATTTTTATGTTGATTTAGATTTTCGAGGTGGCCTCCAGAAAGATCGTCAATCACTCGCACCTCGAAATTATTCTCGATTAGAAGATCCACCATATGTGATCCAATAAAACCAGCTCCACCGGTGACAATAGCTATAGGTTTTTTAGTCATACGACATTCAACGCCTTCATTTGGCGCACATTGAAATATTGATCATCATCAAAACTTAATGGCAGTTTATTTTCTTTGAACGCTTCACAAAGTTCTCGAACAGCATCCTCAATAGTGTATTTGGGTGTAAAACCAATCGTTTCTCTAATTTTTTCGGAATTGATATGATAAGATCTCAAATCATCACTACTACTCTGTTCTATGCTTACATCTGTGTCTCCAGGAGTTTCCTCCTGGACAACTCTCTGTACCAATAGGGCTATGTCCATAACAGACATATTTTGATAGCCAACATTAAAAGTCTGTCCGCGTATCTTTTCCCCATCTTCTATAAGAAGCTGTTTATACAAATCGCACATGTCCTGTATATGCAGATTAGGTCTAAGTTGACTTCCTCCAAAAACGGTGATTTTTCTTCTATTAATTGCCCAGTTTGTTAATATGTTAACAGTAAGATCTAATCGCTGTCTGGGCGCACAACCACATAGCGTTGCAGGTCGTATCACTGTGCAGACAAAATCCTCTGTTTCGTGTTTAAACAGCAAAGGTTCACAAAGACCTTTATACTTGTTATACAGTGTTAAAGGAACTAGCGGGTGGCTCTCCTTGACATCTCTTTCCTCCGAAATCCCATAAACAGAACTAGATGAAGCATAAATAAATCTTTTTACCCCAGCTTTTTTCGCTGATATTACCAGAGGCTCAAAAGCATCAAAATTGATCGTTCGACTCAAGGTCTCATCTAACTCAAAACTTGCATCGTTGGAGATACATCCAAGGTGTAAGACAGTATTAACGTCCTTAAAGAATTTTGGATGTTGGCTTATATCACGAATATCTGCCTTCAAAACTTCCAAGTTTGGATCGGACAAAGGTAAGTGATGTGATCCATAAAATAAGGTGTCCAATATTCTTATACTATAGCCTAATTTAAGAAGCTGGGGGGTCAGTCTGCTCCCAACATAACCTGCGCCTCCCGTTATTAGGATTGTACTCATAAACTACCCTCTATTTAAATTGCTTTTAATTTTACGCGGTATTAAATAGTAAATTCACTTGCGGTTCTATTGGCTAGATATCCAAACTTTTTAACCACTTCTCTATATACAGTTTTCTTGAAATCAACTACAAGGGGGACCAAATCGTCTATATCTGACCATTTCCACGAATTGAATTCGGCGTGGTTATTATGCAGATTTATCTCATCATCAGTTCCTAAAAACCGCATAGCAAACCAAAGCTGACGCTGTCCTCTATAATAGTTGGAAAATTTTCTGTTCAAGAGCTGCGGGGGGTAATCATATGTCAACCAATCGCTGGTGTGATCTATTATTTCAACTGTTGTTATCCCAGTCTCCTCCTCTAGTTCCCTTAAAGCTGCGTCCGCTGGTTTTTCATTATTATCAATGCCACCCTGCGGCATTTGCCAAGAGTTTTGACTTACGTCATTTCGCTTTCCGAGGAATATAAGTCCGTCCTTATTGAAAAGCACTATACCAACACATGGTCTGTAAAGAGAGGGTATTGTTTTCATCGTTGACTTTGCTTATCGGCTATTGCTGTTATTGGGGCCAATGCGATACCTTTTTTCTTTAAGCTCGAGGTCCACTCACTAAGGATTTCCATTGATATTGGCAGTGGTCGTGCTATTGCGACAGCAAATTTTTTGTCCATTACTATTCTTTCTAGCTCACGAAGCTTAGTCTTTATATGTCCCTGTGATGGGGTCTTATCTATAAAAACATTATTGAAGGCTCTGGGAAGCTGAATATCAGACGACAACTCAGGACCAAGGCTTTGTGATGTTGTCCGACTATCGACGTACAAAAGACCACGGCCTTTAATGGCTTTTAGAATAGGTAGTAATAATTCAGAATTAAGCGTGAATTTACTTCCATGCGTAGATAATAAACCCACATACCCCCCCGATTGAACCATCACATATTCTAATCGGTTAAGATTTTGAACTTCGCTCAGAGAAGTCAGCAAAGTGCTTCGGCCCGGATCGTTCCTTGGAAATTCAACTGGTTCCATTGGCAGATCTATGAGAACTTCAAAGCCCTTCTGTCGAGCTTCTCTCACCCATTTTTTTAATTTTGGAGATATATGAGAAAAGGAAAGTGTAATGTTTTTAGGCATCAATTTTAGGATCTGTTTAGTATAAGTCGCAGAGAGACCAAGATTATTGATTATAATAGCAACCCGTGGTTTGCGATCAGAATGCTTGAAGTTGCGGGAGTATTCTATCCATGGTTGCCGGCCGTCTTTTGCTATTACTGGGAGTGGACCATTTTCTGTGTCTTCAGACACATGCGGATAAATAATCCCTTGCATAAGATCATTGTCAAATATTTGGCTTTCATTTTTCTCTTTTGCCCTACCAGCCATTTGATTTTTGTCATCAGCCTTTGTTTGAGCGGATGAATTAATTTCTCTGCTAGAATTCTTAGGTGCACCTTCTTCTTCTCCAAGGATATCTACTTTTAACCAAGGTTTAAGTTTATTTCTTTCTGCTATAGTTTGCTCGGAGTTTACAAATATCCAACCGCAAATAGCGCCAAGTGTTAATAGTATTAATGTGTATATTAAAAATGACACAAAACTTTTTAAGCGTGAGGTAAATATTCTATTAAAGTAATTTCTGATATGCATCTCTTTAGATCTGGATCCATCCAGCATAGAGTTCTCTTCGTATTCTTTTGGGTTAGGACCTTCCTGTTCCAACTCGTGCATATCAATACTAAGAGCCGCCTCCGTTTTCTCCCTTTTGGGTAGTTTTAGGAGGCTCTTGAATATCTTTATGAGCGATAAAAGCTTCAATTAACCAAACGCGTTTTTAAAACAGCCAACCCCTTGAGAAGATCAACAGCACGTGCCAGCTGATAATCTGTTTTTGCCATCACTTTGGCAGAGGGTCGGCCTTTGGTTGTAGATGATGTCGCTTCCTTATTTTTGTCTGTATTAGCCAATGCGCCGCGTAAATCTGTTTCCCTTCTCTGCACCGGTGTTTTGTTTTTTTCAATTTTTGCTGCGTCCACAATTATATCCGGGGTAATCCCAGTTTTTTGAATTGATCGTCCTGAGGGGGTGTAATATCTCGATGTTGTTAGACGCATGGCTACCTCGCCTGTTAAGGGCACTATCGTTTGCACTGATCCCTTTCCAAATGATTGTGTGCCTAAAATAATCGCTCTCTTATGATCTTGAAGTGCTCCTGCGACTATCTCCGAAGCTGAAGCAGAACCTGTATTTATCAGCACTACCATAGGAAGTCCTGCGGATAGATCTCCTGGCTTAGCGTAAATTCTGGATGCTTTTTCGGGCTCTCTTCCTCGTGTTGATACAATTTCGCCATAGTCAAGAAATATATCGCTCACTGTTATTGCTTGGTTTAAAAGTCCCCCAGGATTATTTCTCAAATCCAGTATTAGACCCACCTGTTCTCTACCTAATTGTTCTTTAAAATTTTTAAGGGCTTTTTTTAATCCCAATGTTGTCTGAGCATTGAAGGTTGTTATTCTTATGTAACCGATATTTTCGATCGCTTCATAACGCACCGAACTTATTTTGATTATAGCGCGTTTTATTTTTAATTTAAACGGTTTAATACCTTCTCTGCGCACACCAAGAACTATTTCCTCCCCTACTGGACCTCGCATTTTGTCGACAGCTTGTCTAAGGGTTAAACCTAAAATAGCTTCACTATTTAGATGGGTTATTAAATCTCCTGGCTCTAATCCCGCTTTAGCTCCAGGTGTGTCGTCTATAGGAGAAACTACTTTGATTAAACCATTTTCCATAGTAACCTCAATACCTATCCCACCAAACTCTCCTTTAGTTTGGACGCGCATATCTTTAAAGCTCTTTGCATTTAGAAAACTGGAATGAGGGTCAAGAGATGTTAGCATTCCATTTATTGCAGCTTCTATGAGTTGTTGGTCGGTTACTTCATCCACGTATTCTGATCGAACGCGCTCAAACACATCACCAAATAGATTTAGTTGCCTATAGGTATCGTTAGAATAAGCATTTGATGGAGTATTCAAAACCACGATTGTGGCAAAAATATATGCCACACTATTCTTCAAAACATTTCCTTTGAATAAACTTATAAACGTTTTCAATGTCGTTCTACTTATTGCCATAACTTAATCGCATTCTTTTTCAGGACAACCATTCCATTGGGTCAATAGGTTTACCATGTTTTCGCAGTTCGATGTATAGTTTCTGACTTATTTCTTTATTTTTGAGTGGGACAGTTTCCATCTTTCCAACCGGCTCCCCACCTAAAATAATTTGGTCAGTTTTTACTCCGATATAGCCTAAGCCAACCAGTAAAGAACTGAACCCTTCACCATGATCGATAATTAAAATATTGCCATATTTTCTAAAAGGGCCTGCGTAAATTACTCGTCCATCAAAAGAAGCAACTACGCGCGCACCCGGTCTTGTAATAATTGTAATTCCTTTTGTGGTTAGGCCAATAGGGTCAGTTTGTCCAAATAGCTTAACTATTTTTCCTTTTACAGGCAAACCGACATTATGTTTATTTTTAAGAAATGATCTAGGAGAGAGAAATCCTACCTTTTTTCCGTCAAATTTTTTATTTTGATTACCCTCTCTGAGGGGGCTTCCTATAATTGGAGCTGTTTCAGGTTTTTTGGAATGCGAAAAAGATTGATTGTACAAAGTGTTTCGGGAGTATTGTTCTAACTTTTTTATAAATGAATCTTTTTCTTGGTTTCCGTTTTTTAATTTTAACAGAAGCCTTTGAAGATCAGTAGATAAGTTTTCAAGCCTTACCTCGTCAGCAACATGGTTAAGGCTCTGTTGGTCCGATATAAAATTGTGCTTAGTAATTAGAGAGGTTAATTTTTTATTTAATAGTTTTAGCCCCCGTGCTGTTTTTTCAAAACGAATTCGTTCAAGATTGATTTTACTTTTTAAGATATTAGATTCAGCTAATTTTGTATTTAAACGCACTTTTGCTGTTGCCAGTTCATCTCTCAAAAAGTTTATCAGGTTAATAGACCTTGCCGTTGATAGAGTTTTATTTGGCGGAAGGAAAGAATTGAAAATAGGCTGCGAAGCTATCTTCTGTAATACAATGGTCAGCTCGACGGATTTATGTCTAAGCTGCTTTAGCTGCTTTTCTAGCTTTCTCTCTTGGTCAGTTAAAGCCAGAAAATTTATTTTTGAACTTTTAATTGCTTTTTCATGCGCTGCGGCACGGCTCTTAGACTTCTTCAATTCTTCTTTAATGCCAGCTAGGGTTTCCCTTATACTGTTATTATAATCACCATATGATCCTGTCGAATTATATATAAATAGAAAACACACAAGGGCGATGAAATATCGGTTAAAATAACCCTTAGAATACAGGGCGCTATTCATTAGTTTTTCAAAACAGCTAGCATAGATTTTCCACTCATACGATTTGGTGCTGGGAGCCCCAGTAATTCAAGTAGAGTTGGTGCTACATCAGCCAATTTTCCACTCTTTAATTCGTATGTATTAGAGCACGCGTTTACTAGAACTGTTGGAACTAGATTAGTCGTATGGGAGGTATGTGGTCCTCCAGTTTGATTATCTAGCATCACTTCGCAATTTCCGTGATCTGATGTCAAAAACATTAATCCGCCAACTTTTTTCAATTCGTTGACTAAACGACCTACGCAGCGGTCTACGGTTTCAACAGCTTTTATTGCCGCTTTTAGATCTCCAGTGTGGCCCACCATATCAGGATTAGCATAATTAACTACTATGAAATCAAATTTCTTTTCGTTGATTGCCATCAGTAAACTATCTGTCAACAACTCAGCCGACATCTCAGGCTGTAGATCATAAGTTGTTACTTTCGGAGAGGGAATAAGAATTCGCTCCTCTCCCTCAAATTCATCCTCCCTCCCTCCATTTAAAAAAAATGTTACATGGGGATATTTTTCAGTTTCAGCAATCCTTAATTGTTTCAATCCGTGTTTTGATACCACTTCGCCAATCGTATCTTCTAGATTGGTTTTTGGAATTAAAGTTTCTAAATGTTTATCTAATAATTCCGAGTATGAAACCAAACCAGCTTTAAAATTTATAATTGGTAGATAAGGTCGATTGAAAAAGAAAAAATTTGGTTCAAAAATAGCGGAGAGTAACTCTCTTGCACGGTCAGCGCGAAAGTTCCCAAAAAGAAGTGTGTCACCATCTTGAATGCCCGAGTAACTATTTAAAATCACCGGCTCTAAGAATTCGTCTGTTGTTCCGCTTTGATACTGCGTCTCTATTTCTAATATCGGGTCATTACCATCCTTACCATTTGCATTTACAATTGCATTGAATGCTTTCTCTATTCTTTCCCAACGACTATCTCGATCCATAGCATAAAATCGTCCAATTAAAGTGGCAATAGAAACTGCGCCATGGGTATTTTGTTGAAATTGCTTCACAAAGTCTTTGGCACTTTGGGGCGATGTATCTCTTCCATCGAGGATCGCATGAAAACATACTTCGATACCAGCATTACTTAAATAATTGGCTATGCCCTCTAAATGACTTTGATGGCTATGAACGCCGCCATCTGAAAGTAATCCAATCAAATGGCATTTGCCATTTGAGCTTTTTGCCTCTTTTATGAGATTATTTAGTGCCAAGTTGTCTTCTAAAAGACCATTTTCTATTATATTATTAATGCGAGGTAAGTCTTGAAACACGATTCTGCCAGCGCCCAAATTCATATGGCCAACTTCTGAATTTCCCATCTGGCCTGAGGGCAATCCAACATGTACTCCCGATGCTTGCATGACGCCATTAGGGTATTTTCTCAGAAGTTCATCAAATACAGGTGTATTCCCCATTTTGATTGCATTATGATTTGTTTCATTGCTGATTCCCCAGCCGTCCATAATACAAAGAATGATTGGTTTCATAGCTATCTCTGCGCTTTCGATAGTTAGTCTTTATGATATGGATGACCTGAAAGGATCTGTTGTGCTCTATAAATCTGCTCAAGTATCATACCACGAACCATGAGATGAGGCCAAGTTAAGCGACCGAGTGCTAGTATTAAGTGTGATTTTGGAAAAATATTTAGGTCTAACCCATTTGCGCCGCCAATTACTATGCAAATATCTTTGCTGCCATTTTGTATCTTGCTGTCTATCCAAGATGCTAGCTCGGAGCTAGATAACGTTTCTCCATTTTCATCCAATATTATAATCTGGGCGCTATTAGGAATAAGAGCCAACAATCGATTTGATTCGTGCCGTTGTTGTTCTTTTATATTTTTGCTGTTGTGAGGCTCAATTTCACGCAACCTGAGTTCCCACCTAAGGCGCTTTGCATACAGACTGTAAAGTTGATTAAAGATGCTTTGGCGAAGCTTTCCGACCGCTACAATAGTGATTCTCATGTTCAGATATAAATTTTTATTCCCTATTGAGGTTTTTATCAATTAGTTTCAAACTCTACGCCCCACATTTTTTCTAGGCCGTAAAAGGCTCTGACTTCGGGCCGAAAAAGATGAATAATTATATCGCCACCATCGATTAAAACCCAATCACCAAAATTGATACCTTCCACATTAATTGATTTGACCCCATTTTGTTTCAGGCGGCTTATGACGTTTTCTGCCATGGCAGTGACCTGCCTTGAAGAAGTTCCACTTGCTATTAGCATATGGTCGGCGATTGAGGATTTTCCTGTTAGTTCAATGCTAACAATTTCATGCGCTTTAAAATCCTCTAAAGCTTTGGTAACAAGGGTCACCAAATCTGCATTATGGACCGTGGTAGTAGTTTTAGATATGACGTTCTCCTTTATCCGTGAGGTTGCATTTATTTTTTTCTCTTATTTTAGTGGATGAAATAGGATTCAATAATGTGTGTAAAAATACCCATCGTGGAGGCTTTAATTTGGCTGCTAATGCACATTTTCGTTCGGATATCCGGCGGCCCGAATATTTCCTAGCCATCCTACTAGACAAAGCTTTTTGTGAATAACCCGGGCGATTGAATACCGCAATAGTTACCATTGTGGCGATTTTATCCCAATCTTTCCACTCTGAGAATTGAGCGAGATTATCGGCTCCCATGATCCACACAAACTTGGTTTGACGATATCTTTTTTTAAGAATACGAATTGTGTCGGCTGTATAAAGAGTATTTAATTGAAATTCGATTGGCTTGACGGACACTTTTGGGCGATTTGCTATAGAACGTGCTGTATTGATGCGATCAGTTAGGGGTTCCATGCCCATCTTTGATTTCAAGGGGTTTTGGGTGGACACTAACCACCATATTGTATCTAAACGAAGTCGTTTGAGAGCAAATTCTGTTATCATTTTATGTCCAGCATGAGCAGGATTGAATGAACCCCCGAGTAATCCAATGGTCTGGCCATTGAAACTTCCCTTGACTGCAGATGAGGGCAGTATAGTTTTTTTCTTCCGACTAAATAAAATATTTTTTTGGATCACGGGCGTGTTTGTCCGTTGCCGCGTACAACGTACTTGAAGCAGGTTAGTTGCTCGGCGCCTACAGGTCCCCGCGCATGAAGACGCCCTGTTGATATACCAATTTCGGCGCCAAGACCAAACTCTCCGCCATCGGCGTATTGTGTTGATGCATTATGCAGCACTATAGCGCTGTCTACTTCTCTTAAAAATTTCTCTGCAACCAGTTCGTTATTGGTGACTATAGTGTCCGTATGATTTGATCCATAATTACTAATGTGGGTAATAGCCCCACTCACTCCATCTACTACTTTAACTGATAAAATTGCATCTAGATATTCTGTGCTCCAATCACTTTCTGTTGCAGTTTTTATGCCGGATACAAGTGCTCTAGAAGAAGTATCTCCTCTGAGTTCACAACCTTCTTCCATCAACGTTTTGGCTAAAAGTGGTAATAGTCTGTCTGCTGCTTGTCGATCTATTAAGAGTGTTTCTGCGGCTCCACAGACCCCAGTTCGACGCATTTTTGCGTTTAACACAATATTACAAGCCATTTCCGTGTCGGCATCGTTATCTACATAAACATGGCAAAGCCCCTCTAAATGTGCGATCGTTGGGATACGACTTTCGTTTTGAACACGCTCTACAAGAGATTTTCCTCCACGCGGGACGATAACGTCTATATATTTAGTCATGGTGAGTAACTGACCAACGGCCCCTCGGTCTTTCGTTGGAACTAACTGAATGCAGTTTTCTGGCAAATTTGCGGACCTAAGTCCCTCGTGCAGACAAGAAACGATTGCTTTGGAGGTGTTGAACGATTCTGACCCGCCTCTTAGAATCACAGCATTCCCCGATTTCAAACACAAGCCGCCGGCATCTGCCGTTACATTTGGCCTAGATTCGTAAATAATGCCAATAACACCAAGAGGAACACTGATTTGGCTTATTTCGAGATCATTTGGACGGCGCCATGATTTTATTACCTGGCCCACTGGATCAGGTAACTCCACTATACTTTCCAAACCAATAGCCACATTCTCAAGCCTGTCACCACCTAAATCAAGTCTATCGATTAATGAACTCTTCAACCCCTTCCTGGAGGCTTGATCGATATCAGTGGAATTAGCTCTTAAAATTATATCTTTATTATTCTTTATTTGCTGTGCCGCAATTTTCAGAGCGCTATCTTTTTGCTTTGATGTGGCTTGCTTTATTATCTGTCCTGCTTCAGCCGCCTTTGCACCCATTTCACTCATTAGTGAAGAAATATCTTTTGTTGAAGTTTTGCTCTCTGATTTCATTGAAATATCTCTATTCATTCAAGACTAGATCGTCTCGATGTATTAATTCATCGCGGCCTCGGTAACCCAATATACTTTCGATTTCCTTGGATTTGTGGCCCTTAATCATAATTGTATCGCTCGCTGAATAAGCCACTAGACCCTTTGCCAGCTCATCTCCATTCGGGCTATGAACAGTCACTAAATCCCCTCTTTTAAAAGATCCTGTTACTTTTAATATACCTGCAGGCAAGATACTTCGTCCACTATATAAGGCTTTCATCGCCCCTTCATCTAGAAAAATCGCGCCGTTAGGGTTGATAGCACTTGCAATCCAGCTCTTTCTAGCTCCCCGCGGTGTCGATGAAGCTTGAAACCACGTGCAGCGAGCACCGTTCTCCAAAGCAGCAAGCGGGTTCATTATTTTTCCGGCGACAATTGCCATTCTACACCCCGCACTGGTTGCTATTTTGGCGGCTTCAAGCTTGGTGATCATGCCGCCAGATGCATAGTCTGTCCCAGCGACACCTGCCATTGCGATAATCTCTGGGGTGATACGTTCTACATTCTCTATATGTTTTGCGCTTGGGTCCTTTTTGGGGTCCCGCTCATATAAACCGTCAACGTCAGATAAAAGTATAAGCGTATCGGCGCTAATCATTTGAGCAACTCGCGCTCCAAGTCTGTCATTATCCCCGAAACGGATTTCCTTTGTCGTAACAGTATCATTCTCGTTGATTACTGGGATCACACCAAGCTTTAACAGCGTCGTTAATGTTGCTCTAGCATTTAAATGACGTCGTCTCTCCTCTGTGTCACCCGGTGATAATAGTATTTGAGCGACAGTAATTGAGTGCTTGGCTAATGCTGTTTCGTAAGCGTGCGCCAATCTGATTTGCCCAGTGGCTGCCGCCGCCTGTTTTTCTTCTAGCTTTAAAATTTGTTGGTTAATTCCTAAATGCTGGCTCCCAACAGCGATTGCCCCGGATGATACTATTAGCACTTCTTTGCCTTTATTTTTGAGTTGTGCTATGTCGTCCGCCAGCTCATTCAACCATTCATGTCGGATTTCACCTGTCCGCTCGTCGACGAGGAGGGCGGAACCGATCTTTACTACCAAACGACCTGTGGGTGCTAGTATTGGGGTTTTACGTTTTTTTTTCAATGAGGGCTCCATGCCTCGTTACCTCTATGGCGGATATCCTTAGTTTTAAGCGCGGATTTTTGGTTTTTAATTTCTAGTGATAAATTAGATAATATCTCTTTCAAGCCCCTTTGAGTTGAAGAGGAGATTAAAAATACAGGTTTTTTTGTGGCCTTAGACAAATAATCCCTTATTTTTTCTGCATTTTCATTATCCACAGTATCGATTTTTGTTACTCCGATAATCTCTGCTTTATTTTCTAACCCAGCCCCGTAAGCTTTAAGTTCATTACGAATAGTATTGTATGCTTGAAAGGGATCTTTTTGATTTACATCTATTAAATGCAATAGAATGGAGCATCGCTCAACATGTCCGAGAAAACGATCACCAAGCCCTAACCCTTGGTGCGCTCCCTTTATCAATCCTGGGATGTCAGCAATAACAAATTCATTATCTAAAAAACCTGTTACTCCTAAATTGGGATGAAGTGTTGTAAACGGGTAATCAGCAACTTTTGGTTTCGCATGCGTGACTACGGATAATAAAGTTGACTTTCCAGCATTCGGGAGGCCGACTAATCCAGCGTCTGCTATAAGTTTTAGTCTTAACCAAATAGATTTCTCTTCACCGGGCCACCCAGGTAAAAATTTCTGTGGCGCTCTGTTGGTGGAAGTCTTGTATCGAATGTTTCCAAAACCACCGTCACCGCCCATGGCAAGTATTATTTTTTGTCCAATCTGTGTCAAATCGGCTAAAATATTATGTTTACTCTCATCAAGAATTTGTGTGCCGACTGGTAATTTGAGTATTATGTCATCGCCCGACGCGCCAGATTTTTGTTTTCCTGCACCTGGTCTACCGGTTTTAGCTTTGAAGTGTTGTTGATATCTATAGTCGATTAGGGTGTTTAATCCATCAACGCACTCAGCTATGACATGACCCCCACGACCACCGTCTCCTCCGTCGGGTCCACCAAACTCAATATATTTCTCGCGTCTGAAGCTCGCGCACCCGTTTCCACCATCACCGCTTTTTATATGTATTTTTGCTTGATCAAGAAACTTCATCTCTGCAGGCTCTATTGCGTCACATCATCAAAGGAGTAGATACTATCTCTTTCACTGAATAGTTGATTAATGAGTTTACCTATTATACCAGTAAACATTTTTGGTCAAAATACGGCGGCCTACAGATCCAAAAACTGACTTAGATTTATATTAGTTGGTTAGGTTATTTTCACTCGGCGGCTAACGTCTTTGGTTGGACCACTACATAGGTTCTATTACCTGTTTTGTGTTGGAACGCAACTTCTCCCGCTGTTTTGGCATATAAAGTATGATCTTTACCCATACCGACGTTCACTCCAGGATGGAATTTCGTTCCGCGCTGACGAACCAAAATATTTCCAGGAACCACTATTTCCCCGCCATATTTTTTTACGCCAAGACGTCGGCCGGCTGAGTCACGTCCATTTCTGGAACTACCACCTGCTTTTTTATGTGCCATTTTTCCCTACTCCTCTGTATTTGAAGCTTCGGCTTTTGGTGGGGCTTTTGCCTTCGGTGCAGCTTTCGCCTTCGGTGCAGCTTTCGCCTTCGGTGCGGTCTTTGCCTTTGGTGCAGCTTTTGCCTTTGTTGCGGCCTTTGCCTTCGGTGCGGCCTTTGCCTTTGGTGCAGCTTTGGTTTTGCTTGGCTCTTTGTCAGCTGTTTTAGCCTTGGAAGTCGCCTTAGGTTGCTTCTTGGATTCCCCCGCTGCCAGTATATCAGTTATTCTCAACACTGTTAGTTCTTGACGATGTCCTATAGTTCTTCGATAATTTTGGCGTCGTTTTTTCTTAAATACTGTTATCTTTTTGGCGCGCTTTTGCTCTAAAACCTCAGCAGCCACCCGGGCACCCTCTATCAATGGAGCTCCTACGGTTGATGTTTCTTCGTCACCGATCATCAACACTTCATCAATCTCAATTAAAGTCCCAGCGTCTGCTATTAGTTTTTCAACCATTATTATATCATTGGGGGCAACCTTGTATTGTTTGCCTCCAGTTTTTAGTACTGCATACATAGCACAACTCTTTTTTACAGATTTACATGCACGGTTTTTATTTATTAACTAAGCGTAGCCGCGGAATATACAGTGCAAGCTGCGACTGTCAACTGAGAAAGCTGATTTATAAGAGCAAAATCGTTAAAAAATTGCGCTTAATGTCTTAAATTTGAGAAAGATGTTGGCTATATACCAATGAGCTAGTAAACAAAGGCAAAGTGCCTAATTATGGTGGGGTGCCGGAGTGGCTGAACGGGGCGGTCTCGAAAACCGTTGTGCGTGAAAGCGTACCGTGGGTTCAAATCCCACTCCCACCGCCAACCGTTGATGAGTTTAAAGAATTTGTTTAATAAATATAAGGTCCTCACCAGATCATTTAGTTAGTTCGGGTGATGCGCTTGAATTTAATTGCCTACGGTATTATTTCTCACCTGTTAGAGAAATGGATTGATATGAAAGCCCGGTTATTAAATAAAATAAAAAACGAAGTGATACAAAGCTAATGATCCTGAGAAGCTGGCAGCAAAAGATAATAGATGATTATCCCTCAATCATTAAACAAAACAAAAGGTTTATTCTCAAAGCTCCGACGGGGGCAGGGAAAACGATCCTCGCTAGTGAAATTGTGGAGCGTTTTTATAAAGAAAAAAAAATATTAGTCCTGTGTCATCGGTTAGTTCTTTTAGAGCAGCTTGAACGTGCATTGAGTAAACGTCACAAGGTGCGTAAATTATCTCTGTCGGACTCTGGCCCAGCTTTCAATGATTATGATATTTTACTTTCGACAAATATGCGGGCTAAAGAGGTTCTAGAAGAGGCCATAAGACTGGCGGATCTTATCATAGTGGATGAGGCCCATCGAGTTTCACCGAACGGGTCCGGGTACAAGAAAATTCTAGATGATTTTGAAAGCCATGGGAAACCGGACGCTCAATTCATGGGGCTTACCGCGTCACCTGAACGAAGAACCGGAGATCAGCGAGACCAACTGAATTTAGCCTTTGATGCGATCATTGACTGTGCGGATATTGAGACTCTAATAGAAGAAGGCATATTGGTGCCACCAATTTATAGACCGCATTTTGTTCATGATCTTGACTTGAAAAGCATAGATATTAGTTCAGGCGATTTTCCAGTTTCCAAATTAGCGCCGGCAATCGTAAAGTCCTCGATGATCGATTATGCGCTTTTTATTTATGAAGAGGAGAGGAAAAATGTCTCTCCCAAGCCAATTTCAGCTTGGTTTTGCCCCGATGTAACGGTCGCAGAGGTGACCTTAGAAAAAATTGAGCAGGCAGGTATTCAAGCAGCAATAGTGACCGCTAATACTCCAATAGCAGAACGAATGAGGTTACTAAAACAGCACGAGGATGGGGAAATAGAGGCGATGGTCTCGGTTGGTGTTCTCGCTGAAGGTTGGGATAATCCTCACTGTAATATAATTGTTCATCTTCGCCCAACTTTATCTAAAGTTGTTTGGGGGCAAACCGTTGGAAGAGGTCTTCGCTCCGCACCAGGCAAGGGAAAATGTGTTGTAATCGATGTTAGTTCGAACTGGAGCACGTTTGGTCCAGTGGAAAAGTTGCAATGGAGTTTGTGGAACCATCGTCGTTCCTATGTACAATTCAAAAATCGTTTTAACTGGATTGGGCAACAGCTCGAGCACGATGATAATGATAATATTTTCCTATTATGTGAAAACAAATTGGATTCAGGTCTTCGTTGTTCTCACATCTACAAGAAGAATACGTACTCAGATAGTGGGTGTCCCGTTTGTGGATCGGTTGCTTCGATTGATATTCGGAAAGAGCAGAAAATAGACAGCACTCTCAATGAAATTGGGTTGAGAAGACTTTTTTACGATAGAGTTGAAAAGGTTTATCAGGAGATGGACTTATCAATATGGGGAACACTTGGAAACGCGGCCTGGAAGTCTGCAGAACCTAAAGAAATGGTGTTTCTTGCTTTCTGCATGGCGTTTTCCGAAGTTTCAAGCGAGGCTACCAATTCTGAATCTGAATTTTGGGATGTTGCGTTAAACACAGAAGCAAAAATACGAGCTTATCTAGTAGATAAAAAAATCCAAATAGTTAAGCAAGATGATTTTCAGTTAACGCTCATAGCGAACGGAATGCTAGCAGGAAAACAAATACGTACACTTCAATCGCACTACGGCATATCTCTTTGCGGTAATATTTTGGCAGACCATTCAGATATTGAGATAGAACGAAAATATCTGAAGGCCCTCAGAATTGCAGAGAGACTAGCCGTGATGGGCTGTTCCAGCCGAGACAACCTACCTTATTTCAATGCGGCAGAACATATGCAAAAGAAAGCGAGTTAAGATTTATTGCCCACGCTTTTGGGGGGGCCATGAAATTAACATAATTAGAGGGTATGCGAGTAGTGAGGTCCATAAGAAAAAATTGAAGACATTGATATAACCGATGTTGGTGGATTGGCGGCTAATTTCTTCGACTGCACCAATTAAGCTGGTTTGACCGTTGGCCAGAAAATTACTCTTTAAATGATTGATGTATGGATTTATCCACTGCACGAGGTCTGCGTAATTAATCTTCTGTGTATGGAAAATTACTATAAAGCTCAATGAAATGTAAAAGCTCGACCCGATGCTGCGCATGAAATTCCACATCATGGCACCTTCTACAGAACGTTTTGGGTCTAAATTCGAAAATGTCACTATGGTCATAGGAACCCATAAAAAACCAACGCCTAACCCTGTAATTGATAACGCCCAAGCCATCTCAAGTATTGATGTGTTCATATCAAATGTGGCCATTTGAATTCCGGCGTATGTGTGAAGACCAAATCCAAGTAAGAGCAGGAATTTTGGATGCCACTGGCTTGCGAAAAACACCATTATTAGCATTGCTATTGCTGTCGCTATAAAACGTAGACTTATTAGGATACCAACTGTGAAGTCGGGCACCTCAGTAAGCTGTTGAAGCATTGAAGGGATAAGCACCATCGGTGTAACAAATAACATTCCAAATATACAGTGTATGCCGATACCCAATGTAAAATTGCGCTCTAGGAAAAGACGTAGATCAAACAATGGAAGTTTGGCCGTTAAACTATGAGAGAAAAATATCCAACCAAATATTATAATTAAAAAACATTCGAGTAGAATTTCACCTGAACTCAACCATTCTTCGCGTTCTCCACGATCAAGCACTAATTGAATGCATGCAATTGTAATTGCTAGGCTGATAAATCCAATCCAATCAAGTGTTATATTCCTTGGGCTTGGTGGGTCGGGTTTTATCGACTTTAATAATCCAAATAGAGCAAGAAATGCTACTGGTACCAAAATGAAAAATACCCAGGACCAAGATAATTCTTCACAGACATATCCACTTATTATCGGGGCTACGGTGGCAGGTATTCCTACACCCATCATGTAAATGGATGTGGCCTTCGCTCTTCTTTCACCGGTAAATTCATCAATAACGACAGACTGCGCGATAGCCGCTAGTGGTGAACAAAAAGCCGATTGTAAAACGCGCCATAAAATGAGTTCAGTTAGAGATGCGGAGAGTCCACACATTAAGGTCGCGATGGCGAAACCAGTAACGCCCCATATCATAGAACGCCGTCGGCCAAACCTATTTGCTATCCAACCCGCCAGTGGAATGGTAACCGCTGTTGCAATTAAATTTGATGTGACGACCCAGGAGATTTGATCTGGGCTGGCTGATAATGCACCTTGAATTTGGGGTAATGAAACATTTGCGATTGTCAAATTTGTTCCATAGAGCGTTGTTACAAGAGTGCAAGTAATCAATATCCACAAAACAAGTTAATATCCTTTTTGTATTTGGTTTCCAAATCACCGCTACGGAGAGGCTTCTTTTAATAAATCAATTAATAATAAATGGAAGCAAAGTTTATAGAATGCAGTAATATCGAAAATGCATCAATTGGCATCTATATGAAGCTATTCTGCGTTGCATATATATTAATATAACAAGATTATTTAATAGAAATGGTGCTAAGCGGTGAGCTATGTACCTTGCTAAAGTGGTTTAATCTGGATAATAACTCAGGTTTGAGAAAGATTTTTTGCTCCTCAAACCAATTAACAGCGTTACTTACACTAGTTACTAAAGTTTTTTACCTTAACATCCATTATTATCCATATTTAAATCCACCCATCATTGATGCGTCGGGCTCCATTTATCAAGCGCCTCGAAAAATTTATCTCTTTCTCCCTCATGCATTGAGATGTTGGTTTGTTGATATGGGAAGTTGCCTGCAACTACTTCGCTGTGGAACTGACCAAGAGCCGCAACGCGTTCTTCATGGATCTGTTTGTGTAAGCGTCCAACATTGCCGAAAGCATGAGCGTGTTTTGGTGGTTTATCCTCTTCGCTAGCCTCACCACAAATATCAGCTACAAAAGACATAATTACATCTCCCGCTATTCCCGACCCCAATGAGAAGGTCACAATAGAGGTTTTTTTATTGACTGCTTCTAACACTTCTTCGGCTATACACTCTGCTTCCACAGCAATTACGCCTACATCTTCCATTCGTTTGAGGGTCTCAAATATTTTAAGTGCTTCATCAGCTTTGCGGCCCCATCCACGCAAACCACCGCAATAGTGACTGAAAGTGGGTATGAGCCCTATATGGCTTTGTACCGGTATGCCTTCGCGTGTCATCATCTCTATGGCATTAAGTGAACGCAAAGTATAATACATGTCCGCACCACGACGCATTGCTTCGAAGGCATCAGCTAGGAGTTCTTCGTTAGAGTCGAACTGTGCCCATCTTGATCCCACACGAGTGAAATGCGTTGGTGCGATGGAGCGAACATCGTCTATTTGATCCATGCCAACAACGAATAAATCAATGCCTGCTTCTTTACAGGCTCGTATTTCATTGGCATTTGATGGATTGGCCATAGATAGCTTTTTGCCTGTTACTTTCAGGTCTTGAAGATCCAAAATTGTATAATTTCGAATTGCTGGTTTGCGTGCAAACTCATAAATACGTTTCATGTGTCATCTAACTCCCATTGGAAAAAATTTTGATAAAAAGCGCCTTCAATAATCGCGTCATGTATTTGGACCATTTCAAAAGCCATATGTGTGTGCCCGATAACGCTTGCCGTGGTTAGCCAAGCTGTCACGAATCTAGTTAATAGATCCACCTCTACTCATAGTATAAATAGCAGGGTAGCCCGTTTGATTAATAACAATCCACTTAAATAAAAGCGCTCTTCGCGCTACAATACGTTTGACACCTAATCATGGCCGCTGCATTTGCTATGGACTAAGGTAATGCGGTGATGCGAAAACCTCATTCGAGTGGTTTCTCGACTCCGCAACAGTTGACGCTTACTCTAACTATCTAAAGAGGCCAAGCGGATGCTTTCTGGTAAAGTAGAAAAAAATGCTTAGACAGCTAAAACCTTACAGGAACTGCGGCACGGTAATGTCACCAACCTCTTCCCCCGCCCAGTTTAGCAGCGTTGGTTCGAAAAAGTTCTTAACCAAGCCACTTGTTGGATAACCTAAAGCTCGGATAACTGCGCCTATAGCAACTTCTGCTCCTCTTTTGTTACCATCTCTGGCTTTTAGCACGGCTCCCAGACCTAATTCATGAAATGCAGCAGAATAAACACCCTCGGCACCTGTTTTAACGGTAATAGCTTCGCCGTAGGCAGAGTTTATAGCGCTACATGCTCTATCATGACCGGCAATGTATAATGGCTTTGCTGCTATACTCTTACGTATTCTCTGGCAAGCGTTATGCCTTGTTTCAGGTAGTTCTCCGCCACCAGCAAATAGAGCAAATGCCCTCGCCCAATTTCCCAGCGGGGCTGAAAACACGGGCGCACCACAGCCATCTATGCCATGTGTGTACTGCATCAAATCTAAACCGGTCATGAACTCCAAAGTGCCCAGTATACGCTGTTGGACCATATTGGTCAGCTTAGCATAGCCGGCCGTCTTTCCATTCATAAGTTTTGAGAGGATTAACATGCCGGCATGTTTGCCGCTGCAATTATTATGGACTTTATGAGGTTCATCCATGCGTCGAACCTGTGATATCATCGTTTCTTGATGCGTTGACCAGTGAGCACCACAAATCAGCTCATCAATTGATATGTCAAATTTATCAAGTAACTTAGTTACAGCCTCAGTATGCAATATTTCACCATTATGGCTTGCACAAATTAATGCAATTTCAGCGTTTGAAAACTCAGGAATATCGGCTGACGAGTTTAGAAGTTCGACAAGTGCAATAGCTTGAAGGGGTTTCATTGCGGATCGAGGAAAAATCACGCTTTCTTCATCGCCCATACCCAATATAACTTTTCCGTCTGCATCACAAACAGCCACATCAATTTCATGCATGCTCTCTTTGTAACCGTTTCTATTCACATGAACTTGGAGAGGGGCTTGAGTATTGACTGGTAAATCAATTAGGGGTTTAGCCATTTATTTGCTGCTTCCGAAAGTTTTATTTGCCTTATTGTCATATGTCCAAATATTATTTCTGAACTAGTTTAAAAACTGTTATTAACTCCCAGCTATTTCTTTACCACCACAATGATATGAGGATAATTGACGATGGGGATATCTGGTTACAACGTACCTAAATAATAAAAACTACTATATAAAGCGTAAAGTGCCAGTGAGTGAGAATAATTTTGGCATGATGGCTGATAATGGCGCGCTGTTTAGGTTATATGGGTACTTAGAACGAACTATATGAATTCGACTGGAAATTAAATAAATGGTGCACGATGATCTGCCCTTCGAAGGAGTAAAAGTGCTCGACCTTAGTCAAGGCGTTGCAGGGCCCTATTGCGGTATGCATTTCGCTCGCAACGGTGCTGACGTAGTAAAATTAGAACCGCCTGGTGCTGGATGCTGGGGTCGCCAGCTCGGCAAAGCCGTTGGCGACCAGACAGCCCATTCAGTTGTCGTTAATCGTGGAAAGCGGAGCCTTGCCGTTGATTTGAAGGTGCCGGACGGAATAGAGATTGCAAAACAACTAGCAGCTGAATGCAACGTGATGATCCAGAATTATCGGGTCGGAAAGCTTGTAAAATTTGGCCTCGATTATGATTCTGTTGTCAAAACAAACTCAAAAGTCATCTACGTTGGGGTTACTGGGTTTGGTCAGAAAGGACCGCGTCGCGATCAACCCGCGACCGACTCCGTAATGCAAGCATATACTGGAATGATGTCGATCAATCGTGATATCAACGGTCTGCCGCAACGGATCAACATGTTGGCTATCGACTTTGCCAGCGGCCTCTATGCTTTCCAGGCAGCAGCCGCCGCTTTGTACGGGCAGGCAATGAGAGGCAAAGGCAAGCTAATCGAAACTAGTTTGTTGGAATCAGCCATGGTGTTCCAAGAGGCCGCAATTATGGAGTCCTATCTCCAAGGCGGAGATGTGGAACCTATCGGCATGCCGGTGGGAAATTTCAAAACGAAGGATGGCTTTATATCGATCAATGCCCGCCGCGATACCCAGTTTAAGAGTTTTTGTACCTTAATCGGTAGGGAGGAATGGATTGATGATCCGCGATTCGTTGGGCCGCGTCAGAGAGTTGCAAATGGTGAATTTTTGCTATCCGAAATCCGCCCTATCATTGAGACCAAGACCAGCGAAGAATGGAATAAGTTGATTTCCGAAGCTGATATCTTGAATGCGAAGGTACAGACCCATATCGATCTATTTGAGGATGCGCAGGTTCAAGCAGTCAACGCCATCCGCTTGGTTGAGAACGACACTTTAGGGGTTATTCCAATGGCGACTGTTCCAGGTCAGCCTATTCCGGAGACTGACGACCGATTCACTCATAGCCCGCATATTGGCGAGCATAACGAGGAGGTGTTGACGGAACTTGGCTACAGTATGCTTAAGATCAAGAACTTGAAGAAAAAGGGTGTGGTTGGAACCTTCACCGCTGGTTTATAGTCGTTTCTGGTGTTGCGGGCGTTACCATCGTTGGACTTCGGTAGTTGATTGAGCGGTGTGTTCTTTGAGCGATTAGGCTTGTGGATTCTACTAAAAGGCAAAGAGAAAAACAGATTTTATAAAAAATGGTGCCCAGGGGCGGATTTGAACCACCGACACGCGGATTTTCAGTCCACTGCTCTACCAACTGAGCTACCTGGGCAAGTGCGAAAACGAACAAAAATATCTGTACATTAAAAGCACTAACTCGGTGTATAAAATAAAGCGACGGCGCTGTCTAGTTGCGTGTGTGATGATTTGTAACTTTAAGTCAGTTTGGAAAATAGCAGTTTATAGGTAAATTGTTAAAATTATTAGATTAATAGATTGTTGATAGTTTATGGATATTCAAAAAGCTCTTTCAACAGGGATTGCTTACCATAATTCGGGCCAGCTCAAAGAAGCAGAACGTATTTACCGTGATATCCTAAAAGTGGCTAATACGCATCCAATAGCCCTGACTCTCTTGGCAAAGTTATCTTTCACAAATGGCAAATATGATGAAGTCAAGAAAATCTTACCTATAGTGTTAAAACACTATCCAGAGTATATGAAGGCATATGTTTTAGCAGGTGATTATTATAGTCAAGTTAATGAATATGATATTGCAGGCAAAGCCTATAGGCGAGCTATTCTATTATATCCAAGTCAAGCAGCGACACTTATTTCTCTTGGTAATTTGATCCAGTCCAATTCTTTGCAAAATGATAAACTGTTGAGTATTTTGCTTTGCCTATATCGTGAAGCATCAATTATCGAACCGGCCTCAATACCGGCGTTAAACAATCTGGCTGCTATTTATTTAAAATTAAAGGAACCATATGAAGCTCTAAAAACTTTAAATTCTGTATTTGAAATGGATCCTCACAACATCAGATCAGTTGCATATAAAACAGTAGCTTTGATGGGAGCAGATGATAAATCAAACGTAGATTATTTAGTAGGGTTTGGTGACTTGGTAACGTCTCGATTTTTAGAGATAGATGAAAAGTATGGAAGTATAGATAGTTTCAATTCCAAATTAAGAGAGGTATTAAAAAGGCATCCAAATCGCACATCTGAATGGGACCCAACCCAAAGGGCAATCAGAGGAGGCGCAATAGTGCCAAGGCTTTTTGAGCATCAGGATCCAATTTTAGATATTTTAAAATTAAGTCTCGAGAAAACTATAAATCAGTACATTTCAGTTTTACCGTCCGACCAAAATCATCCATTTTTAGCGATTAAACCGGATAAATATAGCATAGATATTTGGGCAAACTTCCTTGGCCCAACGAATTATCAATCAGGGCACATACACAATAAAGGTTGGTTGAGTGGTGTATTTTATGTCAACACCTATGAGGGAAATGGCAGAGAAAGTGACCCAACGGCAGGTTGGATTGAGTTCAATAGGCCAGGTTATGGACTTCCTAGTTTTGGCGGAGAGAAGTTTATACGAAAGATTAAGCCGGAGCCTGGTTTAGTAGTACTGTTTCCATCATATGTTTGGCATGGAACGATCCCTTTTTCTGATGAGGGAGAGAGAATAAGCATTGCATTCGATGTTCATATATAAATGTCATTAAATATTGGAAATAAAATATGTCAGGTTCTGATTGGATAGAACACTCACGAGAGGCAAGCAGGTTGATGTCGCAAGGACACGCAACTGAAGCTGTTGCCATTTATCAAAAGATTGCGCTGTCACAACCACGTGTTCCCGAAGTTCACAACAACTTGGCAG